>CACZNM010000025.1 GCA_902782535.1 uncultured Erysipelotrichaceae bacterium
CATATCCACACCTATTATCATTATTAGAATATCATATTTTATTTAATTATACAATAAAAGCAAGATATTATTACCTTGCTTTACTTATTCTTTCTTGGTTTATTCCTACATTCTCCATATATTTTGGTAAACGGTATTCCATTATATGTTGTTGTCTCATCATATATCGCATCTTTAAAATGTATATTTTTTCCATCTATTGTCTTCGGGTCACTATCATCACTAAATTTACTCCCTCTTATATCTACTCCAGTAAAATTCATTAATGGACTGATATATATCCCTTCAAAATTACAGTTTTTTAAATCTTTTTCATATACTTCTTGTGGTTTTAATACTATATTACATCCCCGGAAATCTATTCCATCTATTTTGACATTATTTAATGATATTCTACTAAAATCTATATGTCTTAATAACCCTGTTTCGATATAAAACTTATTTATTTCTTTATAATCTTCTACTTCAATAAATATATCATCTTCTTCTAGAGTTACTTTCTCATAGACACCTTCTCGCTCTAATTCTTTTAATCTTTTTATTACATTTAAGAGATTTTCAAGTTCTTTCTTTTCATTTTCCCTTCTTAACTTTTCTTCTTCTTGAGCTTTTTTCTTTGCTTCCTCTAAATTTCGTTGTTTTCTTGTAGCTTCTTGTGCCAACATCTGTTTTCGCATTTTTTCTTTGTCTTCTTGTATTAATTTATCTATTTCTTCCATGTTTCTTAGTGAAAAATCTTCTCTTGTTAATATATCTGTTATTCCACTATTTATACTTATACTATCTTTATTCTTTAAATACTTATTATAATATTCTGTAATCTCTATCATTTTATTTTCATAGATTAAATATACTTTATTATTTTTCTTATCAAAGATAAAATTATCATCAAATTCGATATTAGATATATTACCAAAAAGCTTATATTCATTATTAATTCGATCATATAAATATATGTCTTCTTTTTTTAAACATAATGTGTATCTTATTCCAAATACTTTAATGGGTTGATATTTAATAATATAACTATCATTAACTTTTGTATTGCTACATTTAAATCCCAATAATACCTTTTGGATTTCGTAATCTTTTAAATCCTTTGTACAACAAATCACTTCTCCTTTATATCCCTTTATAAAATTCCCTGAAATATATTTATACTTACTATTTGCTCTTATCTTTTGAAGAAATGCCCATGCTTCATCCTCATCATATATTGGTCTTTCTGGATATAATCTTCCAAAGATATCTACAACATAATAGCATTCACGATTATCCCACTTATATACCAACGCATAGCCTTCGTAAAAATCCCTTAAATAATTAAGCCAAAAATCTTTAAATAATAGTTGACCATTGGTATCGATATAATTCCAACCTTTTCCTTCTATTTTTACTGTAGCATAGCCATTTCTAAAAGTTGATACAAAATCAAACCATTTATTTGGACTTAATATCCGACCATATATGTCCATAATGTTATATTTTCCATTTTTTTTAATAATTATATATCTATTATTTTCATCAACAGATTCAATTTGAAAATCATTTTGTTCTTCTTTTTCTCTATCTTCCCTTATAATACTTGCACCATTAAAGATTAAATCTAGTTTCTTTCTTAAATATTCTTGATATAATTCATCTATCTTGCTTCTTACATCTATCTTTTCCATATATCCACCTACAATACTTATAGTATACCATATACAATATTTCTAATCTACATTTTATAATTATTAACGAACTTTCTTTAATGTTATTCCACCATATTCATTTAATTCTTTGCTAGTAGAATCTTTTAATCTCGAGATAACATTTGAATCACAATAGCTATCCAAAAGATGAATTTTTTGTTTATCATTTGTTCTATTAACATAAGTTAAATATTCAATGTTATCTTTTATTCTTTTAAAGATTAATAATTTATCATTTATATCAACAGGTTCTAAAGTAGCAGTTTCTAAAGACTTTTCCTTATTTCGAATTTGACCTAGATACTTAAAATAATTTAATAATTCTAAGTCCATTTTATCCCAAGTAAAAGGCCTTCTGTTAGCAAGATTACCAAGTCCTTGCATTCCTATTTCATCACCATAAAAAATGGATAAATTGCCAGGAAGAAAGGCTAGGGTATATAGATAAGCTTGATATACCTTTTTACCAAATTCATATTCTTCCTTAGATAATCTATAGTTTTTTTGATAATTTCTATCATCATTATTTAAATTCCATGCCCATTCACCACTATATTGAAATTCATTAGATGCGAAGATATTAATCGCTCTTGTTATATCATGTGTTGATGTAAAATTCATCAAACTATCAAGTGTTTCTTTAGGATATTCGTTTATTAATTCATGAATTACCTGATTTAGTAAATAAGTATCGTTATATTTAAAATATCTAATTAAAGCATTGATAAGAGGATAATTCATGACACTATCCATTCCATGACCTGATTCAATATAGCCACGATTCATACGCATTGGATTTTTCCATACTTCTCCTAATATAAAACCATCCGGTTTATTTCTTTTAACGGCATATCTTATCCCTTCAATAAATTCATCGGTTAATTCATCTGCAACATCAAGACGAAGTCCATCTATACCTAATGAAAACCATTTATCAATTACTCCACCGTCGCCATAAATATATTGTTGCCATTCCTTAGAATGACCATCACAAACAGGCAAATTACTCATTCCCCACCAATAATCAAAATATACATGATTATTTACAATATATTTTCTATAGAAAGGGAAATACTCGGAATTCTTACTTTGATATGCTCCTAATTCCTTAAAATTATTATATTCATTAAAATACTTACTATCATTACCTGTATGATTAAAAACAGCATCTAATATTACTTTCATCCCCATTTCATGAGCTTTATCACATAATCTTTTTAAATCATCGTTACTTCCAGCATATGAATCAACATTTTCATAATCGGCTGTATCATATCGATGATTAGATTGAGAACATACAACCGGACTTAAATACAAAATACTAACGCCAAGTGACTTTATATAATCAAGCTTTTTTATAATACCTTCTATATCGCCACCATAAAAATCTGTATTCCACATTCCATTCTTATTTGGTCCTATTATTA
>CACZNM010000026.1 GCA_902782535.1 uncultured Erysipelotrichaceae bacterium
AGGTCAACAAGGAGGCCAACAAGGAGGTCAACAAGGAGGACAACAAGGAGGTCAACAAGGAGGACAACAGGGAGGTCAACAAGGAGGTCAACAAGGTGGCCAAGAAGGTGGTCAACAAGGAGGTCAACAAGGTGGTCAACAAGGAGGTCAACAAGGTGGCCAAGAAGGAGGTCAAGGAAGCGATTTAGCTGGTCAACAACAAAGTGCTGCTGGTTTATCACAACAGATATCTGAGCAATTAGGTCAAGGAGGTCAAAGCGGGCAGGCAAGCCAAGGAAGTCAAGGAGGTCAAGGAGGCCAAGGAGGCCAAGGAAGTCCTGAAACAGGATCAAATTTACCATCTGAATCGGCACTAGAAAAACTCGAAAATGCTCAAGCTACTGCTGAAAATAAACAAGAATTAGAAATAAGTAAAGCAAGTTTTTTAGAAGAACAACCACAAACAGAAGCTAGCCCACAGGGTACATATGATGCTAAGCCATGTAAAGAACATTGCTGGTAATAAAAAAAACGATTTTTATCGTTTTTCTTTTTGTAAAACTTTAAAAAGTGTATCTAACATTTTCTTTCGTGCATCTTCGTTAGAACCATTCCAAATTAATTCAAAGAAAACCCCCATACCAGGTAGAGTTTCCTCATCACCATCCTTGATACATTCAGAAATAGTATTACGCAAAGTATTAACATCATCCTCTTTAAAATTGTTAATTATATAATCTCTTATTTTTATATTTCCCATATTTATCCTTTCATAATTATTTTGATATAAAAATTAGTAAATATACATCTTAAATATTGTTTGTAAAAATTATGTAAATCTGTGTAAAAAAATTTTTAAATGATTTACTTTTTAATAATTTAATGGTACTATTATAGTGAAGTGTGGCACAAAGTGGTGAAAAGTGGTGATTAAGATGTTATCCGGAGAATATCGACATAATATTGATGAAAAAAAGCGATTAATCATTCCAAGTAGAATCAGATGTGAAATGGGAGAAAATATTGTTATTACCAGGGGACTTGATGGTTGCCTATTTGGGTATAATGAAAAAAACTGGGAAAATATTATGGAAAAATTAAACACTTTACCATTTACCAAGCGTGATGCTCGTAATTTTACGAGATTTTTAACTAGTGGTGCTACTCTTTTAGAATTTGATAAACAGGGAAGAGTTGTCCTTCCAAGCTATTTATTAGATTATGCAAATCTTGAAAAAGAAATAGTCATTGTTGGCGTTATTAATCGTATTGAAATATGGTCAAGCGCTAAATGGGAAGAATTTATGAATAATAATGTGGATAGTTTGTCGGATATCTCAGAAAATTTATTTGATTCAAGTTTAAACATATAGGAGGATTTATGCATTATACGGTAATGAAAAGTGAATCCATCCAGGGTTTAAACTTAAAAGATGGGGGAATTTATGTTGATGCAACAGTCGGATTTGCAGGAGATAGTAGTGAAATACTAAAGCGTGTTAAGAAGGGGTTCTTATTCGCCTTTGATCAAGATGATGAAGCCATTAAATATTCGAACGAAAAACTTAGCCAGATTGGCAAAAATTATTTAATTATCAAATCCAATTTTCTTTATATTAAAGAAGAATTAGAAAAAAGAGGTATTAAAAAGATTGATGGAATACTTTTCGACCTAGGCGTAAGTAGTCCACAATTAGATGAAGATTATCGAGGTTTTAGTTATCATAAGGATGCACCTTTAGATATGCGAATGGATAAAGATAATCCGTTGAATGCTAGAATAGTTGTTAATACTTATGACGAGAAAAGATTAAGTGATATTATCTTTCGTTTTGGTGAAGAAAAATATGCGAAAAGTATCGCAAAAAATATTGTATTAGAACGTCGTAAAAAAGAAATATTAACAACCTTTGAACTTGTTGATATTATTAAAAAATCAATGCCATATAAAGAAACAATTAAATCGCATCCAGCGCGTAAAACGTTTCAAGCGATTAGAATTGAAGTTAATCATGAGCTTGATATTTTAGAGGAATCAATACGAAAAGCATTAGATATGTTAAATGTCGATGGTAGAATGGTTGTTATTACGTTCCATTCATTAGAAGATCGTATCGTAAAAAATGTTTTCAAAAGCGTTACGGATATTCCACTTGCTTTAAGAGGTTTACCTAACATTCCAGATGAATATTTACCGGATTATGAAATAATTAATAAAAAGGTTATTACGGCCAGTAATGCCGAATTAGAAGAGAATAATCGAAGTCGTTCAGCGAAATTAAGAATAATCGAACGAATTAAATAAAAAGGAGTTATTATGAAAAAGCAGAAGAAAAAGAAATTAAAAATATCTAGATTTGAAAAAGTTCTTTATATAGTTGCTATTGTGCTTTTACTAATAGCACCAATATCGATTGTTTTCACTAAATCAACTTTATCGGAGATTAATTTTGAAGTTGAAAAACTAAAAAAAGAGATTGCTAGTCGAGAAAAAACTAATGAAAGTTTAGAAATGAAGATTAATGAATTAGCATCCCTCGATAATATTAAAGATGTCATTAAAAAAGAAGGATTAACTTATAATAATGATAATATAAAAAATATCGATTAGAAGCTTAAAATGCTTCTTTTTTTTTAAAATCCTCATAAAATATGGACTTTATGTAGATGATTTGGTACAATTTAAATGGTGATGTTTATGGGAAAGACGCGTAGTGAATTAAGAGAAATAGCGAGTAAAGTTTTATATGAAACATATATTCTTGATAATGCTAAAATAAAATATGATATTAATAACTTAATTAAAGAAGAATTAGAAATAGAAAATGATTTTGTTAATTTACTAGTTAAGGGAGTAAGAGAAAAACAGGAAGAAATTATTGTTCTTGCAAATAAATATTTAATTGATTGGGAAATTAGTAGATTAAGTAAGATTGATAAAGCTATTTTAAGTATTGGTATTTATGAATTATTATATACCGATACACCAGCGATAGTGGCTATAAATGAAGCATTATTACTTTCTCATAAATATAGTGATGAAAAAGTTACAAAAATGATTAATGCTTGTTTAGATAGAATTTATAAAGAGGAGACTAAAGAATAAAGATGAATATTAAGTACTATACGATATCTGCTTTAAATAAAGCTATTAAGAATATGTTTGATTCTAAAGCTGAACTACAAAATATTCATTTAAAAGGTGAGATTAGTAACTTTAAACATCATACAAGAGGACACTTATATTTTACATTGAAAGATGAAACATCGTCTCTTTCGGCTATTATGTTTGCTTTTAATGCCAAAAATTTAACGTTTCTTCCTAGTGATGGTATGAAAGTATTAGTATCCGGTAGAATATCCGTTTATGAGATGAGTGGAACATATCAAATATATGTAGAAGAAATGGTTCCTGATGGATTGGGTAATTTGTATTTAGAATTTGAAAAATTAAAAAAGAAACTTGAAAGTGAAGGATTATTTAAAAAGGAACACAAGAAACCAATTCCTAGATTTCCAACAAAGATAGGTATTATAACTGCCCCAACGGGAGCAGCGATTAGGGATATTTTATCAACTATTAAAAGAAGATTTCCTTGTGTAGAAACAATTCTTTTTCCATCTCTTGTTCAAGGGTCTGATGCCAAAGATGATATTGTAAGAAATATTAAACTTGCTAATACATATGATTTGGATGTAATCATATTAGGTCGTGGTGGTGGAAGTATCGAAGATTTGTGGGCCTTTAACGAAGAGATTGTAGCAAGAGCGATATATGATAGTGAAATACCCATAATTAGTGGTGTAGGGCATGAAATAGACTTTACGATTAGTGATTTTGTAGCCGATTTACGAGCACCAACACCAACAGGAGCAGCTGAACTATCTGTTCCTAATAAAGCGGATGTTATCGATACGTTAAGACAAATTAGAACACGTTTAATGAAAAGTATGGATAATAAATTAAAGAATAGTAAAGATAAACTTGATAATTTAAAAAATAGTTATGTATTAAAAAATCCAATTAGTTTATATGAAAAGCTAGAACAAAATTTTGATCACTTATATGAACGATTAATTAATAGTATTAAAGCGATTATTAGATATAACAGTGAAAGAATTAATACAATCAATAGTAGTATAATTTTCAAAAATCCTAGACTTTTATTCGCTGATAAAGCTTATAATTATAATGAACTAATTAATAGATTAAAAACAAGTATGAAAAGAATAATTGATGATAAAAAGAATGATTATGTAAATATGCTTTCTAAATTGGAAGTTTTAAATCCTATTGCAACATTAAAAAGGGGATATAGTGTGACAAGAGTGGATAATAAAATTATTACTAAAATATCTGATGTAAAAAAGGGTAACATGATAATTACAGAGATAAATGATGGTAAAATAGAGAGCGTGGTAGAAAATGTTTACAATGATTGATTTTAAAAATAATGAAATAAGAAAAAAATTTAAACATGTTTTAAAAGAACAAAAATTTTTATCTGATATTTTGGAATATCTAGAAAGAGAATACAAAGAGATTATCGTTCAAGATATTATATATAGTGAAAATATGTTAGAAATACGTCTTAAATGTGACATATCTCTTGTTTCTATGAACCTTGATTTTGTTAAAAATGAGACAATGATAGTATGTCCTTCTTGGCCATACACAGTCGTTTTTTCTAATCATGCTTTCAAAAATGGTATACCTATGTTAAGGTTGTACCGAAAAGGTGAAAGAAGTATTATCGATAGGAGTATAAAATATCTTAATTCGACTTATTCAAAAGTTAAAATTATTGAATTAGTTACTCCTAATGAAAGTTATAATATAACAATAAATCAACTTGATAAACCATTAGATAAAGAATTATTAATCAATAATTTATTAGATGCTAATAATTTTATTAATGATATTAATGATGTATTTGTTATAATAAAGAATACCATTGATATTAATGTTTTTGAAATAAAAATTAATACTATGAAAAATAAATCAGATGTTTTAATTACTTATGAGGGTAATTTAACTAAATATGTTTTTTATGAAGAAAATAGCGAATTTAAAGAAAGAATATATTTAGAAAATAACGAATTTTATCGTGAAAAAACAATCAAAGAAAAAATAGATGGAGATATTCCTTTAGTAAAGAAAATAGGAGGATTAAAGTGAAAAAAGAAAAAGAAGAAAAAATTAATTTTGAAGAAAATATTAAAAAATTAGAAGATATCGTAAGAGAACTTGAGAGTGGAAATGTAGCTCTTGATGATGCTTTAACGAAATTTAATGAAGCATTTAAATTGTCTAAGCAATGTGATGAAAAGTTAAATGAAGTAAGTGAAGCAGTCAATAAAATTTTGAATAAAGATGGAAATTTAGAAGAGTTTAATCCCAATTTATCAGATTCATAAAATTATTTTTGTATTAAAAATAAGGTATAGCAACAACTTTACAAAAAAAATAAAAAAATTCAAAAAAAGTGTTGCATTTTGAAAAAATATATCATATAATAATAATGTCTTGATAATAAGGGTTGTCAAGTGAATTAATATCTACTTTATTTATTGTTTTGATTCTAATAAGTATTTTTACTTATTATTGAATCTGTAGTTGGTCTTTGTTACCTATACTACTGTTAGTATCTTTATGATACTCGATTGTATTTTATTACAATCTATAGTCTTATGACTATTCGCTATTTTTTAATAGCTGTACCTTTATGGTACGTAGAATGGTTCACTGACTTCTCGTTGGTAAGAAAAACTATTTTTATAGTAATTATCGCCTCGAGACAAAGCAATTGTTTGTGAGAAAGTTAAACTCAAATGATAAGAGACTGTGGTAAATACTGATAATATTTATTTTATAAGTTTTTATTGATATTTATATTAATTTGAACTGTTACAGTTTTTTCTAAACTCGAAGTGATGTTCTTTATCAGAGAATGTCATTTTTTGTTTTAAAAAAATACTTGAATATCTTAAGGTTATATTGTATAATAAAATTGCTTAGTAATAAAGAAAGAATCAATAATTATCATTTATGGACTCTATAATTATTTGTTCTCTCTTTGTGGGGTGAGAATTAGTCTTATCGACTACTAAGTACAACCAATTGTTTTTGAGAGAAGAAAACTCATAATGATAATAGTTAGAGTAAATACTGATAATATTTATTCACGTTTACTTAGTGTAAACATCTAACTCTTTCTAAAACTTAAAACGGTATTCATTATCAGTGAATATTGCTTTTTTTTATATATTAAGCTATAATGTATATGTTTAAGAAGTGGTGGTTGTATGATAAATAGATTTAAGAAAAATGTTAAAGATAATACTAAAAAAATAAAAAATAATTGTTCCAAAATAAAAAAGACAATTATATCTTTTTTCAAAGAAAAAGGAAAGAAAAGAAAAATAAAATTATTGTTAAAAAGAATATGGAAATATATAAAAAGGGAAGATATTTTAAAAATTTTATTGATGGCTTTACCGTTCATAATAATTGATATAGCGACAAGATTGTTTGGTCATAATATTAGTTTTTATCCGTTATTCAAAGTTACACCACGACTATTTTCTTTAGCATATCTTGTTTTATTTATTGGTATTTGTTTAAATATTAATTCTAAGTATACTAGAAGGGTATATAGTGTTTTTTACTTTGTTTTTTTAATCATTTATTTAGTTCAAAATATATATTATAGTACAATAGGGAATTTCTTTAGCTTTTCAATTATGGCTTTAGCTCATGAAGGCAGTTATTATTTTTTTGATGCAATAGTGAATTGTAATATTCTAGTTTATATAGTAGCCTTTATTTTAGTAATTAATTATTTTTTTGTAATGAAATTTTATCCACGTAATGTAAAATATAGTAAGAAAAATATTTTTAAAATTTCAATAATCTTTATTATTTTACATATTGTAGCCAAACTATTTTTAGGATCTGCTAACTTTGAGCTTACCTGGGATACTTGGAAGAATCCTCGAAATGTTTATAATAACTTTAATGATAGTAATAAAGGAATGGCACTTACGGGAATATTTGAATATACAGTTCGTGATTTTTATGTTAATTATATCAAACCAATTCCTAAGAAAAGTGAGACAGAAGGTAATTTCTTGGATGATACTTTTTCAAGTGTTAATGATAGTTTTAATAAAAATAAATATACAGGTAAATTTAAAGGAAAAAATGTTATCTTTTTGCAACTTGAAGGAATTGATGATTGGCTTTTAACCAAAGAAATAATGCCTAATACATATAAACTATTGGATAACTCTATTAATTTTACTAATCATTATTCATTTAATAATGGTGGTGGAAGTACTTTTAATTCAGAATTTATGGTTAATACAGGTTATACTACACCATATACTTTTCCAATGAATGCTTATACTTTAAATAAAAATGATTATCCTTATTCTATGGCTAATTTGATGAAGCAACGTGATTATAGTACGATTGCCTTACATATGAATACTAAAGAATATTATAGTAGAGGCATTAACTATTATAATTGGGGTTATGATAATTATTTAGGATTAATGGATATTGGTGATTATACCGATAATTCTTATCAATTAGATAGGGAACTTGTTTTAAATAAAACTTTTTACGATGAATTATTTAAAAAAGCAGGGAAAACGATTAGTTACATTATTACTTATACTAATCACATGCCATTTACATCTAGTCATAGTGCATGTAGACAGTTATTAGATATCGATTATAAAGATGTTATTAGTGATATGAAGTATTCAGAAATAACAGAGTTTTATGATAGTCTTAATATGAGTGAAGAAGATTGTATTAAAAGACAAGCTAAAGAAACAGATTATATGGTTGGCTTATTAATGGAAGGCTTGAAAGATAATGGATTATATAATAATACAGTTATTTTTGCATATGCTGATCACTATTTATACACGGTATCAGATACCGAGATTTTGAAAAGAAATGGTAAAGATGTTGATAACAATTTAATAAATAAAACACCATTCTTTATTTGGAGTGCCGGAATGAAAAAAGAAGAGGTTAAGAAAACAAATAGTCAATTAGATATTCTTCCTACTTTCTTAAATTTAATGGGTGTTACTTATAATAAAAAGTGGTATATCGGGGGAGATATATTGGATAATAGTTATAAATCAATGATTATTTTCCAAGATTTATCATGGTATGATGGCAATTATTATGTAGCAGGTGATAAAGTTATTAATAATAAAACTATATCAGAGACTTTACTTGAAGAAAAAAATAGTTATGCGGAATACTTAATTAAAAAGAATGATTTAGTTTTAAAATATAATTATTTTAAAGAGATAAGTAATTAGGTGTTATATGAATGATAGATTAATAAAAAAAATATCGAAGTATAGTGGTTGTTATTTAATTATTATTTCCTTTATAATATTGTTTTTCTATTTGAATAATAAAAGTTTTGTTTGGATCAATGTTAGTTTTGATGGATTAGATCAGCATTTAGTTAATTTAGGATTATTAAAGAATTTTTTACAAGGTAATTTTAATATTTTCTTTTGGAATGTTGGCTATGGAATGGATTTATTCGCTAATTTTACGTACTATATTTTAGGGGATTTTCCATCTTTTATCGTTGTGTTTTTTAAAAATTATGATTTAAATATTGCCTATGAAGTAATTATTCTTTTAAGGCTATATTTAACAGGACTAGCATTTGTTCTTTATTGTAATGATAAAAAATACGAGGATAATCATATTGTTATTGGAGCATTATTGTATTCTTTCTCTATTTTTTCTCTTTTTGCCATGGCAAGGCATCCATATTTTTTGAATTCAATGATAATTTTTCCTATTTTATTGTTAAGCGTTGAAAAATTAGTTTTAAATGATAAAAAAATCTTTTTTATCGTTATGGTTTTTATTCTTTTTCTATCTAGTTTTTATTACGGATATATGTTATCTGTTGTGGTAATGATATATGGTATTATTTTAGCTTATAAGAATTATTCTGATAAAAAAATGATTATAAAAAAAGTATGTATGGCACTATTTTATGCCATAGTTGGTATTATGATGGCTAGTATCGTACTTATTCCAACTTTTGAAAGTTTTATCAATTCACCAAGAACAAGTAGTAATTTATATTTTTATACTTTTGATTACTATCCAAGATTATTGGCATCACTTATATCTACCGATAATACTGGTAATTGGAGTATTATTGGTATATCGAGTATCATTTTAATTACTTTACCACAATTTATTAAAGATAAAAAAAGAAATAGTATCTGGTATCTTTTATTAATTATCTTGTTTATACCTTTACTTATTCCATTTGTTGGTACTCTTTTTGATTGCATGTCTTTTCCTAATAATCGTTGGGCTTATGTAATATCTTTTGTATTAGCGATTATCACTATCGAAGTACTAGAAAAGAAAAACAAAATAAATGTTCGCTATATTATGTTTGTTATAGGTGGCTTTACTTTAGCTATAATTTTACTACGCTTTAAAATAAGTATACAAGAGATTGTAGCGATTATTTTTGCTTTCACTTTTATGTATATCCTATTACATAAGAAAAAGTATTTATTGTCTATTGTAATTATTAGTATTCTTTGTAATTTTTATTTTATGTATGATAGTCATTTTGGCGGATATATTAATGAGTTTGCTGATAGTGATACTACGGAATTATGGGAAAATAATAATCGGAATATTCCTTATTTAAAAGAGGCAGTGGATTATATCAAAGATTATGATAAAGGATTTTATAATATCATGGTTTATCCATATGTTTTAAATAATTTAGGCTTTGCTAATGATTATAATTCAACATCATACTTTTATTCTATTGTTTCTAAAAACTATTATAGTTTAGCGAAAGAATTAGAAAATAGTGAAATGACCATGAATGAGGAAATTAAAACGTTTAATTACCGTACTAAAATTAATGAATTATTAAATAATAGATATTTGATTACTACTAATAAAGATTATCATCCATATGGTTATGAAGTTATTCAAAATTTTAATAATTTAACATATGTTTTAGAGAATAAATTAGGTTCATCTTTTGCACATCTATATACAGATTCTATTGGTTTAGAAGATTATCAAGAATTATTACCTATCGAAAAAGAAGATGCTTTATTGAAATATAGTATTACGGATAAAAAGGATGAAATAAAATTATCGAATATTAGGAGTGTCCCATATCAAGCGAATATCTCTTTTGATAAAATGATAGAGAAAAAGGGTAAAGAAAAATTAATACTTAGTTTTGATAATGTATATAGTAGTGAATTATATTTATCAATAAATAATATAAACTATAAAAATGATTCTTTAATTAAATTATTTGGAAAAAATGATTTTATGGTTAGTGTTTGTCTTAATGATTTATGTTTCTATGAAAGTGAAGAGAATAAATATTTTACGCCATATTACATTGAAAATAATAATATACTAATTAATTTGGGATATTATGATAATATAAAAGGTGAAGTTATCATTACTTTTAATAATAATGGTACATATTCTTTTGATAATATCGAATTATTGAGTGTTTCCTTTGATGATTATAAAGAAATTGTTGATAATTTGAATGTTCCGTTAACAAATGTTAATGTTCAGGATAATCATATATCTTTTGATACTTATATCAAGAATGATGGGATATTGTCTTTCACTACTAATTATTCTAAATACTTTGATATTTATGTTGATAATGTTAAAGTTGATTCAAAAATAGTTAATCAATATTTTTTAGGTTGCGATATTAATATGGGAAATCATCATATTGAGATTGTTTATCAAAATCGTTTGATATTAAAAAGTTTTTATATTTCAATCTTGGGGCTTGTATTGTTTTTTGGTATAATAGTAATAGATAAAAAAAGAAAAGGTGTAAATTATGAAAAAAATTAGTGTTGTAGTTCCTTGCTTTAATGAAGAAGATGCAATTAAATTCTTTTATGAAGAAATCAAAGAGGTTTTTAAAAATAATCTTGATTCTTTAGAAATTATTTTTGTTGATGATGGATCACGTGATAATACGCTTCAGATAATAAAAGATTATAGTAAAAAAGATAATCATATCAAATATTTATCTTTTTCAAGAAATTTTGGCAAGGAAGCAGCGATATATGCGGGACTTTCTTATGCTAAAGGCGATTATATAGGAATAATGGATGTTGATTTACAAGATCCACCGAAACTATTACCTCGAATGATGGATATTCTTGATAATGATAATAATTATGATATTGTTGCAACAAGGAGAGTGACGAGAAGCGGTGAACCAAAAGTAAGAAGTTTTTTTGCAAGGTTATTTTATAAAATGATTAATAAGATGAGTAAGACAAGAATGGTTGATGGTGCAAGAGATTTTTGTCTTATGCGAAAAGATGTTTGCAAGACAATACTTTCAATGAAAGAATATAATCGTTATTTTAAAGGAATCTTTAGTTTTGTTGGCTATAATGTTAAGTGGTTTGAATATGAAAATATAAAAAGAGTAGCGGGGAAAACTAAGTGGTCTTTTTGGCAATTATTTAAATATGCTATTGAAGGAATAGTAGGATATACGACGGTACCTTTAGTTTTGCCTATTATCTGTAGTTTTCTTTTCTTTTTGATATCAATTATTCTTTTGATAGTTTCATTTTTTAGTAATATAGGATTTACGTACTTATTTTTGTCAATAATATTATTTTCGTTTTCTTTGGTATTTTTATTTATGGGTATAATAGGAATTTATTTATCAAAAACATATTTAGAAGTAAAGAATAGACCTGTTTATATTATTCGTGAAAGTAATGTGAGGATAAGTGATGATAGAGAAAATAAAAAAAATATATTGTAAATATGATGAGGTTATTCGTTATTTAATTATTGGAGGTATGACTACTTTAATTAATATTGTTACATATTTTGTTGTTACTCATACTTTTCTTAATCCACAAGATAAAATAGAACTTCAAATTGCAGAAGTTATCTCATGGATTGTTGCGGTATCTTTTGCATATTATACGAATAAAAAATATGTATTTAAAGTTAAAAATAATAATTCATTTAAAGAAGTTATATCTTTTTTCTCATCTAGGATTGTGACATTATTAATTGAAATGTTAATTATGTATATCTTTGTTAGTGTATTACATTTTGATGATAAGATTATTAAAATAATAGTTCAAGTAATAGTAATTATCTTAAACTATATATTTAGTAAGTTTATTGTTTTTAAAAAGAAAGATAATAATGGAAAATAAAAAGAAAGATTTATTATAGTGTTTATATTGATTTTATTATTACATAAGTAGAGATTTATATGTTAATCTCTTTTTCTTTATATAAAAATAATAGACAATTTTATGAGTAGATGTTAAAAAGAATTTGTAATAATATGAGGTAGAGTTTAAAAAAGTTAATTAGTTTTTTTGATATTGAAAATAGTGTTATTTGCAGGAATAATAACTTTTCTAAGAATGTTGATTTTACATTGGTTAAATATGGAAAAAAGGATAATAAAAAATAAATCAAAATTAGAAACAACAATGATAACTTTTGTTATTGTTGTTTTTTCTTAATTTACTTTTTAGTTTCAACTTTTTTTTAATTTTTCTTTAAGTTTAATACTTGCTTGGTATCTATGACTAAGCAAGTTTTTTTCTTCATTTGATAGTTGTGATACAATTCTTTTATCGTTTAGTTTAAAAATACTATCGAAGCCAAATCCGTTACCAGGATATTCTTTGTCAGTAATTGTTCCATGCATTTTACCAGTTGCTCGTATTATTCTTTTTCCATCATAATAAACGAGACAACATATCGCAGTTATTTTTTTATTCTTTAATTTACTGGATTTTTTTATTAAATATTCATTTCTTGATAAATTTATTTTTTTGGCATCATTTTCAATTCTTTTAGTATATATTCCTGGCCAATTTTTAAGTTCATCAATAATTAATCCGGAATCATCAGCAATTGTCGGAATTTTTGTCAAATAATATATTGCTTTAGCTTTAATTAAAGCGTTTTGATAAAATGTTTTTCCTGTTTCTTTAATGTCGATATTGATGTTTAAATCATTTAATGATTGAATGGTATAATCGTTAAAAATAGCTTGTAATTCCTTTAATTTATTAGGATTGTTCGTTGCAAAAATCATTTAGTCACCTCTTTAGAAAAATTATATCTTAAATTTTGGAAAAAAAGCTATTTTTTTTGTTATAAATTTGCTTTTTTTGTTAATAAAGTGTCAAGTAAAAAAAAAGACGTAAAAAAGTCTTTTTTTACTTTACTGCTCTCTTTAAAAATGTTATAATTGATATAGTTATATAATGGTATTAGGAGTGTAGAAGTATATGGATAATAGTAGAAGTAAATACTTATTGAAAATGAAAATATTTGGTATACTTGGTGTTCTAGCGCTAATTCTAGGATTAGGAACAGGTTATGCCTTTTTTAATTATACAAAAACAGGATCAAGACAGAGTATTATAACGGGTAATCTTTATTTAACCCTTAATGAAGGAACAGATTCAATTAATTTGACTAATATTGTTCCTCAAACAAAAGAAGAGGCACGAAGTAGAAATGATAATACCATCACATTTACAGTTGATGGTAAAAATACTTCTACCGATAAAAGTATTTATTACGAGATTCATTTAAATGATGGTGATGATGATGTCGATAGTAATAAAATACGTTTTAATTCGAAAGATTTAGTTTTCGATCTATCCGAAATTGATACCAATAATAATAAAACTTTAATCCTTGATGCCGTTAGTTTTGATGATTTCAATGAACAAAAAATTTGGATAGATACAATAAATAGCAATACTACTTCGGAAGTAACAAAAACATATGAATTACGTATGTGGCTTTCTGATGATGTGTTAATTAGTGATACAGATCCTAATGCTACATATAAGGCAACTGGACAAGAATCTTTCAGTAATCATTATGCAAGCGTTAAAGTTGCTGTAGAAGGCGATTTAAGAGAAAGAGATTTACCACTTATTGTTGATTATCAAGATAGTTATGTTAAGAATAATATGACATACTTTATTGCTAACGTTAGCAACATAAATGGTACAGATGATGTTAATGGAGAAGATATAACTGTTCAAATAACAAGTTCAAATTCCAATGTTGAATTTGTATACAAGAATAATTCCAATGTTGATAAAGTTGAAGATACATATAGTGATGTGTTTACACTTAATAAAAATCAAGATAAAGATGTTGAAATATCTTTAAACAGTAAGAATGGAAAAACAACAGCAACGGATCTTTCATTTACCGTAACTAAAGGTGGCGTAGTTGTTCAAGAATTTGTTAAACATATGCCTGTTTATGGAACTTATAAATCAACATCAAGCATTGTGTTAGTATCACAAGAAAAAACGTATACTGGTAAACCAGTTGTGTTGGATAATCCAACTGTTACTCTTGAAGAAGGAGAGTTTAATGGAGAAGTATCATATGAATACTATAGTGGAAACAGTTGTAGTGGTACAAAGCTTCAAGATACTCCTACTGATAGTGGTAATTATAGCGTAAAAGTTAGCATTGCTGCAACGAACGAATATAATGCAGCAGAAACTTGTGTAACGGTTACTATTAATCCTAAAGAACTTAATGTTGCAAATTTAATATATGGTGATACAAGCAAAACGTATGATGAAACAACAAATGTTTCTAATACGTTTAGTATAACAGCAGGAACAAGTGCTGGTTTAGTTACTGGTGATACAGTAGGAATCACTTTTGCTTCTGCTCAATATACAAATGCTAATGCTGGTGACAACATAATTAATATTACAGGATTAACTTTAACAGGAGCAGATGCAGGGAATTATGTTTTAAGTGGACAAAATGCGACAGCTGATGGTTCAATTAGTAGGGCAATTGTTACAATACCTGCAAGTCCTGCTGATAAATTATATACAGGTTCATCTCAGAATTCTGGTATTACTGGTTCAAGTCATTCTAGCATTGTGACAGGAGAAAGTACAACTTCTGCAACAAATGTGGGTGAATACGATGTTGTTTATCGACTTGAAAATAATAATTACGAATGGAGTGATCATTCGCAAGTAGATAAATCTGTAACATGGAGAATTAATAAAGCAAATACAACCACGACCCTTGCTAGTCAGTCATTTGGATATACAGGAAGTGTTCAAAACCCTGTGGGTGTTGTATCAAAACTTTCTAATAATGAAGCAACAGTTACAGGAAGTTATACTTATACGTACTATAGTGGCAATTCATGTAGTGGAACAGCTCTTTCTAGTGCTCCAACTGCTACGGGAAATTATAGTGTTGTTGTAACACTTAATGGAACAAATAATTATAACGGAAGTTCAAGTAGTTGTACAGAATATGTGATATCACAAGAAGCAGCTGTTTGTCCATCAACAATTACTGGCTATACAGGAGAATATAATGGTGATGCTCATACAATAACAGTTGGTAGTAATTTCTCTGGTGGAACCCTTGAATATCGTGATAGTAGTGAAGGAACTTGGTCTAGCACAAGACCAACAAGAACAGATGTTGGAGAAACAACTGTTTATGTAAGAGTAAAAGGTGATGCTAATCATAG
>CACZNM010000027.1 GCA_902782535.1 uncultured Erysipelotrichaceae bacterium
AAAATAAGAAGACTTATACAGTAACATTTATCGATTATAACTGTGATTGTATTGATTCTATATATAAAAAAGAGGAAGTCGAAGAAGGAAAATCTATTACAAATCCTCGTTCAAATATCCAATGGTTATTAGATGGTAAAGAGTATGATTTTAATACACCAGTTACATCTGACATTACATTAGTAGCCCAAAATAATCAAAGTATTGGCGAAGGACGAGCCGATAAACCTTTAATCTATCTATATCCCGAGAAAGAAATAGATGTAGAAGTTAAACTAGGTAGTATAGGAAATGTCACGACAATATATCCAAAATATAACGATGGATGGAAAGTAAAAGCATATCCAAGTGGTAAATTAATTGACAAAAATACTGGAAGAGAACTATATGGATTGTATTGGGAAGGAAAGAATTATCCAACTGAAAATAGTAATGAAGGTTTTGTAGTAAAAGGTGAAGATACTACTAGATTTTTAGAAGAAAAACTAGAAATATTAGGACTTACAGAAAGAGAAGCTGAAGAATTTATTATCTATTGGTTACCACAAATGGAACATAATAAATATAATTATATAAGATTTGCAAAGAAAGAGAGTATAGATAATTATATGCCACTTGAAGTAAATCCAAAACCAGATACAGTAATAAGAATTCTTATGGAATTTAAGCCACTAGAAGAAAAAATAGAAGTGAAAGAACAAAAACTTACTAAAATAGAAAGACAAGGCTTTACCGTAGTAGAATGGGGTGGCTTTGAAATAAGTGGAGAAAGTGTTCGATAAAATGTTAAAGTATGATTATTCATACTTTTCTTTTTTTGTTGAAAATGATATTATATTATCGAATGGGGGATGTTATGTTATTACCTATTGATGCTAAAATAGATAAAAATGGATTATTATATATAGATAATGACGCATTTAAAAGATACCCATTAAATTTAAATTATAACTTAAAAATAAGTAATCTGTTTTATTCATTACTAAACACCGATGATTATATTATTAAATATAGTTTATGTAGTTTAAAACAAGAACAATTAATACAAATGTTAATGAATTTTAAAAAATTACAAAAAAATATTAATGATACTGATTTTCCTATAGGCTATTATAAAGAAGATGACTTTATAAGAGGACAGATTATTAAATATTATAAGAATTCTCCAACACTATTTAAATTAATTAAAGAAAAAGATATAAATATATTTGGTAAATATTATTATCACGATGATGATAGCATCCATAATTTGTATATGATTATGTTGGATATTTTGGATTTGCTCGAAGAATTATTTAATAATGGTGTATATTATACAGATATTCATAGTGGTAACTTTGTTATTCATAACAACCAAATAAAATTGATTGATTTCGATTATAATTTTATACATTTTATGAAAAATATAGATAAGGAATTATTAGATATATTGTTGTGGAATTATAGTAGACTATTTTTTTATGTGAATAAAGTATATAATTTGGGTAATTTTGCTTTAGATGAATGTCATGATTTTAAATATATGAAAAAATATGTTAAAAGTATGGAAAATCATGTAAGAAGAGGATAAGATAATGGAATTTGAAAGGGAAAGATTATTAATTGGTTATAAAGTTGATTTTCTTAAGAAAAAAACAATTTTGGTATTAGGATTAGGTGGTGTAGGAGGATACGTAGTAGAATCCCTTGTAAGAGCAGGGATAGGGCACCTGGTTTTAATTGATTATGATACAGTAGATATAACTAATATTAATAGGCAAATTATTGCATTACATTCTAATATTGGTAAAAAGAAAACAGATTGTTTTAAAGAAAGAATACATGATATTAATCCTAATTGTATAGTTGATACAGTGGATATCTTTTATGGAGAAGACAATAAAGATATTGTTTCTAATTATAAATTAGATTATATTATTGATTGTTGTGATAGTTTAAATAGTAAAAAGATTTTAATAGAAGAATCATATAAAAATAGTATTCCTATTATATCATGCATGGGAACAGGTAATAAACTTCATCCTGAATTATTTGAAATTACTAGTTTAAAGAAAACAGAATATGATCCATTAGCAAGAAAACTTAGATTGTTATTAAAAGATCAAAAAGAATTATTGAATATAAAAGTTCTATATTCTAAAGAAAAACCATTACCTTTTAAAGGGAAAATAGGTTCGATATCTTATGTGCCATCAGTTGCAGGGCTTATGCTTGCAGCTTATGTTATAAATGATTTAATAGAAGGAGGGAAAGATAATGGTTAAATCAAAAGAATGGGATTGGAGAAAGTTAAATAGTAAGGAGGAAGAATTTTGGCTAGAACCTAGTTTAGAATCATATTATTTGGTTAATAGGTGGCAAAGACTTGATAAAAAAGATTTTTTGGATTTAGGATGTGGATTAGGACGTCATACTATTCTTTTCGCACAAAATGGCTTTAATACACATGGTTTTGATTTATCGAAAGAAGCAGTTAATGATACAGAAAAATATGCTAAAAAGTATGATCTAGATATAGAATGTAAAATTGGTGATATGTTATCACTTCCTTACGAAGATGCAAGTTTTGATGCAATTTTATGCTATAATGTTATATCTCATACAGATACTGTTGGTGTCAAAAAAGTAATTGAAGAATTAAAAAGAATTCTAAAAGCAGATGGAGAAGTATATTTAACATTGTGTTCAAAAGAAACATGGGGATTTAAACAAACAGATTGGCCTATGGTTGATCCTAATACTAGAATAAGAATGGATGATGGTCCAGAAAAAGGTATACCACATTTTTATGCAGATTATGAATTAATCAAAGAATTATTTAAAGATTTTAAAATTGTTAAATTGTTTCATTTACAAGATTTCTATGAAAAAGATGGTCAAGTAAAGACTTCTTATCACTATCATTTGTTAATAAAAAAGGTAAATTAATTTATCTTTGAGTAGGAATTAATGATGATGATAATGTAAAGAGAATGTAAGCTCTTTTCTTTTTTTAAAAAAATTAGCACTCGCTATTGACA
>CACZNM010000028.1 GCA_902782535.1 uncultured Erysipelotrichaceae bacterium
ACTGGATATGGTTATAATGATATAGGAAGAGATAAAATAGATATGATTTTTGCAAAGGTTTTAGATAGTCCTAAAGCTTTAGTTAGAGGTCAATTTATATCAGGAACGCATGCTTTAACCGTAACTTTCTTTGGATTATTAAGACCAGGAGATAAATTATTATCCATAACAGGATCTTTGTATGACACGTTAGATGAAGTAATTGGTGTTAAAGAAAATGCTAGTTCTCTAAAAGCCTTTAATATATCTTTTGATTATATTGATTTAATTGATAATGATTTTGATTATGAAAAAATAGAAGAATATTTAAAAAAGAATAATGTTCAAGTAATAGAGATTCAAAGAAGTAGAGGATATTCTAGTCGTTCTGCCATTAATTTAGATAAAATAAGTAAAGTAGTTAAATTAATTAAGAATATTAATCAAGATATCATTATTATGGTAGATAACTGTTATTGTGAAATGACTAGTATCCTAAACCCAACAAGTCCTTCTGTAGGTTGTGATATTATGGTTGGCAGTTTAATAAAGAATTTAGGTGGTGGTATTGCACCTAATGGTGCTTATGTGGCAGGAAGAGGCGATTTAGTTGATTTAGTAGCAGAAAGATTAACAGTACCAGGACAAGGTGCGGAAGTAGGACCATCACTTGATATGAATAAGTTATTCTTACAAGGTCTTTATTTGGCGCCAAGTGTTGTAGCAAGTAGTCTAAAAACAAATATTTTCGCTAGTTTATTACTTTCAGAATTAGGTATTGATACTAATCCAAGATATGATATGGAACACGTGGATATTGTTCTTGCCATTACTTTTAATAATCCTGATAAGTTAATTCATTATGTTGAAGGTATTCAAGAAATGAGTGCTATTGATAATTATGTAAAACCCATACCAGCAGATATGCCAGGATACTCGGATAAAATAATCATGGCAAGTGGTAGTTTTATTCAAGGAAGTAGTATTGAAATAAGTTGTGATGGCCCAATAAGAAATCCATATATCGCTTATATGCAAGGGGGAATTACTTATCAATATGGACGATTGGCAGTAATAAATGCTGTAAGGAAGATATATGAAGAAAGATAGATTAGATATTATTTATGAAGATAAATGGATGATTATCGTTAATAAACCAAGTCATTTATTAACCATTAGTACAGATAATGAAAAAGAAAAAACACTATTTCATAAAGTTATTATGTATGAAAAAAGGAAAAATAAAAATAATAAAGTTTTTGTTGTTCATCGTCTTGATAAAGATACTAGTGGATTAGTAATATTTGCTAAAAATATAGAAGTTAAAAATAAATTACAGAATAACTGGGAAAAAACGAATCGTGGTTATGTGGCTATAGTTAATGGCCATACCAAAGATAGAGATACACTAAAATCTTATTTAATGGAAACCAAAACCTTACTTGTTTATAGTACTCCTGATAAGAAAAATGGTAAACTTGCGATTACGGAATATGAAAAAATTAGTGAAAATAATAAATTAACTTTATTAAAAATAAAACTTAAAACTGGAAGAAAAAATCAAATTAGAGTACAATTAAATGATAATGGTAATTCCATTGTTGGTGATAAAAAATATGGTAATATTAAATTTGATCCTTTAAGAAGATTATGCTTACATGCTAATTATCTTGATTTTATTCATCCCGTAACAAATGAAAGAAAAGTATTTGATATAGGCATTCCTAAAGAATTTCAAAATGTAATGGAAAGTATTAAATAATAAAGGTTATTAAAAGTAATTTAATGTAAAATGAAAATCTCTTTAATTAGAGATTTTTTTCGATAATGAGGATTTATGTGTTATAATCTATATGAAAAGTGGTGATATTATGGATTATGATAAAATAGTTGAAATATGGCGAAAAAAGGAAATTAAGGATTCTAGTGATTTATCTATTATTCTAGATTCTTATTCAGTTAATTTTGCCTATAATTCCTGTAAAATAGAAAATGATGATATTACTTATTATGATACAAGAGAAATATTTGATAAAGATGGTGTTACGTCTTATACAGGTTCACTTCGTAATTTATTTGAGATACAGAATGCTAAAATAGCGTATAAGAAAGTATTAGAAGCTTTTGATAGCAAGAGGAGCTTAAATGAAGAGTTTGTTAAAGAAATACAGAAATGTCTCACAAGAGGAACATATGATGATATAAGATATCAAAAAGATGAAAGACCAGGAGAATATAAAAAACATGATTATGTTACAGGGATTCATGAAGTAGGAGCGAGTAGTGAAGACGTAAAAGAAGAAATGAGGGAACTTTTAGATGAAATGCAGGTTATAGAAGATAAAGATGTCTTAATTTCTGCTGCATATTTTCATGCAAAGTTTGAGAATATTCATCCCTTTAGTGACGGAAATGGAAGAGTAGGAAGAATGCTTATGAATTATATACTTCTTATGCATAATCATCCCCCAATTATTATTTATGAAGAAGACAAAAAAGAGTATTATAAAGCATTAGAAGAATTTGATACCAATATTGAAATAAATAAACTTGTTAGCTTTTTAAAAAAAGAGTGTGAAAAAACATGGAAATTATGGATTAAAAACAGCGAATAAACATCCCTATTGTCAAGATATTTAAAAAGGTGTTGTCTAACATCTTTTTTTTGTATATAATTTATAATGTAGTATATATAGGAGATGAAGAAATGGAATATAAATATATGTCACAAAGTGAAAGTGATACAATTGAACTTGCAGAAAATATTGAAGGAGAGAAATTTCCAGGAATGGTTATTTGCTTAATAGGAGAACTAGGAAGTGGTAAGACCGTTTTTACTAAAGCTTTTGCAAATTCTCTTGGAATAACTGATCCTGTTACAAGTCCAACTTTTAATATAATAAAGGAATATCCTAATGGTGAACTTCCTTTATATCATATGGACGTTTATCGTGTTGATGGCAATGTTAAAGATTTAAATTTGGATGAGTATTTCTATGGTAATGGTGTTAGTATTGTTGAATGGGGAGATATGATAGAAAGTAGTCTTCCAGATGAAAGATTAGATGTAATTATTAAGGTTATTGGCGAAGAAAAACGTGCTATTATACTTAAACCGTATGGTAAGAAATATGAAGATATTTGTGAGGCTGTTTTATGATTTTTTATATCGATACATCAACACCTTATCTTTATTCGGCATTATATGATAATGGGAAGATTATAAATAAAAGAACGATGTATCTAGCTAAAGATTTATCACGTTTTACTATTGATGAAGTAAGTAAAATGTTTGATGAAGTAAATGTAAAACCTCTTGATATCAAAAAGATAATAGTTGTTAATGGACCTGGTTCTTTTACTGGTATTAGAATAGGAATTACTCTTGCTAAATTAATGGCTTTTTGTCTTAATATTCCTATTACCACGATTTCTAGTTTGGAAGCGATGAAGGAAAGTGTTAATAGTGATAACTTAATTGTACCAATTATTAATGCTAGACATAATTCTTGTTATGCAGCGATTTATGATAATGAAAAGATAATTCAAGAAGGCATGTATATGAGTTTAGATCGACTTAATTTGATTTTAATAGGGTTAAATAAAGAATATACCTTTATATCAAATGATGAGTTTGATTTTAAAACAGTTCCTTATTCTCCTGATTATAAAAAAATAATAGAGAAATATAAAGATAAAGAAGAAGTATCCGCTCATTTAGTTAATCCTAATTATATGAAGTTAACGGAAGCCGAAGAAAATAAATTGAAAGAAGAAGTTTAATGATTAAAGAGATTAATATTGATGATTTAGATTTAATTAAAGAATTAGAGAATAATTTTTCTTTTGTTTTAAAAGATATAGTTTTAGATATGCAAAATAATCCTTTTAGTCATTATGTTATATATAGAGAGAAAGAAAAAGTAGTAGGCTATATTAATTATTATTTAATGTATGAAAAGGGAGAAATCGCTAATTTCAATGTTTTAGATGATTATCAAAATAAGGGAATTGGCAATAAATTAATTGATTATGTTATCAATCAATTGAATGGTAAAGTTGATAATATAACCTTAGAAGTAAGATGTGATAATGATAAAGCGATAAAATTATATGAGAAAAAAAACTTTATTAAAGTATCTAAAAGAGTTGGATATTATGAGGGAGTAGATGGTATATTAATGGAAAAAAAGATGAATAAAGATATTTATATATTAGGAATTGAATCTAGTTGTGATGAAACAAGCTTTTCCATTGTTAAAAATGGATGCGAAGAAATCGCGACAGTTATCTCTAGTCAAATTGATATTCATAAAGATTATGGAGGAGTAGTTCCAGAAATCGCTAGCCGAAATCACGTTAAAAATGTTACTTTTGTTCTAGATGAATGCTTAAAAAAAGCTAAAATGACGATGGATGAAATTGATATGATTGCTATAAGCTATGGACCGGGATTAATTGGAAGTTTATTAGTAGGACTAGAAACTGCTAAAACCCTTTCTTGGTTATATCATAAACCATTAATACCAGTTCATCATATTGCAGGTCATATTTATGCTAATAATTTAGTTAAAAAAATGGAATTTCCTCTTCTTGCTTTGGTAATATCAGGTGGACATACAGAACTTGTATATATGGAAAAACACTATTCTTTTCAAAAATTAGGTGGTACTTTGGATGATGCTTTAGGAGAATGTTATGATAAAGTTGGTAAAGTAATTAATGTAGATTATCCAGCAGGGCCAACAGTAGATAGACTTGCCCATATTGGAAATGTAAGTTATCAATTACCAATGCCTTTAAATGATAATAGTTATAATTTCTCATTCAGTGGTCTTAAAAGTGCGGTAATTAATCTTGTTCATAATGAAGAACAGAAAGGTAATAGTATTAATAAAGAAGATTTATGTGCATCTTTTCAAAATGTAGTTGTGGAAACACTTTCTAAAAAGACCTTAAAAGCTCTTAATGAGATGGATATTAAAAATTTCGTTATTGCAGGAGGAGTATCGGCAAACAAGGGTATACGTGAAAAATTAAAATACCTTTGTGAAGCACGTGGAATTAATTACACATTTCCGGATATTAAATATTGTACTGATAATGCAGCGATGATAGCAACAGCTGGATATTTTGCATATTTAGATGGAAGAAGAGCAGATTTTACTTTAAATGCAGAAA
This sequence comes from uncultured Erysipelotrichaceae bacterium, assembly GCA_902782535.1. Taxonomy (GTDB): domain Bacteria; phylum Bacillota_I; class Bacilli_A; order RF39; family UBA660; genus RUG12783. The sequence continues at coordinate 5,161 of CACZNM010000028.1, forward strand.
GTAATTTAGAACTTAAGTAGGTGATTTATGAAAATAGTAGATAGAAAAACTAAAAAAGAAAAAGACTTAGTTTATGATAAATCGCTTCTTTTTCTTTATCATAATTTTTTTGGTCGTATATTATTAAGAATTGCATATTGCCCATTTATCTCCAAAATAGTTGGTAAATATATGGATAGTAAATTATCTATTAGAAGAATTGCTAAAACAATTAAGAAAAGCAATATTGATATGAGTAAATATGAAAAGAAAGATTATGTTTCTTTTAATGATTTCTTTATTCGAAAAAAGAAAAATATTACGATAGATAAGAATAAAAATAGTTTTATTGCACCTGCTGATTCCAAATTATTAGTTATTAAGTTAAATAAAGAAGCATCTTTTGATATTAAAAAATCTATTTATAATTTAAAAAATATCATTAATAAAGATTTAAGTAAGGAATATCAAAATGGTTATGCTTTAATCTTCCGATTAGCAACGGATGATTATCATCGTTTTCATTATATTGATGATGGTACAAGAGATGACTATGAATATATTAAAGGTATATTTCATACTGTTCAACCAATTGCCTACGAAAAATATCCAATTTTCCATAAGAATTCTCGTGAATATACGATATTACATACCAAGAATTTTGGTGATGTCATAGAAGTTGATGTAGGTGCAATACTAATTGGTAAAATAGTTAATCATAAAGAAAAGAAAGTTTATCATAAAGGTGAAGAAAAAGGTTATTTTAAATTTGGTGGTTCAACAGTTGTTTTATTTGTTAAAGATAATGTTATTGAAATAGATAATGATATTTTAATGAACTCAACATTAGGCAAAGAAACAATTGTAACAGTAGGAGAGAAAATAGGAACAAGAATAAATAAAAAAGGTAAAGAAATGTAATTAACCTTTTTTTCTTTTTTTTTATGTGCTATATTTATTTTAGAGGATAGCTAATGAAGAATGAATTAATTACCATTCTAAAAAAATATGTAATGATATTTCTTAATGAATATAAAGATTTTTTAACAAGACAAGATTTAGAAACATTAAGAAATCTTGATTATGATAATATTTTTATTTTTGATGATATAAATATTCCTTTTGGCACAGTTTTTTTAGATAAAATATATTTATGTAATAGTAATTATGAATTATTAAATAGATTAAAAGAAATGCCTAATTATAATAGTTTAAGAAGACCATTAAATAATCATAATTTATCATCATATTTAAAATATATGTGTGATAATGGCTACAGTTTATTAGATTTTTATAGTGATATTTTAATGTATTTTCTTTTTTCCATGGTAGTTAAAAATGATTCATTTTTAGTTAAAGGTATTATTAATCAAGAGATGCAATTATTAAGTATTAAATATAATTTAAGAGTAGCATCACTTTATGCAAGAGAAGAAAAGATAATTGAAAAAATAACTCCTATTTTTAAGTTTGATGGTATTAGAAAAATGTTATTTATGGATATGCCAACTTGTTTTAAATATCTTAATGATTATTATGGTTATCGCTATGCTAAAATGGTTAATGATTTATTTTATTTAGTTGATGATGAGCATAATAAAAAAATTAAAAATAAAGAATACTCTGGTGTTAATGGCCTAATTGAATATACTAATGACTATGATCATTTATCATATGGTGATGTATATAATTATTTTTTGGATTTTGAGGCAGAGAATACTTTTATTAATTAAACACCTTCTTGGTGTTTTTTTTAAAATATGATATACTAAATGACGTAAATGGAGGGATTTATGCAATTGCCTGATTTAAATCTTGCTAGACGTAGAACTAGAGAAGAAGTTAAAAAAATTGATTATAAATTAGATAGTAAATATAAGAATATTGGTAAAGGAAAAACATATTTTGTTAAAACATATGGTTGTCAGATGAATGAACATGATTCTGAAAATATTGAAGGATTATTAGAAAGTGTTGGTTTTACTAAAAATAATGAAATGGAAGATGCGGATATTATTATTCTTAATACATGTTCAATAAGAGAAAATGCTCATAATAAAGCTTTTGGTATGCTAGGAAGAATAAAACATCTTAAAGAAAAAAGAAAAGATTTAATAGTTGCTTTATGTGGTTGTATGGCCCAAGAAGAAGTTGTTGTTAATGAAATATTAAAGAAACATAAACATGTTAATTTTGTTTTTGGAACCCATAATTTATATGATTTACCAAGATTAATTAGTGAAAGTACTAAGAAAACAAATGTTTGTGTATATAGTATGGAAGGGGAACTTGTTGAAAATCTTCCTGTTAAAAGAGTAAATAATTTTAAAGCTTATGTTAATATAATCTATGGTTGTGATAAATTCTGTACTTATTGTATCGTTCCTTATACTAGAGGAAAACAACGTTCAAGAAAAATGAAAGATATTTTACATGAAGTTAATGAATTAAAAGAATTAGGTTATCAAGAAGTAACTTTATTAGGTCAAAATGTTAATGCTTATGGAAAAGATTTGGATGAAGGATATGATTTATCAGATTTACTAGTAGAAGTTGCTAATACTAAAATACCAAGAGTAAGATTTATAACTAGTCATCCATGGGATTTTACAGATAAAATGGTTGAAGTAATTAAAAATTATCCTAATATTATGCCTTATGTTCATTTGCCATTACAATCAGGAAGTGATCGAATACTAAAATTAATGGGTAGACGTTATACAAGCGAAGAATATAAAACATTATTTAATAAATTAAAACAGATACCTAATATTGCCATAACAACGGATATTATTGTAGGCTTTCCTGGTGAAACAGAAGAAGATTTTAATGAAACACTTAATATGGTTAATTACTGTAAATATGATAGTGCTTTTACCTTTATTTATTCTCCAAGAGTAGGTACACCAGCTGCAAAACTTTATGAAAGTGATAATACATCTTTAGAAGTTAAAGAAGAAAGACTTTATAAACTTAATGATTTAATTAATAGTTATTCTCTTGCTAATAATCAAAAATATTTAGGAAAAATAGAGAAAGTATTGGTAGAAGGATTAAGCAGCAAAGAAGGAGAAGTATTTGGTTATACGGAAACAAATAAATTAGTTAATTTTAAAGGAGATTCTTCTTTAATAGGTAAAATAGTTAATGTTAAAATACTTGATGCTAAGAGTTTTTCTTTGGATGGTGAATTAGTTGAATAATAAAGAAA
>CACZNM010000029.1 GCA_902782535.1 uncultured Erysipelotrichaceae bacterium
ATTTTGAATTGGGAGCTGGAAAAGAAAATTTTGAATGGGAATAGTTAAAGTTGAGTTGATGTTTTAATTAATGTCGGAAACTTTTGAGATTGTGAACAAAATGGAATTTTTGTAATATAATTTGTGATATAAATAGTATTACGAAAAAAGTTGGAACAATATCCAACTTTTTATTTTAACTCGTTTGGAATTAATAATATTAAATAATTAAGTATCTCTTCTTTAGTATATTTATCAATATTATATAACCAGTATATTCCAACATTAACAACTGCTCCAAAAAAGAATTTTGCTATAATTTCTTTTGGTATGGATGATTCTTTTAATTTTTCATCTTCATTAAATTTATCTTTAATATCTTTATTAATTACATCATAAATAATATCAACGAGGATACTATCTCTATTATGCATTGCAATTGATAAATATGTATCTTTTTCTCGCTCAATGTGAGCTAAGAATATTTTAATTACTTCCGTATAATATTCTTTAGAGTTAGATGTTTTAGTATTAGTATTTAATTCATTTAAAAAAGAATCTTTTAGACTATTAATAAAACTAGATAATAGGGTATATTTATCTTCAAAATGGGCATAAAAAGTAGATCTATTAACTAAAGCTTCATTACATATATCAGATACCTTAATCTCTTCAAACGTTTTATTTTTCATTAAGTTAATAAGAGCATTATATAATGCTTTTTTTGTTTTTATGATTCTTAAATCATCTTTTTTCATAAAATAACTCCTTTTTTGAATATAAGCGTATTATAACACAATCTTAAACACAAATAAAGATATCATATAAAACGTTGGATAAATTAATACATATTTGTAAAAATGTTGGATATCTATACAAATATATTATTTAGTGTTTGCTTTTATTATATTTGATGATTATAATACATTTTTGGATTGGGTGATTGTATGAAAAAATTTGCCGATTTTATAGTTAGTAAAAAGAAATTAATAATTGTTATTGCATTACTTTTATTAATACCTAGTATTCTAGGTTTTATTAAAACCAGAACAAATTATGATATTTTAACTTATTTACCAAGTGATATTGAAACATTAAAAGGACAAAACATTTTAACTGATGATTTTCATCTTGGTTCATTTTCCATTACAATAGTTGAAAATACTAGTGATTATGAATTAGAAAAATTAGAAGAAAAAATAAGAAAAATTGACTGTGTTGGTGAAGTAGTTAGTATTAATGATTTTACTGGAACAACAATACCTATCGAAATGCTGCCTAAAAGAATGCTTGATAAAGTAGCTAAAAATGATTCAAAGTTGATACTTATTACTTTTAAAACTGGAACCAGTGATGATCAGACAACGGAAGCCGTTGATACTATTAGTGAATTATCTCAAAATATCGAAGTTGGTGGTATGAGTTCAATGGTTCATGATATTAGAAAACTATTTGAAAGTGAAACACTTATATATGTTACGGTTGCAGTTATTTGTTGCTTAATAATTTTATTATTATTCTTAGATTCTTATGTCGTTCCATTTATTCTGCTTGCTAATATTGGTATATCGATATTATTTAATATGGGATCAAATATTATATTTGGGGATATATCTTATATTACCAAAGCGATAGCAGCCGTTTTACAACTTGGAGTTACAACTGATTTTTCAATATTCTTGTATCATAAATATCAATATTTTAAAACGAAGTGTGCTAATAATGATGAAGCTATGAGTAAAGCAATATGTGAGACAATGGTTTCCGTAGTAGGTAGTTCACTTACTACTATAGCAGGTTTTCTTGCTTTGTGTAGTATGAAGTTAACTCTTGGTACAGATATTGGTCTTGTTATGGCAAAAGGTGTTGTTTTTGGTGTTATAACTGTTTTAACACTATATCCAGTTCTATTATTAGTATTTGATAAATTAATTACTAAAACAAAACATAAAGCTTTTACTCCTAAATTTAGTTTTATTCCACCTGTTGTTAAAAAGTGTTTTATCTCAATATTTATTGTATTTTTATTATTGATAGTACCAGCATATATTGCCCAAAAGAAAACTCAAGTATACTATAAATTAGATACATCTATTCCAGATGATTATAGTTATACTATTGCTACTAAGAAATTAAAAGAAGAATATGGAATGATTTCTCAAGAATTAATAATTTTAAATAATAGTATTGAAAACTATGAAATAAATAATATGATTGATGAGATTGAGAAATTAGATGGTATTGATAATGTATTATCTTCAAGTGTTTTTAGTAAATATGGTTTTAATGAAAGTATATTACCATCAAGAATAAGAAATTTATTATTAACAGATAAATATAAATTAGTTCTTGTTAATTCTAAATATGAAATAGCTACTGATGAATTAGGAAAGCAAATTGATAGTTTAAATGAAATAGTTAAAAAATATGATAAGGAAGCGATAGTAGCAGGTGAGGGACCTCTTACAAATGACTTGGTTGGTATAACGGCGATTGATTTTGTTAATGTAAGTTATGTATCAATTATCGTTATCTTTGTTATTATGTTCTTTGTTTTAAAATCAATATGCTTACCAGTATTATTAGTATCAGCTATTGAATTTGCAATATTTATTAATATGGGTGTTCCTTATATTACAGGAACAAGTATTCCATTTGTTTCATCAATTGTTATTGGTACTATTCAATTAGGAGCTACTATTGATTATGCTATTTTGTTAACTACTAAATATCTTGATGAGAGAAAACTTGGTAAAGATAAAATGAAGTCAGTTGAAAATGCATTGAAGAGTTCAGTACAATCAATTTTTGTTAGTGCAATGTGCTTCTTTGGAGCAACTGGTGCCGTTTATGTAGTATCAAGTAATGATATGATATCATCACTTTGCTTACTAATGGCACGAGGAGCAATAATAAGTATGATTGTAGTTATGTTTATTGTACCAAGTATTTTATTAGTATTTGATAAATTAATTATTAAAACAACTCTAGGGTTTAAGAAAGGAAGTAAGAAAAATGAAAAATAGTATTAAAAAGATTTTAGTATATTTACTAGTTTGTAGTCAGTTATTTAATCCAACAATAGTTTTTGCTTTAAATAAAGATGAAAGTGTTTATGTCAAATTAGATAGTGATGGAAAAGTTAATGAAGTTAAAGTATCAGAGCATTTATCTAATTATTCTGGTAGTAAATTTACCGATAAAACCGGTTTAAATAATATAAAAAATGTTAATGGTAATGAAAAGTTTAGTATTAAAGATAATAATATCACTTGGGAAACTAATGGTAATGATATTTATTATCAAGGAACTTATGATAAAGAATTACCTATTGATGTTAAAGTAAGCTATTATTTAAATGGTGAAAAAAGGAATGTTAACGATATGCTTAACCAAAAAGGTAAAGTAAAAATAGTTATTGAATATGAAAACAAGAAGTATGAAAAGGTAAACATTAATGGTAAAATGGAAAAAATATATGTTCCATATGCTATTATTACTACTTCAATGTTAAATAATAATGATAATAAAAATATTAAGGTAACTAATGGTAAAATCATTGATAATGGTGTTACATCTATTATAACGGCTGTTTCATCTCCGGGACTTTATGAATCACTTAAAGTAAATGATTTAAAAGATCTTGATAAAGTAGAAATTACTTATGAAACAAATAGTTTTTCATTAAATTCCATATATGCAGTTGCAACAACTACTGTTTTTGATGATACTGATTTAAATAATTTTGGTAATATTAATAATATTTATAACAATGTTAATTTATTACAAAAGAATATGGATACTCTTGTATCAGCTTCTAAAAAGCTTAATACTGGTTCAAAAAAGATCAGTACTGGTCTAAATGAATTAAATGCAAAAACTCAAGAGTTGTTAGGTAAATATCAATATTATCGTAATCAAGATAGTAATACTTTAAAAGAAGAATTAATTAAGATAGTTGAAAATAATATTAACAAAATTACCCCAGAACTTGAAAATGAAATAACTGATGCTGCTAGTAAATTAATTAAAGAAAATATTAAAGATTTAGAGTCATCAGTAATTGCATATACTTTAGAAAATACAAAAAAAGTAGTTAATGGTAATATTAATGAGATTATTAATAGTATTGATGTAACTGGTATAGTTAATAATGTTATCAAGAGTGACTTATATAATTTATTAACTAGTGATCAAGAAATACAAGCTTTGACAAATTTATTAAAAAGTGAAATAAATGGAGCTTTAAAAGAAATAATAAATAGTAAAGTTAAGAAAATGACTGATGGTATATCAGCATCACTAAATACACCAATACCTGATGCTTATTATGAAGCTTTAGCTACCCAATATGGAGTAACTTTTGAACAAGCTAAAGCCATTGCTGGAACAGCTCAACTTGATATGGCAAATAATATTAAAAAAACTCTATCTAATATCAATGTTGCAGATGAAATAATTAATGAATTAAATAATAAAGAATATTTAAGTAATTTAGTTAAGACATATAGTACTAAAATTAATGAACATTTAAAAATAGCCATTGGTAGTGATGAAAAAATTAATGCAATGATTAAAGATATTAAAGAAAAAGTAATGACAGCTATTAAATCTGATTTATCTAAAGATAATATCTATTTAAATGATGAAGTTAAGAAATTAATATCTGATACCGTTAATCAAATAATTAATGATACAACCAAAGATCTAGCTAAAAAGTATACTGAAGACTATACTAATAAAGTAGTTAAAAATGTTATTAATAAAGAGTTTAGTGAAGCTAATGTTGACTCTAAATTAAAAGAGATATTACTAATTCACGAAGGGGATATTAGTGATAAACTTTATATATTAGATACTACTGTTAATACATTATCAGATGCTATTAATCAGTTGAATAATGGTTCTAAAGAATTATCAAATGGTATGGATTTATTATCTAATGGATTAGATAAATATAATAATGAAGGTATAAAAAAGATTAGTAAGTTAGTTAATGGAGATGTTAAATCATTCCAAAAAAGATTTGAAGCTGCTAAGAAATTATCTAGTAAATATAAGACACTTGATAGTATTGATAAAAATACTAAAGGAACTTCAAAAATTATATTTATGATAGATTCGGTTAGTAAAGTAGAAAGTAAAAATAATTAATAGAACTCATAATATTAAGATATTAGGAACGAAAGTTCCTTTTGTTATGGTATAATGTTAATAGAGGTTGATAATATGGATTTAATTAAAATTGAAAAAT
>CACZNM010000030.1 GCA_902782535.1 uncultured Erysipelotrichaceae bacterium
CCAATTCTTTCAAAAAGTCCTGAAATTAATACTTCTTCTTCAGGCATTTCATACATTTTAAATTTTAATGATGAACTACCACAATTTACTGCTAATATTTTCATATACAAAATCTCCTTCTTTTTTCAACACATATTATACTATAATTTTTTAATTATTAAAAGAATTATTCTCTTAAAATAATTCTTTTTTCTAATCTTTATTAGTTATTAACTTCGAAATAGGTATTAAAATGCAAATAAATATCACAAAACTCATTATATATATAATATAATTATATGTTTTTGTTTCTTCATATTTTGATACAGTTGCATCTAAATATATTGTTCCAAAATATTCTTCATAACTATTTTCATTAAGTTCATGATTATGTCCATCACCTTCTTCATGTGATGCAAATATTTTTTCTAAAAATTCTAGGCCATATTTCTCAATATCCTTTGGTCTTTCTTTGGTTACACCATAAATACGATATCCATTATCTACCATATCTTTAGTTATTTTAGAAGCTTCTTTCTTGTTCATATATAAAACACAATAATAATTATTGTTATAAACAATATAGAACGCATTATTATCACTAGGATACTCGGCAATTATCGCTGGAGTAACATAAATATCAACATATGATAGTTTATCAACATTGTCATTTATTTCTAATAATCTGGATATATCTTCTCTTTGAGAATCAATTTTTTGTATTTCTATACTTCGAAGATATAGAAAGAAAATTAATACAACAGCCCCAATAATCCCAAATATAATTAATTTATTTTTTTTCATCATATCCACCAAATCTTCGATGACGACTTTGATATTCCATTATCGCTTTATCAAATTCTTCTCCGTTAAAATCTGGAAATAATGTATTAGGGAAATAATACTCTGCATAACTAGATTGCCATAACATAAAATTACTGATACGCATTTCACCACTTGTTCTAATAACGAAGTCTAAATCTGGTAATTCTTGATACATATATTTATTAACTAATTCTTCATCAATATCATCAGTATTAATTTTTTTATCCACAACCATTGTGGATATTTTTTTTGCCATATCAACTATTTCTCTTCTTCCACTATAATTTAAGCATACATTAAATACGTGATTATCAAAATCTTTCGTCGCATCCATTAAATTATTCATACTGTCAAGAACATCACTTCTTAGATTATCTGTACATCCAGAGAAGATTACTTTTATTTGATCTTTAACAAACTTTTTCTTCTTTAAACCAAACATTTTTACAAATAAATCCATTAAAAAGTTAACTTCGTCGGCATCTCTTTTAAAATTTTCACAAGAAAAAGCGTATACGGAAACATACTTTATTCCTAAGCCAAAAATATGTTTTAATAGTTTTTCTAAATTATCAGCACCAGCTTTATGTCCCATGCTTCTCTTTAAATTACGAGCTTTTGCCCAACGTCCATTACCATCCATGATAATACCAACATGGTTTGGTAAGTTATTCATATCCATTCTTGTCACCTCTATTTACGATATTCAAAATCAAAATCCAATATTTTAACAATATCCCCTTCTTTAGCGCCCATTTTTTCTAATTCATCATCGATTCCCATCGTACGTAGTTTTTTGGCAAAACGAAGCATTCCTTCTTCAGAATTAAATTTAGTCATCTTAAATAATCTTTCTAATTCTTCTCCTCTTATAATATAATAATCATCTATCTTTTCAATCGTATATGGTTTAGTTTTTTCAAACTTATATAAAACATGCGATAAATATTCTGTATCATCATATAAAGGTTCATCACTCGTTTTATCGATAATATCTGCAAGGCGTGTTAGTACTTCATCAATACCAATTGACTTAATGGCACTAATTTCTAATACTTCACAATCGACTTTCTTTTTAAATTCTTCTAAATTTTTCTTACTTTCCTCTATATCCATTTTATTAGCAATAACAAGCATAGGTTTTTTAATTAATTTAGGACTAAAATCTTCTAATTCTTTATTAATTGTCACAAAATCATCATAAGGATTTCTTCCTTCTATTCCTGACATATCAATAATATGAGCGATTACTTTACAACGCTCAATATGTCTTAAAAACTTATGTCCTAAACCAAGTCCCTCACTTGCACCTTCAATTAATCCAGGAAGATCTGCCATTACAAAACTTCTACCATCTTTCGTTTGGCATACTCCTAAATTAGGACTTAATGTTGTAAAATGATAATCGGCAATCTTTGGTTTAGCATGGCTTACCTTTGATAGGAAAGTACTTTTACCAACAGATGGAAGCCCTACAAGACCAACATCAGCGAGTAATTTAAGTTCAATTTTTAAAACTTTCGTTTCTCCTGGTTCACCATTTTCTGAAAAAGTGGGACATGGATTACTTTGTGTTTTAAAAGCTGTATTACCACGACCTCCTCTTCCACCTTTGGCAACGATAACTTCATCATGAGGATTTTTCATATCAGCGATAATTAAGTCGGTATCCATGTCTTTTATAACCGTACCTTGAGGAACTTTAATAATAACATCATCCATACCTTTACCATGCATGTTTTTACCAAGACCATTTTCACCTTTTTCACCTTTAATTAACTTTTTATAATGCAAGTCAATCAATGTATGAAGTCCTGTATCAACCACAAACTTTATACTGGCACCATGGCCACCATTACCACCATATGGTCCACCCATTTCAATATATTTTTCACGTCTAAAAGCGGTGCAGCCATCGCCACCCGCTCCCGCTATTACTTTAATTACTACCTCATCAATAAACATATAATCCCCCTATTATTTTTGTTTATATATAATTGTTGATCCAAGATTTAAATCAAATTCTCTATCTTCCATTTTACTAACATTTTCACTATAGGAAACAGTGATATTAAATATTTGTTTTTCCCCACTTTTAATAATACTTCCATTTGTATTCTCTTCGTGTACTAAAGATGAATCAATAGGTAAAATAGTATAATCAATTACTTCACTATCTGTATTAGATAATCCTACTAAAGTAAGAGCATACAACTCAGCAGGCAAAGAACTTGTATTACCAACAGTAATATCAAAACTTACTTTATCACCTGGTTTAAAAAGAGATACATCAAAATTAAGTGTTGTACCAATTGTGGATACTTCACGTGTTAAAATCGCTTCTCCTTCCGTAGTAACTTTACCAACTTCAATAATATTAATTCCCCATTTATCACCAGAAATAATATTTCTTCCACTATATCCAATATCAACTGCACTATAAGATGTATTTAATTTCCAAATCAATATTCCCGTTATCACTATTACAATAATTAATAAAATATGTCTTTTTTGAAATTCCATATAAACCTCACTTTCTTTAATTATTTCATATTTACGATATTTTTTCAATAGAAAAACATAAGATTTATAGGAGATTCTATGTTATATTTATACACTTTATTTTATACTCAATAATTAATTTCATAATAAATATATAATAAAAAAAGACTACTTATTTAAGTAATCCTCATTAATTTCTTTATCTATTTCCTTTAAGGTAGAATCTTCTTTTTCTTCTGTAATCAAATTATAGTCATCTAAGTTTTCATCAACCGCTATTTTAACTTTAACATCTCCAACAAGTTCAATACCAAGTTCTAAATCAACTTGATAATCAATTTTATTATCATTGATATTTACTTTAACACATTTAGGATCAGTAAGACTTCTTACAATAATACTAGTATTATCATAATCACTATCTATATCACGCATTTTTACTAATTCATTATATGTATGTGTTTCTTTGATAACATCGGTTTTCGTATCAGAATCATATGAATACCAAATGTTTATATCATAACTTCCATTAATTAAAATTTGATTATTTTGTTTAACTCCTGAGAATTGATGATTAATAACCCAACATCCTAAAATAGTACTAGGTTTTTGAGGAGTAGTTACCTCATCTTTCTGACTAAAAACTTTTTTTCCTTTACTAATAACGGCTTTCGATATTATTTCACGAAAATTTCCCATATTACACCTCTCATTTTAATGTATGCAAATTATTTTTTTTGAACACAAAAAAACTTCAAGATTTCTCCTGAAGTTTATTTTAATTTAGTTATTTCACGTATTTCTTTATTAGTATATGTAATGTTTATTTTATCACCAACTTTAATAAAAGGTAATTTATTACTATTAATTTTAATACTTACACGATATTTATTATTATCACTATCCGTTAAATAATAATAGGTATTACCATCGATTGTAACATTATATATTTCACTAATTGTTATTTCTAAGTCATCACCTTTCATGACTATACCATTGTTATTTAAATAGTTATAAGCGGCATTACTAATACCATTAGAAGCATCAGTTACAACAACTTTTTGATAATCGGCAACATCAACAAAAGCATACATTTTAACTAGTCCAGCATCATCTTTTAAACTAATAACATATGTAGGACGACCTGATAAATTAATTAAGATTGGAAAACTTGAAGTATAATTCATTTGTTGAACTTGACCTTTGGCACTATCCATAGCACTATATTCTTCAGCACCTGGACAATCAAAGAATTTAGTTTCTTTCGTTCTTAAATTAGTTAAAATAAAGCCTAAATTACTTTCATCAGATACAATAGAAGTAATTCCTGTATACATATAAATATCATCATTCATGGCAATATAATTATAACCATCTGTAGTCATTTTCATACCTTTTTGACCAAATAAAGTATTCCAAAATCCATTAAGATATTTACCCCAATCATCTACTTGTGAAATAATAAGTTCTGGTGAATATACATGATCTATCCATGTTGGAGCATCTTCTACACTATATTTTGTACTTTCGCCTGTTATGGCATTTAAAATAATTACTCCATCAATATCTTCTCTTTGATTAATACCACTAAAACTTGAAACAGGCATAATCCAATATGGTGTTCCTTCATTATCTATTTCAAAATTCAAAGTACCAAAAACATCAAATGGATATTTAAAACGTAGTTTTCTGTATACATTTTCAAAGAAGATGGCATTTTCTGAGTATTTCATTCCTTTATCTAACTTCACAAGTTTACTTTCTCCTGTTACAGAATTAACAGTTACATACCCTGGTATACCATTACCTCTATTCGTAAAATACTTAATCAAATCAGCGTAATCAAGTGGGGTAACACGAATTATTTCATCATTATAATTAATCTGTGTATATAAATTACTAACATCAAATTGACTAACTAATTCTCCCATACTTCCCATAACACGATCGCCTAATTTACGACTAGAATTTTTATCAACGATAGCAAGAGTATTGAAATCAACTTCTTTAATTTCATCCGTAAAACTAGCATTTATTACTTCAATACGATGAGCATATTTAGATGCACGAAAGAATGGTCCATTAAATAAATTAATAAAGGTAACACCAACAATAATAATAAATGGAACAATAAAAGGATAATAATTACTTTTATTTCTTAAATCAAATTCCTTCTTTCGGATACTAAATAATCCTGTTCCAAAATTAATAGTTCCAAAAATAAGTGATAATACAATAACAAAAAACCAAAAGCCAAAATCATGAATATTTAAAGCAGGTAAAAACAGATAAAACATTATAAATCCACTTATCAATGTAACTAAAATACTTATCAATAATCTTTTTCCTTTTTTCATACTTCCTCCACAAATATTCTACCAAAAAACAAGAAAATTATCAATTAAAAAGCAAGATATATTTCTCTCGCTTTATTAATTTTTCTTATTCCTTTTATGTTTAAATTCTCCATACATTTTTGTTAATGGTATACCATTATATGTTGTTGTTTCATCATATATGGCATCATCAAGGGTTGTATTCATTCGATCTATTGTCTTTGGATTATTATCATCACTA
>CACZNM010000031.1 GCA_902782535.1 uncultured Erysipelotrichaceae bacterium
AATAATATATTATCTGGTGAATATCAAAAGGATAATGATAAAGTAAGAAAGTAGTGATACTTTCTTTTTTTTATAAATATGATAGTTAGACTAATTATCTGTCAAATAACATAAAAAGCTTGTTATTAAATTAAATTATATTGTATAATTATGGAGTGAGGTAGGTAAAATGAAAATAGCAGTAGCAGGAACAGGTTATGTTGGATTATCTCTTGCCACATTACTTAGTCAAAAAAATGAGGTAGTAGCACTTGATATTATCCCTGAAAAAGTAGAGAAAATTAATAAAAGAATTAGTCCTATTCAAGATGAATATATTGAAAAGTACTTTAAAGAAAAAGAATTAAATCTAAAAGCTACATTAGATTATAAAGAAGCTTTTACTGGTGCAAAGTATATTATTATTAGTACACCAACTAATTATGATCCTGATAAAAATTATTTTGATACTTCTAGTGTTGAAGATATAATTATGAAAGTTAAATCAATGAATATTGATACTACAATGGTTATAAAATCAACTGTACCAGTAGGATTTATTAATTCGATGAAAGAAAAATATGAAATTGATAATATTATGTTTTCACCTGAATTTTTAAGAGAAGGGAAAGCATTATATGATAATTTATATCCATCAAGAATCATTGTTGGTGAAAAATCAAAAAGAGCAGAAGTATTTGCAAATTTATTAAAAAAATGTTGTTTAAAAAGAAAAGTTCCTATTAAATATATGAATTCAACAGAAGCCGAAGCTGTAAAATTATTCTCTAATACATATTTAGCACTTCGTGTGGCATATTTTAATGAACTTGATACTTATGCTGAAGTTAAGGGACTTAATACTAAAGATATCATTGATGGAGTATGTCTTGATCCTCGTATTGGGGACTTTTATAATAATCCATCTTTTGGCTTCGGTGGATATTGTCTTCCTAAGGATACAAAACAATTAAAAGCTAATTACAAAGATGTACCAGAAAATATTATTAGTGCAATAGTAGAGGCTAATAGAACGAGAAAAGATCATATTGCTAATATGATTATCGAAAGAAAACCTAGTATAGTAGGAATCTATCGTCTAACAATGAAAGCAGGATCAGATAACTTTAGAGCAAGTGCTATCCAAGGAGTTATGAAAAGAATTAAGGCTAAAGGTATTACAGTGGTTGTTTATGAACCAACAATAGGAGAAGACAATTTCTTTAATAGTAAAGTAATTAGAGATTTAGATGAGTTTAAGAAGATATCGGATGTTATAATTGTTAATCGATTAGATGATAATATAAAAGATGTCAAAAATAAGATTTATACAAGGGATTTATTTGCCAGAGATTAATTAACAAAAAGTGTCAAGTATTACAAAAACAAAAAAAATTAATTGAAAAACTTGTATTTACATAAGAAGTGTTATATAATGATAATATTGGAGGTAGATATGAAGAAGTTGTGGTTTATGGCATTATTGTTAGGATTATTTATGATTGGTACAGTAAATGTTAAGGCTTTAAATGAAGAGGGATTGAAGGAAAAATTATTTCAAACAATTAAGGTTGGTAATGAAGAGTATTCTTTATCTAGTAGTGAGAAGAAAATTGTTGAGACATATCTTGAACAAAATGAAATTAGTGATGAAGATGCTACTTTTATTGGAAAACAAATTGATAAGGCTATAGAAATTATTAAAGCTCAGAAGAATACTAATTTTACTAGCTATCCTCAAAGTGTTAAAAATGAATTAAAACAGTTAGTGGCAGATATTTCTAGCGAAACAAAGGTTAAAGCAACTTTAACTAAAGAAGGATTAACAGTAAAAAATACTGATGGATCTGAAATAGTAGTTACAAAGCTTGTTAAACAAACAGGTTATGAAACAAGTAAAATTGCTATTATTGTGGCTATTTCGTTTTTAGTTGTAGCAGTGGGAACAGGATTGGTTATTAAACAAATTAAAGCAAATGACTAAGAAGAAATTTGATATAAAGAAATTGGCTAGTAATATAGCCATTTCTTTTTTCTTTGGCGCCATTTTTGTTCTTGTGTTTTATTTTTTCTTGGAAAAAAGAGTATCAACCTATGTTTCGTTAATTAATTCCACTGCCGTAGGTGGTACTAGTGAAGAAAAAATCGCTACATACAGTTTGGAAGCCAAGAAGTTAATTGTTTTACCAAAACATGGTAGTAAATATGCCACTTTGGAAATACCAAGTATTAATTTAAAATTACCTGTGTATTA
>CACZNM010000032.1 GCA_902782535.1 uncultured Erysipelotrichaceae bacterium
ATCAGAATCTTTAAAACAAGCAGTTAATGATAAAAAAATTAGAAATACAACAGATACAAAGTCATTATTAACATATAGTGCAGATGAGGTTGATTTATCAAAATATAATACTACACCTGCTAATAAAATTAGTATTAAATATTCAAGTTACCGTACATCAAATTATCAATATGATTCAAATTCCAAAACTTTTTTAAGAAGTATGGGTAATACGAAAAATATAGATTTAGTTACAGGAAAGCAATATGAAGTTAAGAATATCATTGTTTATGGTGTTAAGTATACAACATATACTGATCATGGATATTCAGGTTATCAAAGGTTAAGTAACGTTGGAACTGGCGAAGGATACTATATAACAGATGGTGTTGCGCTTCCAATAATCTGGGAAAAGAAAGACGAAAAGAGTCAAACAGTTTATAAAATTAAAGAAACTGGCGAAAACTTAGTTGTTAATGATGGAAATACATATATTCAAATATATCCAAGTAATGGTGGAAAATTAACAATTAGTTAGAAAAAGGTTAAAAATCTTCATTATTGAAGATTTTTTTATCAATAATATAAGAGGTGTAAAATGTATCGAAAAACATATGTTGAAATCAATTTAAATAATTTAAAAGATAATGTTGAAAAGTTAATAAAAAGGTATAATAATTATCAATATTATTTTGGTGTTGTTAAAGCTGATTGTTATGGTCATGGTATAAAAGCGATTAAAACAATAATTGATTCTGGATGTAATTATTTAGCAGTTGCAACATTAGATGAAGCATTAACAATTAGAAAAAAAGAAAAGAATATTCCCATACTATGTTTAGGAATAATAAATCAAAAGTATCTTGGTATATGTGAAAAGAATAATATTACTGTAACAATAAGTAATTATGATTATGTAAATAAAATAAAGAATAAATATGAGAAACTAAAAGTTCATATAAAAATAAATACAGGTATGAATCGATTAGGTGTAAATAATAAAGAAGAATTTAATCAAATATATAAATATGTTAAAGATAATTTTATTTTAGAAGGAATTTATACACATATATATAGTCCGAATAATCGAAATTTAACTAATGCGCAATGGGATATATTTGAAAGGATAACCAGTGATATAAATATTTCAGAAATACCTATCGTTCATATAGGAGCTAGTGAAGCAACTGAATTATATTCTAAAAGAGAATATGCTAATGGATGTCGACTAGGAATATCGATGTATGGCTTGATTGATTATGAAAATATTGACTTTAAACCTACCTTTTCTCTATATAGTGAAGTAATCCAAATTAATGATGTAATAGGTGAAACAGTAGGATATGAAGGAGCATATAAAGTAGATAAAAAAGAAAAAATCGCTGTTGTTGCTATTGGGTATGCTGATGGAATAATTAGAAAAAACACTGGACGAAATGTATATATTAATAATAAAGAATACCAAATTGTTGGTAATATTTGTATGGATATGTTGTTTGTTCGTGTTGATGATACTGTTAAAGTTGGTGATAAGGTAATCATTATAAAGGATATAGATCATATAAAAGCCATTGCAAAATATTTAGATACAATTAGTTATGAAGTTATCTGTTCGGTAGGAAAAAGAGTTCCAAGAATATATAAACAGTAAAACTTGTAAAAAAATCTTCAATTATTGGAGATTTTTTGTTATACTTTAATATAGGAAGGTGTATATGGAAAAGAATAAAAATATATTTGATTATCTTTTGTATACCTTAGTTGTAATTAATATAACGCTTTTATTATTTTTTGGCTATAAAAAATTGGCAAAAGGTGAAGCCGATATTTTAACTAATATAAATAATCCTGAACCAAATTCCTATATTGTAAGAATTAATTTAAATGGTGCAGATAAAGTTGATGAAAAAAAGTTGACTTGTACTATTGATGAAGATAATAAATGTGTTGTTCACCTACCTCTTGCATATCGAAATGAAGGTAAAGTTATGGGTTATTCTTCTAATTCTCGTAGTACTAATCCAGATTATTTAATGGATACGGATATTAATATAACTAGTAATATGGAATTATTTGTTATATCATTTAAAGTAAATAATTTATATATTGAAGATAATGATGTAGATTCTTTAGCTAATGATAATTTATCATGTATTATGTATAATGATGATGAATATTGTAATATTAAATTGCCTTCTTTTAATAAGGTAGGATATGAAAATAAGGGATATTCTACATCTCTTAAATCTCTATCTGGATTTGTATATCCAAGTGATAATTATAAATTAAGCGAGGATACTATTCTTTATCCTATTTATGCTACTTCTGCACGTCATCAAGCGATTGAGGTTGAGAAAACTATTGTCGTAAATAATAGCTTTGTGGAAATAGAGAAAAACTGTCATGAAGATGTTTATCCGACATATATTGAATATCTTAATGATATTAAAGAATTCGCACCATATTTATTATTTGGTAATAAGATAAGTTTAATAGGTGATAGTACCTTTAATGAAATTTGGGGTAGTATGTATGTTGGAATGAATTATGGTCCAAGGAAATTACGTGCAATAGATATTAGATGTTCAGATATAGTATATAATGATTATTATGCAACGATGGTTCATGAACTATCACATTCTTGGGATTATTATTATTCAACGAAGGGAGATGCAAATATAACGAGTCAAAGTGATGTTATAAACTTATTTAATAAATATAGTAAAATGAGTGATCGACCATTTAGAGCATATAGTTATTCAAATATATATGAATTTTTCGCTGATGCAGTAAAGTATTATTATTTTAAATATTTAAAGCCTACGCCAGAGTTTTCCAATTTAGCATTCCCAAGTGATATAAAAAGAGTTTTAGAAAAATATATTTGTATTGCAAATAATGATTATGATGAAAGTAAGTGTGATATATGAGAATAATATTAGCAAGTTCTTCGCCAAGAAGAAAAGAGTTAATGACAAGTTTAAACATCCCTTTTGAAATTATAACTAAAAATGTTTTAGAAAATCTTGATGAGAGAAAGAATCACTATGAAGAATGCATGCGAACAGCCAAAGAAAAATGTAAGGCAGTTTTTGAAGATACAAAGGATGATGTTATTGTTATAGGAAGTGATACAATAGTATCATATAATAATAAAATATATGGTAAACCTAAAGATTATGTGGATGCTTTTAATATGCTTAAAGCTTTTAGTGATAATCGACATGAAGTCATCTCATCAGTATGTATATTAGTACGAAAAAATAATAAAGTATATGAAGAATTAACTTATGATAAGTGTGATGTTTATGTAAGCAATATGACAGATACAGAAATAGATAGTTGGATTAATAGTAATGATGTTTACACTAAGGCTGGTGCTTATGCTATTCAAGAAGGTTTTGGTAAATATATTGAAAAAATAGAAGGAGATTTCTTTTCAATCGTAGGATTTCCCCTTCATAAAGTATATGAACTTTTAAAAAAATATGAATAAATCTTTATTTTATAAATTATCTTTGATATAATGAATGAGGAAGAGAAGGTGTTGGTATGAAAATGGATATATTAGCAATATTAATGGTAGCTTTTTGTTTATTTGCAATTGCTATGTTTATATTGTTTTATGTGTATGCAAAAAAATATCGTAACGAAAAAAATATAAGTGAAGATTATAAAGAATTTGACGATGAAGAAGAAGGTAGTTCTAAAGAAAAAATAGAACTTATTGATATTATGATTAATGGTAAAGATTATGTCTTTGAAGCTAATGGCTATAGGTTATATAGTGGAGAAGAAGTAAATGTTCTTATTAATGATAATATTTTTACAGGAACGGTAACAAAGAGTAATTATAAGGATGATGCTGATAATTATACACAAGTTCCTACTAAGCTAATTCTTGAAGGAAAAAAAGAAATTAGTGAAGATGATATAGAAATTAATAATTATGATAATGTACAAGAGAGTTATGAAAAAACAGTTGATAATCATAATAAAAATATTAATAGGGATGAAATATTTGTACCAAATATTTCTGATGAAAGTGTAATTAATGAAGATACACAAATTAGTCAAGATGATAATGTTAATAGTGTTGATGAAGATTTTGTACCTATTAGTTCTGATGAAAGTATAGTTAATGAAGATACACGAAATAATTATGATGATTTTAATAGTGGGGATGATGAGTTTATACCTATTAAAAAGAACGATTAGAGGAAATAGATAGAATGCAAAATGAAATACAAAGTGTTTTGATTAGTTATTGGTTTAAAAAAATTGATTATAATCCTAAAGAGAAAATAGATAGTCTTACTGATTCTATTAAAAGTGTTATTGACACTCCTTTGATGTATAATAATGAAGATGCTAAAAGATTATTTAGTATGCCAAGAATAGAAGGAATTAGTAGTGATAAAAAAGTCCTTTTTTCGATGTCTTTAATTAATGCCACGATAAGATGCGATATTAAGGGAGTGCAAGATAATGATGAGGTTATGTTGCTTATTAATAATTATTCACAGTTGTTTTATGATATTTTAGAAGACGTGTATAATCTTGATATTTTATATACTTCGATTAAGATAGAGTTAACGATTAATGATATTAATGCGATAGAATTTTTGTCTAGTAAATATCATTTATCTAAAAAGAACTATGAAGATTTATCATTTAAACGAGGATTTATTAAAGATAATTATTATATTAATTATATTCAAAATTCTAGTCGAGAATATAATTTTAATATAGAAAAAAATGAAAGTAGTCTAGAACAAGATTTATATGATCAAACACTTCTTATATCAATAATGGATGCACATTTAAATAAGGAATATTTAATGAGTATCATTGAGATTAATGATCGTTATTCTTATAATATTGATAGGGAATATCGTACTAAAAAGGATGCGATACGAGGAATGATTTTAGAACTCAAAGAAATATTGAAGGATAAAAGATATTTAGATAATTAAAATATCTTTTTATTTATCAATAAATTGGTAGTAATATTCTTCAAAGGTAATATTGTTATCATATATATATTTAGCAATATCTTTACCAACATATCGATAATGCCATGATTCATATTTATAACCAGTTATCTTTTCTTTACCTAAAGGATATCTTAAAATAAATCCATATTTATAAG
>CACZNM010000033.1 GCA_902782535.1 uncultured Erysipelotrichaceae bacterium
TAAATAGTCACCACTATTAATTTCATCACGAGATATATCTTTTAATAGGATACCACAATTATCTCCAGATTTAGCATAATCAAGTTGTTTTCTAAACATTTCTATTCCTATTACCTCAGCTGTTCTTTGACCACCATTAATTATTACATAATCGCCAACATGTATTTCTCCTGACGCAATTCTTCCTGTCACAACAGTTCCTTTTCCCATAACGGTAAATACATCATCTACTGTCATATGAAATTTTTCTTTTGCATAATCACTTGGTATTTCTTGAGGAGTATCTTTCGTTTCCTTATTAAATAATTTACTAAACAATCCCATACCTAATCTCCTTTTTATTTAAAATTGATTTTGAACGGTTTATATATTTTTCTCTATATTATAATCCAGAGATTTTGCCCATTCTAATAATTCTTGATTTGCTAATACAATTTCTTGATAAAATTCCTTATTTGTTTTATAGGTGTTATCTGATCTTCTTCTTTCTATCCACTTTCCGATTGATGTTCTATTTTGTGAATCATCAGATTTCATAAATTCTTTAGGAAGATTAGGAAAATCATATATTTTTTGAAATGATACATATATATATGTTCCTGTACTCAACGCATCTAAATAAATTGTATTTTTATCCACCCTATTTACCATTACTATCATTCCTTGTTGATAGCAATATAATAACGCTTTTTCTATCTGCTCTTCTACTGACATTCCATCATTATTATCAATCTGAATTTCTATCGGATTTGATGCATGCAATTTTGTACTATGACCAGAACAACTTGCCGTTGTCTTATATCCTTTGTTATTCAATTCTAAAATGGTGGGTGCAATTAATTTATCGCAATGCAAATATCCTTCTGCTGAATCTTCTATAGTACCATCTTTTAAATTTATATAACATGTTTCATCATATGTCATCTCTTTACCTCATAATTATCATATATTCTAATTATTTCGTTAACATTAGATAAATATATACTAACCCTATAAGTGCTGCAATAAATAATAAAACTCTTACAATATTCTTCATACTACTCTCCTATATAATTAAAAAATACTTTATAATCCTTGTATGCTCTATTACTCTTAATAAATCTTTCTATCAATGCTTGAGCATTCTTATCAGCAGCTTCTAAAATACCATTATTTTTAGCTGTTTTAATCGCTTCTTCTTTTAATTCTTCACGTGCTTCATTATGGGTTTTTAAATCAATTCTAGAAAACAAGCTCTCATCATCTAAATAAATCTTAAATGAATCATCAATTAATGTTGCTTTATAAATATCCGCATGAGGAACAGTTACAATAACGGTTTTTTTATCATTATCTTGCTTATAAGTAATTTCCCCAAAATCAACAGATGCATCAACATCTACTCTGACACTAAATATTTGTCTACTTTCAGTGAAAGGAATATCAAATAATTTAAAGAAATCACGATTTACTTTCGTATCCGATACTTCTGTTACATGCGCTGTTTGGGTAACTAATACACCAACATTTTCAAGGCCAAAATCTACTGCCTCATGTTGTGATCTTATCCTTGTACCAAACACAACACCAATAGATGCTGTTGCTAATAAAATTAAACAGATAATTCCATATTTAAATAACTTAGGAAGATTTTTAAATGTCTTCCAAACATAATGCTTATTTTCTTTCTTTTCTTTCTTTTTTTCTTCTTTGACTATTTCATCAGAGCCTATTATTTCTAACTCTTGTGTTACATCATCCATACTACTACTCCTTATATTCTTAATACAAAAATATACATAATTACAATTATATTATAACATACTTAGGTATTAATTCAAGATAATTGCGAATCTAAAGTTAAAGTATAATACGTTATACCGTTAATAATCTCATTATTAGTTACCTCTATAGAACTATTTTCTTTATCATTAATTACTCCATCAATAATTTTTATTGTACCTTTAATTATTCCATCATAGAAATTAAATGTACCAGTATTATTAACACCTATCTCTATACCTTTGATAACTGGGGTAGTAGTGATAATGTTACCATCTTTAGTTCCTATTGTTGTCGTGCCTAAATTAGTTACCGCTATACCATTAGCATTAGATGACTCAATTATTCCTCCTTTTATAAATAATGTCCCATTTGCGAGATTTTGAACTGTTCCACGTCTATTAGTTGTCTCAACAAGGGCTTTGGCATTTAAATAAGCGTTGCCCTCTATTGTTACCGTTCCTCCATCATTATATATGGATTGCCTTTTACCAGTTGCTAGAATATTACCACCAGTTACAATCAATACTCCACCTGGATCATTATTAATCGTTGCTGCAGTATCCGAATTAGACGTGATTATTCCACTAATTATTTTTAATGTTCCTTTATTTGTAACTGTCGATAAAGTTGTACTATTCGTTAATTTATAATTTCCTAAAGCCAATATTATTTTTTTGTTTTTACTAATCACTACGTTTTCGATAGTATTTCGTTCTAAGGAAATAGTTGTTTCAACGTTATTAGGCACAGCATTAATAGCATCTTGAAGTGATGGATAACTGTCATTGCCTATTCTTGCTACAACCACTTCTGAATTATGAAGCCAATGAGCATACAATTCTCTATCTTCCGTAATTATCTCTTCTTCATCAACCTCTCTTCCCCCTTCACTTAATGTATACCATCCATCAAAATAATAATCTTCCCTCGTTGGTATAGGAAGCGTTCCTATCTTATTACCATCACGAATTATTCTTTCTAATTCGGATACTTCTCCACCACTAGGATTAAAAGTTATAGTAAATTGCTTAATAAAGCTAATTGTTTTATAAGTTACATCATTTATTTTTTCTATACCATGATAAAAAATATAATCTTCTTCCATTTCCCCAATATAATTTTCATTGTTAACAGCAGCATTTTTACCTTTAATTACGCCATCATAATAATTATAATTAACAGTCGAGTTAATCCCATAAATATATCCTTTAATTACTGGTATTTCATTCGCTATACCATCCTTTATACCAATAGACATTGTTCCGGCATTAACAATAGCACTATATTGCGTTGAAATAATATTTCCCCCAGTGATAATTAAAGTTCCTGTTTGTTTAGAATTATGAACTGTTGCTCTTTGATTAGAAGTTGACCTTAAATTAGCAGTTCCCGATATATAAACTGTTCCACCATCAATATATATCGCTTGTTTAGAACCTGTTGTACTAATAGTACCGCCACTCATATAAAGAACTCCACTATCGTTAACATTAATCGCTCCTTGCGTTGTATTAGAAGTTATCGTTCCATTAGATATTTTAACAATACCCATTGTTTCTAAAACCGGTTTACCAGTAACACTACTTATTGTAAAATTACCTAAATTAAAATTAATATTTTGATGGTTTGAAATACTTAAATATTCTTGGGTATTTGCTAATAAAGTTATATTTGTTTCTACATCATTTTTTGGTACTGCATTAATTGCATCTTGTAGAAAATTATAATAAGTATTCCCTATTCTAGCAATTCCTATTCCCCAACTAGCATAAAGGGTAACATCCCCCATTAATTGGCTAGTTGATGTAATAACATTGGAAGAAAAATCACTTGTTTCATACCATCCTCCAAAAGTATAACCTTCTTTGGTTGGTGCTAATAAAGTTTCTGGATTTAACACATTATAACTAGTAATTTGACCTGATGCTTGTACTCCACCATTTAATTCATATGTAATTCTGTATATCGAAGGATTAATAATATATATATTATCTCTAATTGGTGTTAAAAACGTTAAAATATGATTATTGTAACTATAATCTATATTTAAAATTAGTGGCTCACCACCACTAATTATATTTAAATTATCTCGAGCATCATTCCCAAAAGAAATGGTTGTAACATCCCCATCCATAACTGTTTTAGGAGAACTTGGAGGATTAGTAAAACCAGTATAGTTGATATCAAATACTTTTTTAAAATCTACATCAAGCATAAAATGATAAACTGTATTATCACTATTCCAAAAAGAACTATCTTTATACCCAATTGTTATATAAAATGTTTTTTGTGCTCCAATACCACAATCAGAAGGATTATTATCATCACATATCTTTGTTTTTAAAGAATAATCATCAATAGCTACTATTTTTAAATTATCAGGAAGACCACTAATACTATTAATTCCCATATGAATATTAGAAGCAAGTTCCATATTCGTAATTTGCACACGATATTTAACTGTCGATGAAGAGTTAGGTAAATTAATTGTTCCATATAAAGAATGAATATTATATTCTTCATTACTTGAACTTGCACTATTAGTACTTTCTACACTATTAAAACCGGTAACTCTTATATCACTCTTAACTCTTACCATTGTTAAACTATCAATTAATAAACTAGAATTAAAAGAAGACCAACCTATCGTTATAAACAGAACTACAACAAGAATAATAATTACTACAATAGTTATACTACTAGTATTATTTTTTCCTTTGTTCACAATGTTCTCCCATCATTATTTACTTAAAAATTCATCATCAATCTGTAATAAATAGATATTTTTTTCGTTAATTATATAGAATATTCCTTCACGATGAGGGATAGTATTAAAATATATAATAGGTAATTTTAAATTATCCCTAGCATCTAATAGTTCATTAAAATTCTTGACTTTAATCATATTATAAGATTTTGTATTAATAAGGGAATTTGTTTCAACAATCAATCGATCATATTCTTTTAATGTTCTATTAACATACTTATCATATGGTGTATAAATATCTAATATAAGAACTAACTTGCTTATTATGATTACTAAAAATACACAGGATGGAATAAGAAAGGCAATTTCTAAAATTAAATAATCTTGATTAAAAATAACTTCTGTATCATTCTTCATTTGCTTTACTATATTTTGATTAGATGAATCAAAATTAATTTCAATAGCTTTTTCTGATAAAGGTATGCTAAGCAATAGTTTACTAGGTTCATCAAATAATTTCTCTTCTCCATCATTTAACACTTTAACTTCCATATAAACATTTAAATAACTATTTATATCAACGCCATATGTTGACTTAAAACTACTTGCTAACTGATTATAATAACCATAATCTATTTTAATATTTTCCTTAATACTTAACTGCTTATCTTTAACCATTTTTTTGATTTTACTATCTGATAGAATATACTCTTTTTCTAAATATTTACCAGAACCTTTACTATTAGCAATCGCTAATTCACCAATAATTTTATACTCAAAAGCTAAATCCATTTCTTTATCAATATTGAAAAGATAATTAAAATCAATATCTATATAATTAATCAAACTTGCTACATAAGTCTTATTCATTTCTAGATAATTTTCAGCATAAAAATCATTAGGATTTAAATATACTTTGTAATCAACATTACCTTTTTGACTATAGTTTATTGGAGTTGTTTCTTTTCTTTCGACCGTTTTAGAAGCGAAGAAAATACATATAGTAAAAGATAATATAAAAAGTATTATACATAATATCAATTTACTATTTAATCTTCTTTTCTTTATTCCGTTTAATGATTCTTCCTCATTAATCTGTGTTTTAATTATTTCGTCTTTTGACGTATCCTTTTTTTTCATAACAACCCTTTCTATAATTCATTAAACCATACTGTTGGATAACCAACATAAGGTATTTTAGTATTAACTATTCCTATTATCATATCTTTAGTTACTTTATAACTATCAATATCATTATTAGCATCACCTTTGGTATAGTATATAATCTCTTTATCAACATTAATTTTTTTTACCAAACGATGTACAACAATTTTTTTATTATAATTATAGGCAATAACTTGATTTAATTCTAAAAGATCTGTATTACCATCTATCTTCTCAACGATAACGACATCTCCTTTATTAATACTTGTTTCCATACTTCCACTTGCTACAACAATAGCATAGTAATGAAAATATCCTGAAACAAAATATATTAAAGTACCAATAATTATCGTTGGAAATGCAAATTTAATCATTCTTTTCTTATTTTTCTTTCGTTCTACTACAAAAAGATTATTAGCATTACCAAAGAACATATACATTCTATAACACATTATTAAAGGCATAACAAACCATATTATTGCATAAAAATATTGATTAGGATTTGGAATAATAGGAATTAAATATCCAAATAACTCTGTTACAAGCAAATATAATATAACTGGTTTATATCCTACATTATATGATATATAGGTACATAAAATATTCTTACTTACAATAGGTAAAAATATTGTAGCGAAAAAGATAAATATAGCGTATTTTTCTCTAAAGGTATTTATATCACATCGATTAATTAAATCAATAAAAACAAAACAAATGCATGATAACACAATAATTCTTCTATCTTTATATGCTTTAGATAATATCATATATCTTAATATTTCTTTTATAATAATAATTAATAAAATAGGGATTATAATATTAATAAATGCTGGTATATTATAATAACTATTAGTCTTAAAGAAAGAAACTATTAAACCTAATCCATAATAGAGAATAAAGAATATTAAGAGAAAAACAATTATTTTATAACATGTATATTTCCATAAATGATGTCGATCTTTCTCACCACCAACTATTAAATAAAATAAAAATAATAAAATAACCAAGAATACTACTTCAATATATCCATTTAATATCCTTGCTACAAAATTATTTAAAAGAACTATTATCATAACTAAAACTTCAAAAAATACTACTATTTTAATATTTTTCTTCATTCTATCTCCTCTAAATAATCTTGTTAAAAGATATTAAGAATAAATCTTAATATTACTACTAATTTGAACTTGTTCCATATATAATCGTTGAATCACTTAATGATACTGTAAAATCACCTAATGGTGCGTTAGCAAGTGTTCCATAAGAATTACTATTATAGGCAATACTTAATTTAATTGGAACGTAAGATAATGTTGTCCCACTTTTTTTAGGAAGCTTATTAGCATTACCAAACCCAGATGTTTGTGTTTGACCATTTGTCTTAGTTATTGTACCACTTCCAATATCAAGTGTTACCGTAAACATTGTTGCACAATCAGCAGATGATATTTCATCATTCAAAGTACCTGGAGTTATAGTAGTATGTCCATTATCAATTGTTGTACTTTGACCAGTTATGTATGCACAACTTAGTGTTCCTACCGTAATAGTATTTAAATAAGCGTCTAAATCACCTGCATTGACAATATAAAAATCATATTCTACTTTTGAACCATTAGTCGTATGCAATACAGCATTATTGGTCTGTGAAATAACAAACTGCGATAAATTTAATGTACCTCTAGCATCTCCAGATAATGCTCCTGTTAAAGTTCCTGTTACACTTCCTTGAGTAATAGCATCATCATCGATAGAAAATCCAACCTTCCAAGTATCAGCATCAAGTTTTACATCAGCATCAGAGGTAATATTTAAACTAGTTGAATATGCTGCAAAACCTATTGTTAATCCAGTAACCGCTAAAATTAAAGCAATAATTATGGTTATATTTTTTTTATTTTCTCTTTCCATCATTTCATCTCCTTTACTATATATAGTATTGGACAGAAATATGATGTTTTATACATTATCACTCTATTTTTAAGTTACCATTATTATTGTAACACATTCTATGTCATTTTTTCAATTAATAAAAAATATTTTTATACATAAAAAAACCAATATTAAAATAATATCAGTCTATGTTTTAAATAAAAAAAAATTCTTAGCGACGTCCTATTTTTGCTTACGCTATCGTTGGCGTAACTGGGCTTAACTTCTGTGTTCGAGATGGGAACAGGTGTACCCCCAGTGCTATAGTCACTAAGAAAATTTTACAAATTAATATATGA
>CACZNM010000034.1 GCA_902782535.1 uncultured Erysipelotrichaceae bacterium
GCAAAATTAACAAGAGATGAATTTATTAGTTCATTAAAAGAAATGAATCTATTAGAAATTAAAGAATTAGTAGATGCAATGAAAGAGGAGTTTGGAGTAGATCCAAGTAGTGTAGCAGTAGCAGCACCAGTAGCTTCTGGTGAAGCAGAAAGCACAGGACCAAGCACTGTTACAGTTAATCTAGTAAATGCTGGAGCAGCAAAGGTTAATGTTATCAAGATTATTAAAGAAATTACAGGTTTAGGTTTAAAAGAATCTAAAGATATCGCTGATAACGGTGGAGCTGTAAAAGAAAATATTCCAGTTGATGAAGCTAATGAAATCAAGGCTAAACTTGAAGAAGCTGGCGCTGAAGTAGAAGTTAAATAATTAATTTGACTTAAAGGCATGGAAAAATCCATGTCTTTTCTTGTATTTTAGAAAAAAATATTCTATAATTATCCTAGAGGAGAATATGATGGGAATAACTAAAGAAGATGTTAAGGAATTTAGAAATACGGAAAATGGTAAACAGAAATGTTTGTGGTTAAAGATAGGGGTTATAATAGATCTTGTTTTTACTTTGTCAGTTTGCTTATTGCATATTTATTATGGCTCTTTTACTAATTCGTTTGTATATTATATAGTATTATATGTTTTACTAGTAATCGTGGTTATTGGAGCGGAATTTATTGGAACATATTTTGGTGCATTAGAGCAATACGTTATTTCTAAAAATACCAAAGAAAAGAAAGAAATTAATTATATTGACGAATAGGAAATACCATGAAGAAACTATTGTATTTTATATTAGATGTACTATTGCTTATTATAATGTTAACTGCAGCAATCAATCTTTATATGGTGAAAACTGAAGAAAGTAAGATTATCTCTTTAGATGAACTAAATGATAAATATGATGCTATTTTAGTTTTAGGTTGCAAAATTGAAAATGGTGGACCTAGTGTTATGCTATCTAAAAGATTGGATAAAGGAATAGAGGTATATAATAAAATTGGTAGCAAGTTATTGTTATCGGGTGATCATGGTGAAGAAGAGTATGATGAAGTCAATATCATGCGTGATTATGTTTTAAATTCAGGTATTGACTCTAAAGATATCTTTTTAGATCATGCAGGATTTTCAACATATGATAGTATTTATAGAGCAAAAAATGTTTTTGGTGCAAAAAAAATAGTTATCGTTACGCAACGTTTTCACTTATATCGAGCTTTATATATAGCAGAAAAATTAGGAATTGAGGCAGTGGGAATAAGAGCTGAAGATGTACCTTATAAAGGTGTGATGATACGTAATGAGATAAGAGAAGTATTTGCACGTGATAAAAACTTTATAAAAGTAATAATAAAACCAAAAAGTAAATATGTAGGAGATCCTATATCATTAGATGGTAATGGTAATATAACAGAAGGATGAAAAAAGGAGAAGCTTATGCAAGATAATAATGAATATATGAATAATATTGGTTCAAAGAAATATTTTAAGTATATAGTTATTGTCGCTATAATAGGGCTTCTTTTTCTTTGCTTAAAATTTCTTAAATCAGGAAATAATATAAAAATATCGTTTAAGTTTGTTACACATAATTTGATAAATCAAAATCTTACAGTATACTATGAGGTAAATGGAAATAAATTTGATAAAATTATATTACCGGATGGTAATACTTCTTTCAATAATACAGGGACTGTTTCTATATCACAAAACGGAACATATCGCTTTATAGTATATGATAAAGCGAATAAAACATATGAAAAAGAATTTACTGTGGATAATATTGATAAAGAAAAACCAACAGGAACTTGTGAAGCAACAATTACTACTACAAATGTTAAGATAACGGTTAATGCTATAGATAATAATAAAATAGTCAGATATAGTTATCTTGATGGTGAAACAATAATTGGTAATAGCTTATTAAATGAATATATATATAATAATAAAACTTCAAAAGATATTAATGTAGGGGTATATGATGAAGCTGGAAATATTGGTGAAATAAAATGTAATGTTATTAATAATTCTTATTATGAACCAATTTTGCCTAATGCAAATGAAAATATAGTATATCAAGGTGAAACAGATACTTTAAAAGTTTATGTAGTAAAAAATGGTGATAATTATTTAACAAGAATATGGGCACTTGATCCTTATAGTCAGCTTAATAAAGCTGCATCACCAGAATATGGGGATAAAATGTATAGTCCAAAAAGTTTATTAAATAAAGCTGTTGCTAGTAATAATTTATATGATAAATTGATAATAGGTTTTAATGCTAGTGGTTTTTACTTAAAAGATATATATGATGCAAAAAGCGTTTCCAAATACCCTGCATATGATAAAACAAGTGTCGGTACTATTGTGATTAATAATGGGTATGTTTTTAGAAATGCATATAATAAAGCATATAAACAATGGTATATAATGGGAATAAATAAAGATAATAAGATGGTTGTATTTGAAGATAATGTAGCAAGTTCACAAGCAGAAATAGATAGTAAAAAAGTATGGGCAGATTCTGTAATTAATTCTGGTATAAGGAATACTTTTACTTTTGCAGGACCAGTTATCGCAAATGGTCAAAGATTAACTGTGTTTTCATCAAGTATGCCAGATAATAGTAATACTGGTAAAAAAGGATTACAATTAATATGTCAGATTAATAACAATAATTTTGCATTATTTTCATCAAAAAGTGCAACCAGAAATACTGCGATAAATGTTTTTGAATCGATAGGATGTTATGATGCTGTTAATTTAGATGGAGGAGGTTCTGTAGCACTCTTTTATAAAGATAAGAATAGTACGGAATTTAATCCAATAATAGGTGGAACTAGGCAAATGCCAGAAGTAGGTTATTTTCAAGAGTAAATAACCTTTTTTTATTAAAAAAAATAACTAAAATCACTATTTTGCTTGTTAAATAATAATCAATGTGATAGAATATAAGGCTCGTAGGTGAGAAATTATGGAAAATATTGATTTAGAAAATTTAGATAATGAATCATTATTAGAATTGCTAGCATCACTTGAAGGAATGAAAGATGGGTTAAAAGAGGCGGAGGATGATTGTAATGAATAAACAGGAAAAGAATAAAGAACGTATTGAAATTATTAAAGAAGAAAGATATGAATTATTAAATGAAGTACGTGAAAGTATTAATAATGGTAATAATGCGGTAATAGAGAATGCTGAAAGTATCGTTGAAGCATTAGATTACGATGAGAAAAACATCAAGAAATATGAAGCTCTTAAAGAAGCTCAATTTTTAATAGAAAATTTGACAGTAGAAATTGCTAACGCTACGACTAAAGAAGAAGTAGAAGCTTTAAGAAAGAAGTTAAACTATTATATTAATAAAATAAAAAATGAAGCGAAGAAAAGAAACATTGATTATAGTGAATATTATGAAAGTGTTACAAGTATTCGAAAAAATATCGCTAAATATATTCGTTTTATTAAAAGAAGAGATCAAATAGAAGAATTAGAAAAAATTAATGAAATGTATGATGAGCTAGATAAGGAAGCAAAGAAAAAGTTATCTCGCCAAATATCTAGTGCTAGAAATTATAATACAAGAGTAATAAGAGAACAGAAAATACAAAATGGTGTTGTTTTAGTAAAGAATAATGAAAATGTTCAAGAAAACATAAAAAAAGATATTGAAGAAGTTCTTATAGATACAAAAGAAGGAAAAAATAATATAGAAGTATCTGTAATAGATAGTAAAGAAAATAGTGAACCAAAGGTTACTTTAGAAGAACATCATGATGTTGATTTTGTTCTAGTTGGGTATAACGATGATAATTTAAATGACGTTGACCCTGTTGAAGATGTAATTGAAAATAAAGGTGTTAGAGTACTAAATAATGTTAATGAGGAACCTACAAAAGCATTGATTGTTGTAAACCGTAATGTTGACAACTATGGTAAAAAAGCTAAATTATTATTTCAAGATGAAGAAATATTTGCATCAGATAGAGATTATGTTTCATCTAGAGTAGAAGACTTTGAAAGTAGATATAGAATTGATAATGCATTAGGGTATAGTAGCTCAATCGGAAAGAATTTTGTTACCTTTGTAAAAAATATACCAATTTATAATGCTAATAAAAAGAAATTAAGAAGAATAGCACGTGATTATGAATTATATTATCATTCAGATGATTTAGGTGTATTTATGGAATATATTAGAAGGGATAATTCAATAATAGAAGGATTAAAAAAAATATTTAAAAAATCATCGTTATATACCAAGGAAGATGAATTCTTAGATAATCATGATAGATGTGTTAATTGGATTTTATCGTTTGTTAAAGATAATGAAATTAGATTAAATTATAGATTAGCAAAGTAATTTGCTAATTTTTCTTTTATATAATGTTATATTTGTGATAAAATAATAGAGATTTGGAGAGAATTATGGATAAAATAGTAATTAAAGGAGCAAGAGAAAACAATTTAAAAAATATTGATCTTGAACTTCCTAAGAATAAATTAATTGTTATGACAGGATTATCTGGTAGTGGAAAATCATCTCTAGCTTTTGATACCATTTACGCTGAAGGAGAGCGTCGTTATATTGAAAGTCTATCGGCTTATGCTAGACAGTTTTTAGGTGGCTCTGAAAAACCTGATGTTGATAGCATTGAAGGATTATCTCCTAGTATTAGTATAGATCAAAAATCTATTAATAATAATCCTAGAAGTACTGTAGGAACAGTAACGGAAATATATGATTATTTAAGGCTTTTATTTGCAAGAATTGGTGTTCCATATTGTCCACATCATCATCTTCCTATTAAAAGTCAAAGTGTTGAAGAGATAGTTAATAAATTATTAGAATATCCCATTGGAACAAAGATGGTTATCTTATCACCAGTTGTTCATGGTGAAAAAGGTACACATAAGGAATTATTTGAAACGCTTCGTAAAGAAGGATTTATAAGAGTTAGAGTTAACGATGAAATGCTAGATTTATCGGAAGATATTAACTTAGAAAAAAATATTAAAGATAAAATAGATATTGTAGTTGATCGAATAGTTATTAAAGAAGATATAAGAACGCGTCTTTTTGAGTCTGTAGAATTAGCAACTAATAAAGCGAATGGTAAAGTTATTATTGATATAGTTGGTGAAGGTGAGATACTATTTTCAACACAATATGCTTGTCCGGAATGTAATTATTCTCTTCCAGAATTAGAACCAAGGTTATTTAGTTTTAATAGCCCATATGGTGCATGTAGTGAATGTAAAGGATTAGGAACAAAATTGAAAATTGATCCTGATTTAATAATTCCAAATAAAGATAAGAGTTTAAATAGTAATTGTATTGTAACTTTGTCTGATGATAAAGAATCAATTGATTATCGAAAATTAGAAATAGTTTGTAAACATTATAAAATTGATATGAATAAACCCTTTAACAAACTTGCTAAAGAAAAACAAAATATTATTCTTTATGGTTCACCAGATTTAATAGATTTTAAAATAACTACTAAGAGTGGTAATGTAAATAAATCAACAAATTATTATGAAGGTGTTATTAATAATTTGGAAAGACGTTTTATGGAAACGAGTAGTGAATGGATTCGTGACTGGCTATCAAACTATATGATAGAAAATGAATGTCCTAAATGTCATGGTGCAAGACTTGATGATAGTGTTTTAAATATCTTTATTAATAAGAAAAACATAAATGATGTTACTAATATGTCAATTAAAGAACTTTTAAATTGGTTTAGTGTTATAAAATTAACAACAAAGGAAGAAGAAATTGCAGGTCTATTAATTAATGAAATAAAGAATAGATTAAACTTTTTGCATAATGTTGGACTTGATTATCTTACTTTATCACGTAGTGCAGGTACCCTATCAGGTGGAGAGAGTCAAAGAATTAGGTTAGCAACACAAATAGGCTCTCGTTTAACTGGTGTACTTTATGTTCTTGATGAACCTAGTATTGGTCTTCATCAAAAAGATAATGAAAAATTAATTAAATCTTTAAAGGAAATGCGTGATCTTGGTAATACTTTGATTGTTGTTGAACATGATACAGATACCATGCTGGCTTCTGATTACTTAGTGGATATAGGTCCAGGTGCTGGTGAT
Source organism: uncultured Erysipelotrichaceae bacterium (assembly GCA_902782535.1). Classification (GTDB taxonomy): domain Bacteria; phylum Bacillota_I; class Bacilli_A; order RF39; family UBA660; genus RUG12783. Next base: position 6,113 of record CACZNM010000034.1, read on the forward strand.
GATGGTGGATATGTAGTTGCCTTTGGAACGCCTGAAGAAGTAATGGCCAATAAGAATAGTTTAACCGGTAAATATTTAACGGGTGAATTAAAAATAGATGTTCCTAAAAAAAGAAGGAAAGGTAATAAAAAATATCTTGAAGTAATAGGGGCTCGCGCAAATAATTTAAATAATATTGATGTTAAATTTCCTCTTGGTACATTAACTTGTGTTACAGGTGTATCAGGTAGTGGTAAATCAAGTTTAGTTAATGAAATATTAATGAAGTCTATTAGTAATAAACTGTATAAATCTAAAGAGAAACCAATGGAACATGATGATATTAAAGGCATTGAAAATGTTGATAAATTAGTATTCATTAGTCAAAATCCTATTGGAAGAACACCAAGAAGTAATCCTGCTACTTATACAGGCGTTTTTGATGATATTAGAGAATTATTTACTAATACTAAGGAAGCGAAAATGTTAGGTTATGGTAAAAATCGTTTTTCTTTTAATGTCAAAGGAGGACGTTGTGAAGCTTGTTTTGGAGATGGTGTTAAAAAGATTGAAATGCATTTCTTACCAGATGTTTATGTCCCATGTGAAGTATGCCATGGAACACGTTACAATAGTGAAACATTATCAATTAAATATAAAGGTAAGAATATTTCTGATGTTCTTAATATGCGTGTGAGTGAGGCTTTAGAATTTTTCACTAATGTTCCTAAAATTAAGCATAAATTAAAGACCATGGAAGATGTTGGACTTGGTTATGTAAAATTAGGACAAAGTGCTACAACACTTTCCGGTGGCGAAGCAGGTAGAGTAAAACTTGCTAAAGAACTTCAAAAGAAACCAACAGGAAAAAGCTTATTTATTCTTGATGAACCTACAACTGGTTTGCATACAGATGATATTAAAAGATTGCTTCTTATATTTCAAAGAATCGTTGATAATGGGGATACCGTTATTGTTATCGAACATAATTTGGATGTTATTAAAGTTGCTGATTATATCATTGATTTAGGACCAGATGGTGGTAGCGGTGGTGGTAATATCGTTGCATTAGGAACACCAGAAGATATTGTTAAAGTAAAAAATAGTTATACTGGAGAATTCTTAAGAAAAGTATTATAAGCTTCTTATTTTTGACAAAATAGCCAAAATGAGGTATAATATACGGCAATTAGGGGTGGGAAGTGATTACTTATAAAGATGTTGCGGCTGATGTATTAGCATACTCATTACCAGGAATAAAGAAAATAATTGAAGAACATGATTTAAAAAGTGTCCAAGATTTAATAAATTTTTTAGTATATTCTAAAAGCTATGATGAGCATTTTGATGAAAGCTTATCTAGTATAAGACATGATATGTGTATAGCAAATAGAAAAGGAAAAGAACCAAATGTTTATTCTACAAAAGAATATGAAGATAAATCTTTAAATAATGTTGATAAATATAATTATGGTGATATATTATTGTTGTCAGCGCCAACTGGTGAATTATCAACAAGATATCGCTCACTTAGGGACTTATCCATAGATAAAATAAAGAAATACTTAACATTAACTGATGCCAGTGGTGATAATTATTTATTAAGACGTGCTAAGAATCTAGGGGTAAATTCTGTGGATAATTTGATAAGTTCTATTGATATGTATTCTAATCAAGTTGTAAGACAAGCGTTGTTAACAGATTCAAAAGAAAAAAATATTTTTACTTATCAGCAATCTGAAAAAGCATGGCTAGTTAAAGAAAAATATGCGGATATTATCGCTTATCTTATATACAATACAGATGAACTTGTATGGGGTAAGTTATCCGATACTCAAAAAAAATTGTATTTATCGTCCATAATTGGTAGTAAAAAATTAGATGTTCTTATAAAAGAAAGAATGATAGATATTATTGCAAATTATACAACTTTACCAGAATTAGAAGATGTTAAAGATAATAATTATGATGTGTTAAAGAGATTTATAAAAAGGTAAGTCATTTTCATAAATTTGACCAAACCTTTTTTTTGTGGTATAATATTCACTCGTAATTAGGGGGATTATAATGAAAGAAAAAATAAAAGTTAAAAATGGTGTTTTAACAATCTTTAATGTTGATGAAACATGTAATATTTTAAAGATAGGTTATACTTTAAATGAAGATGAAACAGGTTATAATAATGCTATTATTGTAAGAGAAGGAGAAAATAATAACATAATAACTGATAATGAAGAAGTAATAATGCGTTTTCTAAATCTTTATGCTATGCAAAATAAATTGCCATTAAATCGTATATTTGATGAGCCATATATTGAAAGATTATCTGATGAAGATGAAGAAAAATTAAATGATTTAATAGATGAAAAGTATTATTTAGAAGAGTTAAGAGAAAAGAAAAAGAAAAGAATTGAATTAATGGTTATTTCATTTATTATTAGTTTAATTTCATGTGGAATTATTAGTATGGATAAAATGAAAGATAAACATGTAGCTACTAGTATTGTTATGTTAGTATCAAGTATATTAACGGGAAAATTTTATTCCGATGCAATACATGTACCTATTCCACGTGTACAACAAGAATTAGATGATTCAGTTCAAGAATTTGGTGAGTACTTGTTAGATGAAAAAGCCGATTATGAATCAAAAAATATGATAAGACGTTAAATAATAAAAAGACTTTGTTAATAAAGACTAATTTGATAGTTTTCAAATTAGTTTTTTTGTTGAAATTGAAGTTATGCTATGATATTATTATCTTGATAATAGGTGTGGATATGGAAAAAAGTGAAATACAAAAGGAAATTCAAAAATTATATCAAAAGTATTTAGAAGAGAGATTAGGATTAATAATTGATATTGCAAATGATATGGAAGAAAAACAAAATATATCAAAAAAAGAAACAAAGGATTCTGAAAAATTAAATGCTTATCAAGTATATCAAATGATACAAAAAAAGAAGAAAGATGATATTGATAGAATGAAGGAAGAAAGCCAGAATGGTAAAAAAACATCTTCTAGCACACTTCCTAAACAAACTTCTAGAATTTATGCATCTAATTTCTTTATGAGTTTTTATGAATACAATTTTATCGATGAAAATGGCCAAATAATAAGTGATGAATGGTTTCAATATCCAAGTGAATTTAGCGAAGGCTATGCAAGAGTATGGTTTACAGGGAAAGGTTATAATTATATTGATGTCCAAGGTCGAAAAATAAATGATCAATGGTATGACAGTTGCGAAGATTTTCATGAAGGATTCGCTAGGGTTGAAAAGGATAGACACTATAGCAATAGCAAAAATGAAATGATAAGTAAGAGCAATTTTATAAATACCAAAGGTCAATTAATATGTTATCATTGGTTTGATAAAGCAAGGAATTTCAGCGAAGGTTATGCAGTGGTATATTTAAATGGAAGAGGCTATAACTATATAGATACCACAGGCGCATTAATAAGTAATCAGTGGTATGAAAGTGCTGAAGATTTTCACGAAGGTTATGCTAGGATTAAAAAAGATAATAAATATAATTATATTGATACTCAAAGTCGATTAATAAGTGATCAATGGTATGACAGTTGTGAAGATTTTCACGAAGGTTATGCCAAAGTAGAAATATACAAAAAAGGTTGGAATTTTATTGATACTAAAGGACAAATACTAAGTCCCGATTTATGGTTTGATTTTATATCGGATTTTTTCGATGGTTATGCATCAATAAGAAAGGGCGATACAAAGAATTATATTGATACTCAAGGACATATAATAAGCCCTGATTTATGGTTTGACGATGTATGGGATTTTCACGAAGGATATGCCAAAATATATGTTAAAGGAAAAGGATACAATTATATTGATACAAAAGGTCATTTAATAAGTGATGAATGGTGTTATGATATAGCAAATTTAGAGTTTGAAGATGGCTGTGCTGAATTTGCAATAGATGGAAAAATTAATTTTGTTGATGAAAATAGGCGTCTATTAAGTCCCAATTTATGGTTTAATATGGTATGGGGATTTAATTGTGGTTGTGCAAAGGTATGGATTACAAAAAAAGGTTTTAATTATGTAAATACTAAAGGTGAATTGGTAAGTAATCAATGGTTTACTAAAGCCGAAGATTTTCATGAGGGATATGCTGTAGTGAACATTGAAGGAAAAGGTTGGAATTATATTGACAACAATGGACAAATGCTA
>CACZNM010000035.1 GCA_902782535.1 uncultured Erysipelotrichaceae bacterium
ATCCATATAAAACTTTTTACCATATTCTTTAAAATATTCATAAAGTTCTGTATCCATTCCTTCTTTACAGAAAGTTTGATATTCCATTTGTTCAAATTCAATCGTTCGAAAAGTAAAGTTTCCTGGCGTAATCTCATTTCTAAAAGCTTTACCTATTTGTCCAATACTAAAAGGTAATTTAGCACGCATACTTCTTTGAACATTTAAAAAATTAACATATTCACCTTGAGCATTTTCAGGACGAAGATATACAACGCTTTTACTATCTTTAGTAACACCACGATATGTTTCAAACATTAATTTAAATTGACGGATCTCGGTAAAATCACATTTACCACATTTAGGACAAGGTATATTATTTTCTTTAATATAGTCCATTAATTCTTCATTACTCATCTTATCGCCAATACTAGAATTAGTATAATCATTAACTAAATTATCCGCACGATGTCTTGTTTTACAATGACGGCAATCTGTTAATGGATCAGCGAAAGAATCAACGTGACCTGAAGCTTCCCAAACTCTTGGATGCATCAATATATCCGCATCAAGTTCATAGGCATTAGGTCTTTCTTGAATAAAACGTTTTCTCCATGCATCTTTAACATTATTTTTAAGTCTTGAGCCTAATGGACCATAATCCCAAGTATTAGCAAGTCCACCATATATTTCACTACCTTGATAAATAAAGCCATACTGCTTACAATAATTAACTAAGTCTTCCATTTTCATAATATCATCTCCCTAAAATAAAAAGAGAAATTCCCTATCTATAGAGACGGATATTATCCGCGGTTCCACTCTATTTATTCCTAAGGAATCCCTCAATCGTAATAGCTCCAGTTTTCCACACTTTCATCGCATTAATTAGTTAATTTATACATAGATTATAACTACTTTTCTTTGTTTTGTAAATAGTTTTGAACATTATTAATTATTTCTTTTGGTGTTGATGCACCTCCTGCTATTAATATTTTATCATCTATATTTAATTCGATATTTTCTAAATCATGAATCTCTTGAATCAAATAAACATCTTTACAATTTTCTCTTGCTACTTCACATAATTCTTTTGTATTAGAACTTTTATTACTACCAACAATTACAACTTTATTAACATCTTTTGATAATTTTCGTATTTCATCTTGTCGCATTTTTGTAACATTACATATTGTTTTTTCTATTTCAACATTATAATCAATATATTTATTTTTAATTTTATTAACTAGCTCATCAAAAAGCATATCATTAAAAGTTGTTTGCGATACAATATATATTTTTTTATTTTTGTTAATTTTATTTTGTAATAAATCTATATCTTTTTCATTTTCGATAATACTATATTCTTTAGCATAACTAATATGCCCTAATACTTCTGGATGATTCTTTTTACCAATAACAATTACATAAGAATTCTGATGTTCAAAAATTAGGTCATGAATTTTTTTTACTTTAGAACAAGTTAAATCTATTATTTTACATTTTTTATTTTTAAGATAATCATAAACATCTCTCTTCTCACCATGCGCTCTTATAACAAGAGTACTACCATTTTTTATATCATCAAGACTATTTAATATTATTAATCCATCATTTTTTAATTTTTCACAAACTTGTTCATTATGAACAATTTCTCCTTTAATATAAGCATTTTTATTTTTTTTTAAATATTCTTCAGTCTTCTTAACGGCATTTAAAACTCCCCCACAAAATCCACTATTTTTTGCAATTATTATTTCCATTCTACCTCCAAAAAAAAGGAATTAGATTTCTAATATTTTTCTATTATCCTATCTAATTCACTATCAATATTATTTATTAATAAATAATCTTTAAAACCGTCTTCAAGAAAATGATCTTTAATATTATCTTTATCTTTTTTTAGCATTATAATAACAGGTGCTCTAAACCCTTTAACTTTTTGCATTTCTTTAAATGTCATAAAGCCAGTCATTTCTTTCATTTCATCTTCTATTAAAATAAAATCGTATTCTTTTCCAGATTTAATTTTATCAACAGCATCCATACCATAATATAAAACTGAACTAGTAATACCGTTTGAATTTAATTTTCTTTTAATACTATTAATTATACTTTTATCTTGACATACTACTAGTACTTTACGATAGTTAGCAATATCATTTTCATACTGAGTTAATACACTATTTTCTCTTTCATGATGAACTCTTTGATCTATTGTTAAAACAACATCCGTTCCTTCACCAACGTTCGATTTAATCATTAAATTTCCACCCATAATTTTCATTACTTTTTGGCAAACTTTAACATTAAATTCTTTTTTTTCTAAATTATCTAATTCGGATTTTTCTAACTCACCTGTTGAACTTAAAATATCATTAATTTTCTCAATTGACATACCACTACCTGTATCAGAGATATTAAAGACTACACGACATATATCATATTTTTCAATAACATTTACTTTAAAATAAATATTACCAGTTTCCGTATTTTTACATGAATTAATTAATAATGAATACAATATTTGCCTTAATTTCATATAATCGCCATATAATGTTGGTACTTGTTTTGGAAGACCTAGTTCAAAATGTACATCTTTTTTTATCTCTGGTTTTATTCTTGTTGCAATTTCTTCACATAATTTTCCTAAATCATATTTACTATTAATAATTTTTATTTTTTGTACATCCAATGACGATATATTTAAAATATTATTAATTGAGAAATCAAGTTGTCTTACCATATTATTTAATGTTAATAATCCTTCTTTAACTTTATCAGGATCTTCTTCAAGACGTAATGCCGTACTTAAACTATTAATATTAACAAGTGGATTACGTGCTTCTTGTGTCATTTCAAACAAGAAATTATATTTGTCCTCGTAATTCTGTTCCATTAACTCCTTATTTTTGTATAGTTCATTAAGCATTTTTATATCTGGATTTTCTATGGTAAAATACATTACAAAGCACAAAAACGTTTCAACATAACAAATAAGCATAAATTCAGGATTTAATCGTTGAATCAAAATCGCTAAACCACTAAATATTAAGTATAAAAGTAATGGTAACAGCTTCTTTTTTGAAACAATCTTCATTTCTTTAATCAGCATAACAATAAGTAAAATTGATGTTATCCCACCAACAACATAAGAATAATTTACTGCCATACCATATGAATATCCAATATCTTTTTCAATGTTAATATGTAATGATATTGGCATAATATACACAACAGCGCCTAATATTCCATATACAATTGCAATTTTTTTAACAGTCTTATTAGTATTACCAGAACTTGAAATAGCAACAATATATACTAATAATAAAGCACCAAAAAGGATAAAATACAGCAAAAAACTTTTCAAAATAAAATTAGCTAAAAAGGTGTTTATATTATCATAAGTATCTGAAACAATTCGACATAATGTTTGACATATTAAACCAAATAAATTAGCAAATAATATTGCTTTATAAATTGTTGTTTCCTTTGTTTTCAATCTCTCTTTAGAATAGTATATTATAATCAATGTAATAACATAAATAACACTAAAAATAGTCAATAAAGTAAATTTATTTATATCCATATCAAGAATCATCTCCTTAGAATAATATCATCATACTATCACAATATAATTATAACAAAGCATATTTACTATGTAAATGCTTATTTTTTTATTAGTCTTTTTTCAGTATCAAACTCCCGATGCATTAAACCATCTGTCTCGCTACTTAATTTTTTGTAGTCACGCTTAGTTGAGCCCGCCATAGGAAATGAATTTCTAATTTTAAAATATTTAGGAATATAATTAATCGATTTATATGTTTCATACAAAGTATATTGTATATTAGATAATTCTTCATCTAGATTAATATCCGTATTTTCGAAAATAATATGAGCACAAAAAACACCTTCATCATTTGTAAGTACTTCACAATCATATACACATGGATTTTTCATAATAATACTTTTAACATCAAAATTATATATTTTTTCAGAATTAACTATTGAAAAATCTTTAAGTCTGCCTTCATAAATAAGAACACCATCCTTAGTAATTCTACCCATGTCACCAGTACGTTTAAACACACTTTTTCCATCAAGAAAAAATACATTTTGCAAATCTGGACGATTATAATAATCAATCATTCCACATTTTGTGCTAACGGCAATCTCACCGCGTTCTCCAAATGGAACTTCATTACCATTCTCATCTATACACATAATATTAACACTTGGAATTGGTGTACCAACTGATTTTTCACAATAATCTATACCGTTCAATTCTGCAGTTACAATCGATCCATTTTCACATGTACCATAGCTACTTCTTATTTTTGCAGATGAACCTAATTCCTTTAATAATTCATTTAATTTTTCCCGATCATTTTTTGTTGATATTGTACCACCTATATATGCATTAGTTAACTTCTTATAGTCAATAATTCCAAGCTTAACTAATAATCTAAATAATTTACTCTCATTCAATTTAACTAAACCATTAAACAATTCAGTTGTAGCAATTCCCCAATTAATGCGATTAATACCAAGATTTCTTGAATAAACAACTGGATCAAAGGTCGGATTTTGATATAATGTACAACCATAATATAATGCAGTACTTCCATCCGCAATTAATCCTGTTGAAGTCCATACTGGAATAACTTGATATATCTTTTGTCCTGGTGATAAATCAAACCCAAATGAAGTATATGATGCTGCAGAATTTACAAATGAATCGTTTGAAAGTAATACTCCTTTTAAAATTCCTGTTGTTCCTGAAGAATATACAACAGCTAATGGTTTATTATAAGAATAAGTAGTCTTCTCTGGCATTTTCTCATCCACACCCTCTTTAATAAATTCATTATAATATATGAATTTAGAATCTGAAAAAGTTTTATTTTTTTTCATTTTTCCCAAAATAGATGAATTTAGAGTAGGAACAATTACAACATTTTCAATATTTGTATTTGCTATAAGATCATCAAAAATAGCCTTTGCTTTATCATAAAACATATCCATTATAAATACTAATTTAGTATTATTCTTATTTATATCAGCAATCATTGATTTTCTATCTAAATATGGAGGAAAAAATATTGCAGATGCGCCAATATATGATAATGCGCCAAGTGCATACATCGACTCAGGAATACTAGCTAAACATACCCCAACATAGTCACCATCTTTAACACCATAATGGCTTAATGATTTAGAAAGAGCTCTAACTCTGTCAAAATAATCTTTGTAAGATATATTAGTATAAAAATAATTAATTGCTATATTACCTAAGTGGTTTTTATTTTGTCGCCATAATCCATCATAAAAAATCTCTTTTGGAAAATCTACTTTATATTTTTCTTCATCATAATACTTAAGCCATGGTTTATCAATACTAGGATATCCTACAGGTGGCCCTTGTAATTCTCCAGAGGCCAATCCTCTAAGATACAAATCTCTATCTTTTATTTCTTCTTCACTTAATTTTGATATTTCTTCTTTTAATTTTATTAACTCTTCTTTTGTCATTTTTACCTCCTTGAATTATACTACTATACACAATAATTATAACAAATAAAGAATATAATTAAATACTACAAGACACTATTTGTCAAAAAAAGATAACAACTACTTGTTACCTTCATCTTTTTCATGAATATTTTTAATTATTCTTTCAATATTCATACCATATTCTATTGAATTATCATAAACAAATACTAATTCAGGTGTATGACGTATTTCAATTACATCAGCAAGCTTTGTTCTTAAAAATCCTTTAGCATTATTAAGTTCTTCCAATACTTTATCCTTATCTTCATCCATACAAGTAAAATATACTTTAGCAAAAGATAAATCATTAGTAATCTCAACTGCTGTTAAATTAGCAGTTTTGATAATAGGATTTTTAATCTCTTTAAAGATAATCTTAGATAATTCTGCTAGAAATAGATTATTTAATCTTTCTATTTTAACACTCATTATTTTACCTCTACTTTAGTAAATACTTCAACTATATCTCCCTCACGTATATCTTGATAATCAGCGATAGTAAGTCCACAATCATAACCAGAGTTAACTTCTTTAACTTGATCTTTTTCTCTTTGAAGTGACGCTATTTTACTTGTATAGATAACTATTCCATCACGAATAATACGAGCATCAGCTCCATTTTTAATAGTACCACTAGTTACATGACATCCGGCAATATTACCAATTTTAGAATATTTAAAGATTTGTCTTACTTCAGCAGTACCAAGAACTTTCTCTTCAAATACTGGATCAAGCATTCCTTTAATAGCATCTTCCATATCTTCTACAACTTTATAAATAATATCATAAAGACGAATTTCCACATCACTTTCTTTAGCTAAATCACTTGTTTTAGTATTAGGTCGTACATTAAAACCAATAATAATAGCTTGAGAGGCAGATGCTAATTTAACATCACTTTCGGTAATTGTTCCAACACCACTTCGAATAACATTAACTCTTACGTCATCAATGTTAATCTTGGCAAGAGAATTTTTAACAGCTTCTTCGCTTCCTTTAACATCGGTTTTTAAAACAACATTAATTTCTTTGGCACCATCACGAACCATGGCATACAAATCATCCAAACTCATTCCTGCTCTATTGGTATCTTTAGAATGACTTCTTAATTTACGTTGTTCTGATACACTTCTCGCTTCTTTTTCTGTTTCAAAAGCCATAAACTTATCACCTGCAAGAGGTAATTCAGTAATACCCGTTATTTCAACTGGAGTTGATGGTTTAGCATAAGTTATATTATTACCCTTATCATCTTTCATACTTCTTACTTTACCATAGTTATTACCAATTACAACAGGATCTCCTAAACGCAATGTTCCACTTTGAACAAGAAGGGATACAATACTACCTACTTTATTATCACTTCGTGCTTCAAGAACAGTTCCCGTAGCATAACGATTTGGATTAGCTTTTAATTCACGCATTTCACTAATTAACAATAGTGTTTCCAAAAGTTCATTAACTCCTGTTCCTTTTTTAGCCGAAATATTACATGTAACAACATCTCCTCCAAATTTTTCTGGAACAAGACCATTTTCGGTTAACTCTGTTAATACTCGATCAACATTAGCATCTGGTAAATCTATTTTATTAACCGCAACAACAATTGGAACACCTGCTGCCTTAGCATGATCGATTGCTTCCTTTGTTTGTGGCATAACTCCATCATTTGCAGCCACGATTAGAATAACAATATCCGTTACACTAGCTCCACGACTTCGCATTTCCGTGAACGCCTCATGACCTGGTGTATCAATAAACGTAATCTTTTTACCATTAACATCTACTTGATAAGCACCAATGGCTTGGGTAATACCACCTGCTTCACCACTTGCAACATTCGTTTTACGGATTGTATCAAGTAAAGTTGTTTTACCATGATCAACATGTCCCATAATAGTAATTACTGGTGGACGTAATTCTAAATCTTCTTCTCTATCAACTATTTCATATTCTTCAAAGTTAGAAACATCTCTTTGTTCTTCCTTTTTTAATTTCTTATCATAATCAATAACAATCATTTCACAAACATCATAATTAATTTCTTGATTAATTGTTGCCATAACACCTAAATTAAAGATTTTCTTAACAATCTCTGATGGTGCTACACCAAGTTTTTCAGCTAATGTACCAACAGTCATCCCTTCCGTATAAACAATAACATCATTTTCTTCCTTGTTAGTCATTAATTTATCACGATGTTTATATATTTCTTTTTTACCTTTCAAATATTTCGCTTTCATATTTGATGTTTGGTTATTTACTTGTTTATTACTTTCTTGTTTTTTTAATTTCTCAGGTTTTTTTGTTCCACTATCTAGGTCAATATCAATACTATTTACTAAATTAGATACTTTTTCTTCTAATTCCTCATCAAGTTCATAATCAGGATTGGTATTTTCTTTTAAACTGTCAAGTTCATTATCTAAAATAGTAATTTCTTCATCAGTTAATAAATCACTTTCATGAACCTTATTAATCCCTAAACTTTTACATAAATCAATAATTTCAGAAACTTCTTTATCTACATCCATAGCATATTCTAAAATATTCATTTATATCACCTACCTTTTCTAATTATTTATTATCTTTCTTATTTCCTCATAAACACTTTCATCTATACTACACTCAAGGTAATGCTCTAAGGCTTTTGTTTTAATCGCTTTATCTAAAACTTCTATATCTTTTTTAATATATGCGCCATGTCCATTTAACTTTCCAGTTATATCTGTCTTTATTTCACCTTCCGGTGTTTTAACTATTCTAAGTAATTCTATTTTAGGATATTTTTCTTTAGTTACTACACATGTTCGCATTGGTATTTTTTTTACTTTCATTATTCACCTTTTATATTAATACCCATTTCTCCTGCTTCTTTAATACTCTTAACATCAATCTTATATTTTGTAAGACGACTAGCAAGTCTTGCATTCATACCTTTTTTACCAATAGCAAGAGAGAAATTATCATCATCTGCAATAACAATTGCTTCTTTTTTCTTTTCATCCGTAACTAAAACAATTAAATTTTTAGCAGGTGCTAGAGCATTTTCAATAAAAATTTTAGGATCAGTATCATATTTTATAACATCAACTTTCTCTCCATGTAATTCTTTAATAATATTTGCAATACGACTACCTTTTTCACCAATACAAGCTCCAATTGGTTCAAAATTAGGTTTCTCACTATAAACGGCTACTTTACTTCTAACCCCAGGTTCTCTTGCAACAGAATACATAAGAAGTGTTCCATCACTAAATTCTGGTATCTCATGTTCAAATAAACGTTTAACAAAGCCATAATGACTACGAGATAGTTTAATAACTAAATTACGTCCAGAATTATCTACTTTTGTAACATAAACTTTAATAGTACTTCCCATTTCAATCTTTTCCCCAGGAATAATATCTTTTTTAGGAAGTATTCCGTTACTTCTACCCAAATCAATAAAATAATTATCTGTATCCTCTAATGCAACTGTTCCTACTAATAATTCATCTTGTTTATCTTGAAAAGCATCAAGCGTTAATTGACGTTCTGCTTCACGTACTTTTTGAATAACAACTTGCTTAGCAGTTGAAGCTGCTACTCTTCCAAAATCTTCTGTTGTAACTTCTGTATCAATAGTATCACCAACATTTATATCCTTATTAATCTTTTTGGCATCTTTAAGACTAATTTCAATATCAGGATTTTCTACTTCTTCGACAACAGTTAAATATGAATAAACCTTTATTTCCCCAGTTACAGGATTAACTTTAGCTTTACCATTCGTTTTACCTGTATGTTTCTTATAAGCAGAAGCAAGAGCAAGTTCCATCGCTTCTAATACTTGGGCTTTATCAATACCTTTTTCTTTAACAATTGCATCAAGTGCTCCTAAAAATTGTTCTTTAGGATCAATTATAACTTCTTCTTTTTTCTTTTTCATTTTAATCACCTTTACTTTTTCCATAAATATCTAAGATATATTCTTCATTAATTATATCTTCTTTATCCATTAGAGGATTAATGATATGTGTTGCTTCTACAATTCTTTCTACGTTAATTACATCTTTACTATCAAGACATATTCTTAAATAATTAGTATTACCTTCTTTCTCATACGTAACACTATCAACCCATAAACCAAGATTGTCTAAGCTATTACCAATAATTTTCTTTACCTTCTCTTCCATATCTCCTCCTTAGAAATAAATTAAAGAGTGGCTCTGCCACTCAACAAGGATATTATATCATATTTTTCCCTTATTTCAAGCGCTTAACAAAAAAATTATCAACATTTTCGTTGATAATTATTGATTTTCAATTCTTTCTCTTAATTCACGCATGAATTCGTTAGTCTTTTCGCGATCTAATTTATCATAAGTTGCGGTATTTTCAAAAGACATTTCATTTTTCTCTAGACCATAAACACTAGAAATAAATGGTATCTCTTCTTTCTTAGTATATAATTCTTTCTTCTCTTCTTTTGCATCATTAATCTTTTCTTCTACAATAGCATTTACTTCAGGTATATTAATTTGTTTTTCTTCTTTATTATACATACTAATTACTTCATCAATTGATATTGGTTCATTTCCATCATCATATTGAACAAATTCATTTTCACTATAAAGATTATCACTTTTCTGCATTAACTCGTCTAAGCTAATAATAGCCGTTCTTTCTTGCTCTTCTTCAAAAGACAATGCTTTTTTAGCTATCTCATCTTCTTCTACCATTGTTTCTTCTACTTTAGAAAGTTCTTCATTTAAATTAACTCTTGTTAATGTTTCTTTTTGATAATCATTATATGTTATTTCAGGTGCTACAACATTATTCTCTTCTATTTCACTAATAAGTGGCTCCTCTTCCATCATTTCATAGTTTACAGATTCAACTATTTCTTTTTTTACAGGAGTTTCTTCTTCCATTTCAATGGATAGACCTTTATCACTTTTTTCTTTAGAAATACTATTATCCTGTTCAATTTCGTCTTCCACTTCCATGATAGTAACTTCTTGCATTTTTTTAGCAAGAGAATCTTTTATAATACCATCTTCCTCCAAAGAATCTTCTTCTAACATATTTTTATTTTTACGATATTCAATTATATCTAAAACAGTTAAAATAATAATAAACAATAGTAAAACACTAACTACAAAAATCATTAATAATATCTCTGTTTGACTAAACATATTTACACCATCCATTCATAATTCATCATTGAAAGCGCTACAATACTAGCTGTTTCACTTCTTAAAACACGTGCACCAAGACTTGTTCTAACAAACCCTCTACTAATAAGTTTTTCTTCTTCCAAATTTGTGAATCCTCCTTCTGGACCCACCACTATAATAATTGTATCATAAGAATTATTTGCATGCAAAACATTTTTTAAATTTTTTGACACTTCATTAACACTTAATAATATTTTTAAATCCGCCTCTATATTACATAAATCATCAATATTTAATAATCTTCCAACTACCGGAATAATATTTCTTTTAGACTGTTCACTTGCTTCTTTAACAATTTTTTGCCAGCGAACTAATTTTTTATCAATTTTATCATTTTCTTTAACAACACTATTTTTCGCTTTATATGGATGAAAAGCATACATTCCAAGCTCACAACATTTTTGCAAAATTAAATCCATCTTTGTTTCATTAACTAAACTTTGAATAATAATTATTTTCTTTTCAAGCTCATTATTTTCATTTAACATCTCTTTTACTTCTGCCTTAACAGGATTAAAAGATATAATCTTACATATATACGTTTTTTTATCATCAACTATCTCAATTAAATCATTAATTTTCATGCGCATAACCTTTGTAATATGATAAGAATCATCATTACTTAAAGTATACACATCATTATCTTTACTATTACTAAAATATCTCTGCATAACACCCTCATTATAATTATATAATAATAAACACATTTTTACCATCTTTTTATCAATTTTATTTGACTAATTAGTAATAATATGATAAAGTTAACCTTGAATTTGATGTAATTAAAGGAGGGATTAAAATGGCAATTAAGGCAACTAGTCGTAAACCATTAACTGGTAATAGAAGAAGTCATGCTCTAAATGCAACAAAACATACTCAAAAACTTAATTTACAAAATGTAACTTTAAGTGATGGTACAAAAGTTAAAGTTTCTACAAGAGAAGCAAAAAAATATAGAAAAGATATGAAAGAAAGTAAATAAGCAATTATTTAATGTTTAATAAAACCTCATCTTGATATTCAAGAAGAGGTTTTATTTTATTTATCCAAACGGACAGAATACTCCACCCTGAATAAATCCATAAATAATACTTACTATATTACTTGCAAAAAAGATTATTAAAGTAGCAATGGCTCTTTTTAAGAAATTTTTCCATGCCTTTGGCATACCATCTTTATTATTCTCAGAAAAAACAATCTTTGCAAAATCAACAGTTGTTAATACTAATAATAATATTGGTGCAATAATTCTAAGTGGAATTAAAATATTTGTTTTAATCTTTGATATAAGACTATAGCCAAATATTTCGCAACATACGTCACCTTCGTTACAACCATTACTTGGTTTACCAGCCGATGAAGGGTCTAGAGTTCTATTACAACTATATTTTATGTAATCACACATTAAAGGATTTGTAATAGTACCGGCACCATAACAATTAGAATCCGCTGCCATTACATAACATTCGTGTTTTCCTTTTTTGCTTTGATTTGATGGGTTGGAGCATAGTTTAGATTCCATTTCTGTCGTTTTTTTACGTTCTGGATTACCCGTCACTGGTACACAATCAAGAGAATACTCTTTTTTTGGAAGAGTTGAGCTAGTACTTCCACTACTTCCAGATTTTTCAACCCTCTCGCAGTCCTGTAAAATATATTTATGGCAATCACTTATTGTTCCACCACATCCGTAAAGAAGAGATCCTCCATCTATAAAACAGGAATACGTTCTTGAATTAATAAAGTATGGAGAACTTTGATTAGTAAGGACATCTGAATCACACATTAAAGCATCAAGATTAACGGTTGCATTACCAGTTCCATTAAATATTATAAGTCCGTTTCTCATCCAAAATTCACTTGCCTCTTTTGTATAACCTTGATCGTCATTCTTACAACTTACATTATATTCAGATAAATTACGCGTTGTACAGGTATATTTCTTATATTTATTTTTATACAAAATCGTACCAGAAACACTTTCAACTTTTTCTGCTACAAGCTCAAAGCAAAGACCTTGAAGTTCAATATCATAATATTTACATAACAATTCATCAGAAATTGGCAGCATATTTACTTCTCCATCATATTTACAATTAGGAGGTATATAGGAATTACCAAAATCAGCTAATACTTTTTCATCATTATTATAATTTGTACTACGCGTAAAATCTATTTTAGGTATTACTATAATCATCATAGTAAT
Source organism: uncultured Erysipelotrichaceae bacterium (assembly GCA_902782535.1). Lineage (GTDB taxonomy): Bacteria > Bacillota_I > Bacilli_A > RF39 > UBA660 > RUG12783. Next base: position 12,964 of record CACZNM010000035.1, read on the forward strand.
GAATAAAATTGCAATTAAAAAACTTGGTATTATTATTTTAATGTCATCTTTCATTTATCTACCATCCTATAATTAATTGTAACTTAAAATATATTTTTTTTCAAGATATATAATGTATTTTTTTCATTCCTATATCACTAATTAAATAGTTTATAATTCGATGCAATCAAAAAAAGTCATGCTCTAAACTTAACAAAACATACACAAAAACTTAATTTACAAAATGTAACTTTAAGTGATGATACAAAAGTTAAAGTTTCTACAAGATAATCGATTATTTCTTTTCTTTCTAACATATAATTTTATTAATGAAAAAAAAGATTATCTTAACAATCATTCTTTTTATATTTAGTTATTATTATACATATAAATGTATTAGTTTTTTAAAACAAAATGACTATTTAATGCAAGAAATTATTAATAAACAAGGATTATATAATAAAGAACCCGTTAATGCTGTTATTACTAATAATACTATGATACCAGGTGTTAATGGAAGAAAAATAAATATTGATGAAAGCTATAGTAAGATGAAAAAACTTAATAAATTTAATGATAGTTTATTAAGCTATGATGAGATAATGCCTATAATATCCTTTAAAGATAATTACGATAAAATAATTATTAGTGGTAATAAAAAGAAAAACAATATTAGTATCATTTTAAATATTAACGAGGATGAATTATTCTATTCTCTAAATAAAGTATTAATAATTAATAATACATATGCTAGTATACTAACTACTAAAAATTATGATTTAAAAAACACAAATTATATAAATATTGTAAATACCAATTATTCTCATAATATTGATTACTGTCTTACCTATGAATTACAGATAAAGAACAATTGTATGATTAATAAAAAATATACTATTTTAGGAAGAAATATTCATAATTATCATTTTACTAATACTAAAGAAATCATTGATAACGGTTCTATCTTAGTTTACTCATTTAATAAAAGCAATTATCAAGATTTAAATATCATAATTAAATATATAAAAAATAATAACTATAATATTGTTAGTATTGATGAATTAATAAAAGAATAAAGACTTTACACTTTATTCTATTTTTTTATACACACCATCCATAATAGAATATAAATATATATTTACCTCTTTATCACTAATTTTATTTAAATATTCTTTATATCCATTTAACTGCTTTATATAAGCTTCATCATCTATATTTTTAAGTTTATAATCAATAATATCAAAGTGATCACGATATTCCATTAAAAGATCAATAATACCATGTTTTAAAGAAGTATTATCATTATAGATAAATTCATATTCTTGATATATAGTAGCTTTATCCTTATCTTTCATCAAATCACTATTTAAAAAATCTTTAATCTTTTCTTGATAAAAATCTTCTATATTACTAGAATCTGGATTCTTTAAATCGATTGTTTCTAAATAATAGTGTATTTTACTACCGAAATCCATTATTTCTTTTTTTTCTTGATTAATTAGGTGAATACTACTTTTTGAATAATGACTTTCGTTTTTTAAAACTTTCTCTTTTATTTCATAACTTTTTAGTTTAATAAGATCACTATTTTTATGCATATTATCAAAGATATTTTTATTATTAATTAAGTTATAATCTTTACTTAGTTTTAATTCATTAACATCAATATTTTTAATATAATTTATTATTTTTGATTTAATTGACAATAAAATATCCAAAAAACTTTCGTATTTCGCTTTTTCCATACTTGATACAGTATCTTCTATATCTTCTTTCTCTTTTTTTGGAACAATAAACAACATTTTTTCTTTACATCTTGTTAAAGCTACATAAAAAAGTCTTATTTTTTCACTTATTTCTTCATCATAATAATTCTTTTTATAAATATCAAAGAGATAATTATTAACTAATCCATCATCAAAGTATGGCATTATTATTCCTAATTCATTACTATAATTTATTTTTTCTTTTACTTCCATCGTGTTAAATTCTTTATATAATCCTGGAAAATAACAAATAGGATACTCTAATCCCTTAGATTTATGAATAGTCATTATCTTTATACTACCACTATCTTCTATATTTAAAGCAAAACGTATATTACTATTATTATTCATTAAGTTATCAATAAATTCAACAAAATCACAATAAGTATATCCCATTTTATTTAAAGTATTGGATAAAGTATATAAATAATCTATTTTAATAAGATTTTCTTCCATTTTAGGAATAAAGGTTAATCTTTCATAAACATTAAATTTTATCATTATTTCATCTAAGATATCACTAATACTTTTATTATCAATATTAATCATTATTTCTTTAATTATCTTAAAAATATCCGTATTATCATAAGCATTATCCATAATTATTTTAAATAGATACGCGTCATCATAATTAAATAAAAAACTTCTTCCAATTGATAAGAACATATATTCTTTAATCTTTGGATCATTACTTGTTAATAGTTTAAAAATACTTTTAATTACTAAGAATAGTTCACTATTTTCTAAATACTCATCTTTATAAATACTTAAAGGGAGCTTTTTATATAAAAAGATTTTCTTATATAAATCAAAAGAAGATGATCGATCAATTAAAATACAAAAATCACTATAAGTAACTTCTCTTAATATATTTTTATCTTTATCAAAGATTTTATAATGATTATTTACTTTATCAATAATATCCGATGCAATAATAAAAGCTTCTATTTCATCTTTCGTAAAATTACCTTTTTTATCATAATCATATTCATATACTTCAAAATTATTATCTTGATTATTTAAACCAATTGTACTATAAAGAGTATTACCAAAGTTCATACGATGAGATTTTTTATAATTTGCACCACCATATACTTCATCCATAATAAAGTCAAAGATTAAATTAATATTATTGAGTACTTCTTCACGCGAACGAAAATTCTTTAATAAATCTATTTTCATTCCCCCATTATTCTTTTCATAATTATTATATTTATTTCTAAATATATTAGGATTAGCATTTCTAAAACGATAAATGGATTGTTTAATATCACCAACCATATATAGATTATTATTACTTATTAAATTAATAAATTCTTCTTGTAAATCCGAAGTATCTTGATATTCATCAACCATGATTTCGATAAAATAGTCTTTTATTTCTTCTCTTATTTCTTTATTTTCTTTAACTAGTTTAATCGCTAGTTTACTAATATCAATAAAGTCATATAAATCATTAGCTCTTTTATACTTATTAAGTTTTTCATCAAGTTTATTAATAATATCAATAATCTTTATTAAATATGGTTTAGTACCTAAATAACCATTAATTAATTCATCTTTCGTTAAAACTGTTTTTTCTACTATATCATTAATTAAATCTTTAAGCTTTTCTTTAATGTCTTTAACGCTATCACTACTGCCTCTAGGTAATCTTGGCAAATCTATTTTTAAAATATTTTCTTTAATATCATCATAATTATTAATAGATAAAAGATTATTACATGAATTAATAACTTTACTATAATAATCTATATCAACTTCCCTACTTAATTTAGTTAACAAAAGATTTAATTCTTTAATTTTATCTATTAGTAATCTTTCATATTTATTAAAACTATTCTGGATAAAATCCTCATTATAAAACATCTCTATATAATTATTTAAATATTCTTTTTTATAATATTTTAAATTTAGTTTATCATTTAGAGATAGTATTAATTTTTTTATTTCATAATCATCTTTAACACAGAAATCATTCATTAATTTCTTTAAATAATCATCTTGTTTTAGATATTCTTCTTCCATAATTAAATCTAAATATTCTTGTGTTTTTAGATTTAAAACATTGCTATCAATAATATTAATATTCTTTTTTACATTTAATAAATAGTGATATTTTTTGACTAATGATAAAGAAAAACTATCAAAGGTTGTTATATAGCTACTATCAATTTTATTTACTTGAGATAGAAGATTATTTTCTTTTAATTTCTTACGAATTCTTTCTTTCATTTCACTAGCAGCAGCTTTAGTAAATGTTAATATTAATAATTGATCAACAGGGATATCATTTTTTACTTTTTCTAAAACTCTTTCGGATAAAACGGCCGTTTTACCACTTCCTGCTCCTGCTGATACAATGATATTTTGCCCACTTTCATAAATAGCACTATTCTGTTCCTTTGTCCATTTTGGCATCTTTATCCGTCCTTTCTAGATATATATTATCTTCTTCCCTTCGATAACATATATCATTATATTTACAATATTTACATGCGACATTCTCACCATCTAGTATTTTCGGATTAATCATGAAATCACCAATTAAAATCTTTTCTAAAGCTTCCATTATTTTACATTCCGTAAGTTTAATAATCTCCTCTATTTCAATGTCTGATAAAGTATTACTAAAACGAGAAAAAGTACCATCCTTATTTAACTTCATACCATGAATCATTTCACTATTTTCATACGTTGAATCAAAGATTGCTAGTCTATCCCTATCATTAGTAGAATATCCCATTAGTTTCATTCGATCATAATTTTCTTCTTGTAATGATTTTTTCTTAGTTAAACTATTATTTAAAATATATTGTAAATAAAAACCAGTAAACTTAATATTTTTAAGTTTTTCATTTTTACTTACTAAATATAAATATATAGGAAGTTGCATCGAAAGACCAAATTCTAAATTCTTAATCTTAATATCCGGATTACCTGTTTTATAATCAATAATACTAACTAATGACATATTATCTTTTTCTTTATACATTATTTTATCAACAAAACCTTTAAAATGGACATATGGACTATTTTTTAATTTAATATCAAT
>CACZNM010000036.1 GCA_902782535.1 uncultured Erysipelotrichaceae bacterium
ATCATATTATTTATGATAAAGATTAAAAATGTTATAACAATCAATAAATATATATACATTTTTTCCTTCTTTAAATTGAATATTAAATACATTATTCCTAAAATAATATAGGTTGCTAAATTATTAGAGAATATTATGACAACTGCAAAAGATAAAAGACATATATCTCGATAATAATCATTTATTTCTTTTTCAAACACATTTATACACATCCTTTATCAAATCTCGAATATCATAAGAATAATCAATCAAAATATTCTTTTCTTTCATTAAATCAACAAACTTCACTATCTCTGGTATATCAATATGATATTTATTTAATATGTCTTTATTACTAAAAATATTGATTGTTTTATCATAATAATACATTTTATCAAGTAGTAAAATATTTGAACATAATTCATAGATTACATTACTATCACTACTTCCTATAATAATAGTTTTACGTGTTTCATAAATAATCCTTTGTAACAAAGATTTTATTTTCTTTTTGAAATTATAATCTAAATCTAAATATGGTTCATCGATAATTATTATTTTATTATTACTAATAAATGCCAGAACGTATTTTAATAATCTTTTCTCTCCATTTGATAAATCATTAATACTTCTATTTAGAAAAGAATTGTCTAAATTGAATTCATTTAAAACTATTTCGATATCCCCTTTTAAATTTTCTTTATTTTTAAAATACAAGGATATTTCATTATCTACTTTATTAGTATAGAATTCATCTATTTTTGAGATATAAAAGCAGTTATTTCCTTTTATCATATGAATAAATTTAACATAACTATTTCCCATTACTCCAATTATTTTATTTGAATCTATCCTAATATTACCGTATAAATCATTTTTTAATATTAAGGCCATATATCATCAACCATATCTTTCATATTAATATAATTATTCTTAACAATATTATACATTTTAAGTTTATTAACTAAATCAAATATAAAGGGTATTTCAAGACCATTATCATAAAATAGTTTATCATTATTATATATTTCATTATAGGTTGTTTCTTTAATTATTTTAAAATTGGTTAGTATAATTATTTGATCACTATCAATAATATTATTTAGATTAGATGCGAAATTTACTATTGTTAAATTATTATCTTTTATCATTTTTTTTAAAGATACAATAACACTATTTCTTTCACTAACACTAAAGATATCTAAAACATTATCCATTAATAATACTTTAGGATGATGTAATAAAGAAATCATAATCAATAATAATTGTTTTTCTTTAAAATTAAGATTATCTATTCTTTTATCTAATATACTACTTAAATTAAAAATATTTAATATTTCCTTTATTCTTTTATAAGCATTATTAGTACTATATCCTAAATTAATTAAGGGATATAACATTTCTTCTTGAACATTCTTATAATTAAAACTATATTTATTAACTCTTTCTACTACCCCAATTTTTTTAATATATGTTTTTCGCGTATCACAGTTTAAATAAAGATTATCACAACACACTACATTATTAGTAACTATTAGGGATGATATAATACGAAAAAGCGTTGTTTTACCACTTTTATTTGCGCCAACAATAAAATAGAATTGGCCTTTTTTAATAGATAAATTTAAATTATGAAAATCCTGATAATTAAGATTATTAATTTCTAAAATTGTATCCATATCTCCCCCTTATTAATTATATCAAAAAAATAGATTTATTTATCTATTTTTCGTCTGTTAAATATTTTTCTATATCTTCTTCTTTAGTATAAGAAGAAACTATCTTATCGCCTTTGATAACCATAAGTGTTGGTCCTGATAACTTAAATTTAGTAAGATCACTATTTATTACTGATTCATCACCAATAAAAGATGCATTAAATCCAGATGATAAATCAAGCTTATATAGTGTTTTTGAACCATCATAATTACTTACTAATGCATTATATATTGGATTAACTTTATCTGTTAAGTCATATGCTAATACCAAATATTCAGAATCACTTTTATTAAACATTGTTCCTACTATTACCATTGAACTATCAATCTCTTCTGTTTTTAAATTCTTTTTATTAAAGAAATTAAAATTACCTCTTAAAAGATTAACAATAAAATATGCTACTACAAGAAATAAAATAACACCTAAAGCAATTTTAAAAACATTATATACTTCCTTATCATCATTAAATAAAACTGCTGCTTCTTTTCTTTCTCTTTTTAATCTTTTTTGTTCCTTAATCATTTGTTTTTTATTCATAATACACGTCACCTCATTAATTACTAGATTATTGTAACATATACCTACTAAAAAATAAATATCATAATGTAAAATAGCTTTATTTTAAAATATAAGACGTGCTATTACACGCCTTACTTGCATTATTTTAATAATTCTTCTAATTTCTTCTTTTCTTCTTCTAACTTTTGTCTATCCATTTCTACAATATTCTTAGGAGCTTTATTAACATAATTCTCATTCGATAATAACTTCTCTCTTCTTGAAATGGATTCTTGTAATACTTTAATTTGTGTTTCCTTTAATAGTTTATCTTTTTCAGTTTCTAATTTTTCAAAGAAGATTGTTGCCTTAACATTATTAGAGAATACTTTATAAGCTTTAATCCCTAATGGTTTATCAATGATATTCTCTCCTATTTTAAGCATTTTAACAATTAAATCATTATCATCTGTTGTATCAAACATTACTTTCATATCTTTAGTAATATTATTCTCTGCTTTAACGTTTCTAAAGGATTTAATAAACTCTACTTCATCATCAACAACTCTTTCTTCCAATTCAAAAAGATACTTTTTATTATACTTAGGATAATCACTATTCATAATTAAAGCATTATCACGTACAGGAAGCATATTATATATTTCGTCTGTAACATATGGCATAAATGGTTGTAATAATTTTAAAATGCCCGTTAAAATGTAACATAATGTACTTTTAGTACTCGTTTCATCAATAGTATACTTAGACATTTCAATATAATAATCACAGAAATAATTCCAAGTAAATTCATAAATAGAACTACCAGCATTATTAAATTCATATTTATTCATAAATCTTGTAACTTCATGAAGCATCTTTTCATATTTTGATAAAATCCATTTATCTTCATTCTTTAAGTTTGTTAAATCAATTTCTTTTAAATCAGAAATATTCGATATAACGAAACGAGAAGCATTCCATATTTTATTTATATAATTCCATGTTGATTTAATCTTTTCTTCATCAAAACGCATATCAGTACCTGGTGCAACATCACAAGCTAGATAATAACGAAGGGCATCAGCACCATATTTTTCGACCATATCAAATGGATCAATTCCATTACCTAAACTTTTAGAGAATTTTCTTCCTTCTTTATCACGAATAAGTCCATGAATTAAGCAATTTTCAAAAGGTCTTTTTCCGAGTAACTCTTCACTTTGAAACGTCATTCTATTTACCCAAAAAGGAATAATATCATATCCAGTTACCAAGCAACTATTAGGAAAATATTTATCTAAAAGTTCCGTTTTATTTGGCCATCCTAAAGTAGCGAAAGGCCATAAAGCACTTGAAAACCATGTATCCAAAACATCTTCATCTTGTACCCAACCAGAGCCTTTTGGCGCTTCCATTCCAACATATATTTCATCATCTTTATACCAAGCAGGGATACGATGTCCCCACCAAAGTTGACGAGAAATACACCAATCATAAGTTATTTCCATCCAATGATTCATAATTTTTTCATATCTATTTGGCACAAAATGGACTTTTTTACTCTTATCTTTTTGATATTTTAATACTCTGTCAGCTAAAGGACGCATCTTAACAAACCATTGTTTTTTTATCATTGGTTCGACCATAACACCAGTACGTTCTGAATGACCTACTTCATGAACAAGTGGTTCAACACGAAGTAATAATCCATCTTTTTCTAAATCTTTTAATACTTCTTCACGACATTTTTCTCTTGTCATTCCTTGATATTTCTTAGGAACATTCTCATTCATTGTTGCATCATCATTCATAATAACAATACGTTCTAAGTTATGTCTATTACCAACTTCAAAGTCATTAGGATCATGAGCAGGGGTAATTTTAACACATCCTGTTCCTTTTTCCATATCAGCGTGTTCATCAGTTATAATTGGAATTCTTTTATTAACAATAGGAAGAATAACGTTTTTACCAACATATTTTTTATAACGTTTATCTTTGGCATTAACCGCTACTGCTGTATCACCAAATAACGTTTCAGGACGCGTTGTTGCAACATCTAAGTATTCTTCACTATCACTTAATTTATACTTCAAATGATAAAAAGCACTCTTCTCTTCACTATAAATAACCTCTTCATTAGAAAGTGCTGTTCTAGCTACTGGATCCCAGTTAATAATCTTTTCACCACGATAAATTAATCCTTTATTATAGTAATCAACAAAGACTTTTCTTACTGACCCACTCATACCTTCATCTAAAGTAAATCTTTCTCTAGAGTAATCTAATGCTATACCAAGTTTTGCCCATTGTTCACGAATAACACTTCCATGTTCATGCGTCCAATCCCAACATGCCTCAATAAATTTCTCTCTTCCATATTTGTATTTATCAATACCTTTATCTTTGAGTCTTTTAACAACCTTTGCCTCGGTTGCAATTGCAGCATGATCCATACCAGGAAGCCACAAAGTATCATATCCTTCCATCTTTTTATAACGAATAATAATATCCTGTAAAGTTACATCCCATGCATGACCTAAATGTAATACCCCTGTAACATTTGGTGGTGGTAATACTATACAATACTTTGGTTTATCATTTTCGGGATGACATTCAAAATACTTTCGCCATTTTTCATACTTATCGTTTTCTACTTCAAGATGATTATACTTTTTTTCTAATTCCATACGTTCCTCCTAAATAAAAAATTCCTATAAAATAGGAACGAATATTCGCGGTACCATCCTACTTCATAGAAATCTATGCACTCATTATCTTAATGCGATAAACATTATATCCTATTTACTTAGATATACTTCTCAGAAGCTACCTTCGATTATTTCTTTTATTAGTTCGCACCAACCACTAACTCTCTTAAAAAGATAATAATTTACTCCTCTTCATCAATGAATTTACTATATAATAACATATTATTTCTTAAATGTGAAGACTTTATTTACACTTTTAATATTTCATGCTATAATTTTAATGCAGGATAGGTGAGATATGATTGAATATAAGGAACTAAGTAAGGAAACACAATTGTTTCTTAACAAGGCAATGGAAATATATGATACAATTAAAGACAAAAAAATTGTAAAAAAAGTCGAAAATTATGGTGACGTAACAGATTATGAATTTACAAAATCAGATAAGAAAATTTTTTCTCTTTTTATGGCAGGATTTCTAGTTGATGGTAAGCTAAAAGATATATTATTAGAAAGTGATGATATCAAACTAGATTATTTATTTCAATTCATTGATATCAAGAAAGATGATATTATAAAAATAGAAGAAGAAAAATATGAAGACTTTTATGAAAAAAATCTAAAATTAGACTTACTTAGTATAATTAATAAAAAGACTAGATATGAAGAAATATATTTTTTTACTCCTGCTGTTTTATTGAGCTTATTGCAATATGATTATATAACTGGCTCAAAGATACTTAATTATTTCGGAAGTTTTTATAAGATACCACACACTAATTTTGGATTTTCAGGACATCCATTATTTAAAAAGTTAGAAGCTTATATGTTAATTGATGGTAGTATTACTAAAAAAAAGTTTTCTAAAAACGATGATATTAAACATCCTTTTTTATTTGATTTTTCTATCAATGTAAATAATAATAAACATGAAAATATAATGCATACTTTACAACTTGAGCAAACAGAAAAAAATCGAAAACCATTTGTAATTGATGATAATCTATGGAAAATACTTGATGAAATTAAAGGAAAATTTATTGGTCAAGAAGAAGCTGCAGAAGATTTATTTTATAATATCGTCAATAATCAACAATTAGCAGATATGGAAAATATTCCTGATGGTCAAAGGTCAATTATCTTTGTAGATGGTCCTACAGGAACAGGGAAAACCGCGATAACAAGAGAAATTACTGATAAACTGGGAATTCCTTTTGTATCAACGTCCGTCACTAATTATTCCGCAACTGGTTATGTTGGAGGAAATATCACGGATGTTTTAAAAGAGTTATTAAAAAAAGCTGATGGTGATTTAGAAAAAGCCCAAAGAGGTATTGTAGTATTTGATGAATTTGATAAAATTGCCTATTCAAGAAGTGGTGGCTTAGAAATGAAAAGAGCTGTTCAACAACAATTATTGGATTTTCTAGGTGGTGGAAAATATAATATCCATACTAGTAAGACTTTATTTAATTCGAATGAAGTAGAATTTGATACATCAAAGCTTACCTTTATATGTCTTGGAGCGTTAACAAATCTTCGTACCTATAAGACACGAAGAAAGTCAACAGTTGGATTTGGTCAAAGTGATGATATAGAAGAAGAACAAGAATACAATATTACACCAAATGATTTAATAGGCATTGGTTTGGAAAGAGAACTTGTTGGTAGATTTAATACGTACTTACACACTAATGATTATAGTGTTGATTCACTAGAAAGAATATTAAGAGTATCTACCATTAGTCCATTACTTGGATTTAAAAAATGGGTAGAATCACACGGTAAAAAACTAATTATTGATGAAGATGTTTATCGTTTAATCGCTGAACAAGCATATGAATTAAATACCGGTGCTAGGAGTCTACAAACCGTTATGAACAATATTAGAACTCAATTTATAAAAAAAGTGCTACGTGAAAATGACAAAGTAATTCATTTGGATTCTGAAACAGTGATGAAAGTAAGTAGTCAATCAATGACAAGAAGAAGGAGAGGATAACATGGATTTTGAATATAACGGTAACCTATTAGAAGATGACAGAATTAATCTTGTTGCTAAAGAAATAACCAGTAAATACTCAAAAATAGACCTTGAAAAAGCCAAAGAAGCTGCGATGCTTGAAGGTAGAATCTCTGATACTAAAACTACCGATGATGAACTTAATAGATTATATAATATTATGTTAGTTAATAGTGACAATAAAAATGTTGTGTTAATAGTTTATAAAGATTTTTTAGAAACATTAAAAAAGAATTATAATGAAGGAAAAGAAAACAACTACGTATATTTAGTTGATGATATTAATGCCTATCTTGATGGTAATACTGAATTTCCTTTTATAAGTGATTATCAATAAAAAACGAGAATATCGTTTTTTTTCTATTAAAATAGCATCCTAGGATGCTATTTTAATACTGATACAACATTCATTGATTTCGCTACTTCAATTAATTCATTTTGATTCATAACATCGCTGACAATATAATACTCTATACCATTGCTTACCCAATTAATAGAATTATTAGATAATGCTCCTACGGTATCAATTAGTAAGTATGGTTCACCGTATGTTGGTACAACAGTAAATTCTTCTTCTTTCATAGTTGTTTCTTCAACTAAAGTAAAAGGCTTTTCTCCTTTAAAAGTAAGTATTACCCTTTCACCATCTGTCTTACTAACCTTTTCTTCATCTTGTAAAACTGTTCCAGTGGGAATATATAATGGATATATTATATCGTCAATAGTTGATGTTGTACTACTATTTTCTATATCTTCGCTATTATTGATAATACTGTTAATTTCAAAATAATTTTCATCAAAAATTGGCTTATAATTAGTTTTATCTACTTTAAATGTCATTAAACTAATTCCATCATTATTTAGTATTTCTACTTTTTCAATCATTAAATCTTTATTAACTGAAACTTTCTGTTTAACAAGAGCTGGATTATTAGGGAAATTAACCTTACTAGTAATAATATAGATATCATTATCAAGAGTAACTTCACTTTCCTGATCCATATTTATATCACTAACAATATTACTTAATAAATATGCTTGTGAATTATTATATGGCCAATCACTTTGAAATTTGAAACTTTTATTTAAAGAAGGTGTAACAACTATGACACACAAAAGTCTTAACTTTTTAATAGTTCTTACACCTTTTATTATTTCTTTA
>CACZNM010000037.1 GCA_902782535.1 uncultured Erysipelotrichaceae bacterium
GGAGAAATAAGTATAGCCTTAGGACGTGGAAAACATACCACACGTAGTGTTAAAATGTTAGAATTATTTAATGGATTAATACTAGATACTCCTGGATTCTCATCTTTAGAATTTCCTAATATGTTAAAAAGTGAAATAAGAGATGCTTTTATTGAATTTAAGGATTATCCATGTCCTTATAGTGATTGCATGCATATCAAAGAGAGTGATTGCATGGTGAAAAAAATGGTAGAAGAAAATATAATTTCTAAATTTCGATATGAAAATTATTTAAATTTAATTAAAACCGCTCAAAGTGAGTTTGAAAAGTATAAAAGGAGGTAATGATGAAAGTATCAGTATCATATTTAAATGTCAGAAAAAAGAATGTTGATCGCGTTATTTATCTTTTGGATAAGACGAATGTTGATTTTATTCACGTTGATGTCATGGATGGCAAATATGTAAAAAAGAAAGCTAATACTTTTTCTGAAGTAGAAGAAATGGCTTATTATACTAAGAAAAGATTAGATGTTCATTTCATGGTTAATAAACCACTTAAATATATTGATGATTTTGCACTTTTAGATATCTTTTGTATGAGTGTTCATCTTAATATAAAGAATGATTTAAACAAAGTTTTTGATAGAATTCATGACTATGGTATTAAAGCTGGAATTGCGATTAATCCTGATGAAGATATTGATTTAATTGATCCATATCTTGATAAGATTGATGTAGTCCTTGTTATGAGTGTTTATCCAGGTTTACCAGGTCAAGAATTTATTAAAGATGTCCTTCCTAAGATTAAAAAATTAAAAGATAAAATAAAGAAAAGTAACCGTGATATTTTAATTAATGTTGATGGTGGAATAAACTTAGAGAATAAAGATTTTTTAGGTGATGCGGATATTTTATCTGTCGGAAGTGCTATTACAAATAGTGAAAATTACGTGGAAGTTATTGATGAGTTAAGAGGATAATTTGCATTATGATGTAAAATAATGTATAATCTAACTTGATTTGGGGTGATTTATGAATCTTTTTGAACAATTGAAATTAATGCCAAAAGTTGATATGCATATTAATTTAGTTAGTTCAATAAGTATTGATTTAGCATCATATTTAAAAGATGATCAAAATATTTTGGATATGGAAAATATGATGCAAGAAAGAAATTACAAAGATTATGAGAACTCTTTGAAGATACCTATTGAAATATTAAGTAATCCAAAAAATATTGCTTTAGCGATTGATAACTTAATTGATAATTTAGAAAGTAAAAATATTATATATAGTGAATTATTTCTAGATTTATATATTTATAATAAATCATTGGATAAAGAAATGGTTTTAAATGCCATATTAAATGCGATTAATAAAAGAAACTATTCCATGCAAGTTGTTTTAGTTATCGACGCTAGTGATAGTAAAGAAGATAATTTACGTACTTTAGATCTATTCTTTAAATATTATAATCGAGGAGTAAATAATCTTTATTTCCATAAGAATAAAATGACAAATTTATCCGATTATCTATATATCTTTGATAGATTAATAAAAAGTAATATGCCATATATTATCAATATGGATAGTAAAGAAACCAGTCAAAATGAAGAAATATACTTAAATGCTAAAAGAATTATTTATGCTCTTCCAACCTTTGATGAAGTTTTTTTAGATAAACTAAGAAAAAACGATGTTATGCTAGAATTTTCACCAACACGATTTAAAGAAAATAAAATCTATGATGATTTAAAAAATTATTATATTTATGATTTAATAAAGGAAAATACTAGTTTAACAATTACTTCAGTTGATATGACAACAATGAAAACAGATATTTTAAATGAATGGTGTATATTATTTAATAATTATCCATTAATCTTACATGATATGTATAAAGTAATAAATAATAGTTTAGTAAAAGCGAATATAAGTGATGATGATAAAACAAAATTAATTGAAGAATTAAGAGATAAGAGTAATCTTGTACTATAAGAAGTAGGAGGTAGTAATGGAAGATTTAAAACTTATTGTATTTGAAAATTGCAAAGAATTTGGACAAATGGTTGATGAAAACCTAAAGAAATTAACACATAGTAAAGAGTCACATATTATACCAATTGATGAAGTTAGATTTAATAATGGAGAAGGGAAAGTTGTTATTAAAGAATCAGTTAGAAAAAAAGAAATATTTTTATTAAGTGATATAGGGAATCATTCTATTACTTATAAAATGTTTGAGTATTATAACCATAAAAGTCCAGATGATCATTTTCAAGATGTAATAAGAGCTCTTTGTGCAATAAGAAATCAAGCTAGTAGTGTATCTTTAGTTATGCCTCTTTTATATTCATCAAGGCAACATAAAAGAGAAGGTAGAGAATCCCTTGATTGTGCAGTTGCTTTGCAAACTTTAATGGAAAAAGGTATTAAAAATATTATTACTTTTGATGTTCATGATTCGAATGTTCAAAATGCTATACCATGTTCATCTTTTGATAATTTTTATCCAACAAATATTATTTTGGAAAACTTTATTGCTAATGAGAAAGTAAGTAATGATACTTTACTTGCGGTATCTCCGGATAATGGAGCGATTAAAAGAACAAATTTTTATGCTAGTATGTTAGGATGTGAACTTGGAGGTCACTTTGAAAAACAAAGAGATTTATATAAGGTAGTTGATGGTAAAAATCCTATTTTAAGACATGAATATATTGGCAAAGATGTTAAAGATAAAGATATTATTATCGTTGATGATATGATTGCATCAGGAGAATCAATGATTGATGTAGCTCGTGAATTAAAAAAGCGTGGAGCTAGAAAAATCTTTATGATGAGTGCTTATTCACTGTTTACTAAAGGAATTGAAGTTTTTGATAAAGCTTATCAAGAAGGATTATTTACAAGACTTTATACAACGAATTTAAGTTACGTACCTAAAGAAGCTTTAGCTAAAGAATGGATATATCAAGCAGATTGTTCGAAGTATGTTGCCAATATTATTTATACATTCTATAAAGGTAAATCCGTTGCCCCTATTTTAGATTATCGTTCTAAAATATTAGAAGATTTTGCTAGACATTAGTAATTAACTAGTAGAAATACTAGTTTTTTTCATAAAAAAAATATATAATGTAATTAAGGAGAAGATATGAAGACAGTTGTTATAACAGGAAGTGCTAGAGGATTAGGCTATAATATGGCAAGAGTATTCCGTGAAAAGGATTTTAATGTTGTTATCAGTGATTTAAACGAAGATAATTTAAAAAAAGCTAAAGAAGAATTAGAGAATATTAAATCCAAAGGTAGTGTTCGATATAAAGTTTGTAATGTA
>CACZNM010000038.1 GCA_902782535.1 uncultured Erysipelotrichaceae bacterium
CTCATTTTTTTCTTTAATATCATTTTTATTTATGATACAATTATATAGAGTTGGTAAGATGAAGAAGATAAGTTTGATAGAAAAAATATCGATTATTATGTTGTTTATATTATTGATAATCTTTATATTCATAGTTCCTAATATTAATACTGATATTAATGTTGGTAAATTAATAATTAATGAGGTTATGACTGTTAATAATAGTACAATATTAGATAAATATGGGAATAATAGTGATTATATAGAATTATATAATGGTAATGATTATGATATTAATTTATATGGATATTTCTTAACAGATAGTATGAAAGATACAAGAAAGTGGGTATTCCCTGATGTAACGATTAAAGCAAATGATTATTTAATTATTTATGCATCGGGAAAAAATGAAGTAGTAGACGGAGAATTACATACTAATTTTAAATTAGATTCAAAAGGAGAAACAGTTGCGCTTTCTAATGCTAGTGCTAAAGTAATTAGTAAAGTATATGTAAAGGAAACACTTAAAGATACATCATATGGCTTTAATGGTGAAAAGTATGTTTATTACTATAATGGAACACCTGGTAAGGAAAATAGTGGTGAATTTAGTTTAGATGCTATTATTGAAGAGGGTAATGATTATAAAATTAGAATTAATGAAATAATGACCAATAATACTAGCTTAATGAAAAGTATAGATAATAAATTTTATAGTATGATTGAACTATATAATTATGGAGAAGAAGATATTAATTTAGAAGGATTTCATCTATCAGATAAAGAAGATAATATAGCAAAATATACTTTTGATAAAGTTGTTATTAAAAAGAATGATTACTTAGTAGTTTATGCCGGTGGAGAAAGTAATAATAGTGAAATACATGCTAATTTTAAAATTAATAGTAAAGATGGAACATTAATTCTTTCTAGTCCCAATAAAAGTATTGTTGATAAAGTAAAATTAAAAGAATTAGAAAGTAATACTTCCATGGGATTATATAATGATAAATGGGTTATTTATCAATATCCAAGTTTTGGTAGTGAAAATACTTCTAATAATAATGAAAAGGGAACTAAAGTATCAGTTGTAATTAATGAAGCTAGTATTTATCCTAAAGAAGCTGTTGAATTAAAAAATAATAGTGATGAAGATATTTCTTTAAAAGATTATAGTTTAGCGGATAAAAGTGGAAAAAAATATGATTTATCGAAATTAACGATTAAGAAGAATAATTATTTAGTTATAAGTAATTTAAATTTTGGTATTAGTACTAATAATGAAATATTATATCTAAGTTATAAAGATAAAGTAATTGATACATTAGTAATAAATAAATTAAGAGGTAATGTTAGTGTTGGAAAAGAAGGATACTTTAAAAATATAACCCTAGGTAGTGAAAATAGTAAGAACATCTATAAAGGTTATACAGAAAAACCAGTATTTTCTAAAAATAATCTTTATGTATCAAAAGGCGATACTATTACTTTAAAAACAAGTGATGATAGTATTATATACTATACTCTTGATGGTACTATGCCTAATAATAATTCTAAAAAATATGATAAACCAATTGAAATAAATAAAAATACGGTTATTAAAGCGATTGCATATAAAGATAATTATTTAGAATCAGATATTGCATCACAAACGTATCTTGTGGATAGTAAAAAAGATATAGCAGTCGTATCAATTTCAAGTAATTATAGTAACTTGTTTGGGGATAGTGGCATTATTACTAATTATAATAGTCGCGCGGAAAAGAAAGCTACTTTTGAGTTTTACGAAGATGATGGAAGTCTTGCCGTAAGTGAAACCGTTGATATTAAACTATCGGGAATGGATTCAAGAAAAGAACCGCAAAAAAGTATTAGTATTTATTTAAGAAAAAAATATGGTCAAAGTAGTGTAACTTATCCTTTCTTTAAAACGATTGATTATGATACATTTTCTTCGCTTTTATTAAGAAATGCTGGTGAAGATCCTAAAAAAGTTCGAATAATGGATGCAGCTGAAACAAGAGTTTTGGAAGGCGAGATGGATATTGATATGCAAGCATATAGACCTGTTGCTGTATATCTAAATGGTAGTTATTACGGAATAAGTAATTTACGAGAGAAACTTAATGGTGATTATGTTGAAAGTAAATTTGGCATCGATAAAGATACCATTGATGTTATTAAATATAGCACACCTACAAAAGGTAGTTTAAAAGCTTATAATAATTTGGTTAGTTATATAAAAAGTCATGATACAACTAAAAGTGAAGTATATGAGTATTTAAAAACACAAATTGATGTTAATGAACTTGCTAATTATTGGATAGTCGAAAGTTACTATGGCAATACTGATTTAGGTAATATCCGTTATTGGAAAGCGAAAGATGGCAAATGGCGTTGGATGTTATATGACTTAGATTGGTCATTATGGAATGCTTCACTTGATATGGGATATCCTATTAAATTTGGTAATATACCAGCCGCAACTTATCTTTCTTCGAGTATTGTGATTGTTCGAAATTTATACCGAAATAAAGAATTTAAAGATTTGTATTTATCTAATTTAGCGAAGTTTTTGAAAGATACAGTTAAGCCTGATCGTGTTAATAAAATTATTGATGAATTAGCTAAAGAAATTGAAAATGAAATGCCTAATCATATTAAAAGATGGGGAAGCTCTTACCCTAATCTATCTAGTATGGGAGCATGGCGAAATAATATCAGTAATTTAAAAAGAAGTTTTAATAATCGCTATAAAAACGTAGTAAATAATTTAAAAAGATATTTTAATTTAAGTGATAGTGAATACAAGAAATATTTTGGAGATTTAAAATGAAGAGAGTATTAATGGTTATAGGACTTTTCCTGGTTGCATTTATATTAGTATTTATCTTTGATAAAGATAAAGATTATATTAAAGTTGGTAATTTATATATTAGTGAAATAGTTGCCAGTAATTCATATACTTATAAAAATGCTGATTTAGAATTTGATGATTATATTGAGATATATAATGGTAATAATTATGCCGTTGATTTAAATAATTATCGTTTAACGGATAGTATCTATGAAAATAAGAAGTGGGTATTCCCAGATATTTCCATCAATGCTCATGAATATCTACTTATTTACGCTTCAGGGAAAAATAAATGTGAAGAAAAAAGTAATTGTCATACAAATTATAAATTAAAGAAAGATGGTGAGATAATCTCTTTAATTGATAGTACTGGTAATATTATAAGCAGAGTTAGTTTTAGTAATTTAAATAGTGATGAATCATTAAGTTTTATTAATAATAAATATGTTATTACTGTTCCAACACCAGGTAGTGAGAACGTTTTAAAAGAAAAAAAAGACATTAAATATACTATTTATATTAATGAATATATGTCACATAATAAAAACTTTAATTATAGTAGTAATGGTAATAGTTATGATTTTGTTGAACTATATAATTATGGTGATAATGATATTAATCTAGAAGGATTATCATTATCAGATAATCCTGATAATTTAAATAAATATATTTTTCCAAATAAAGTGGTTAAAAGTCATGATTATTTAGTTATCTATTTAACCGGTGGTGTCGAAATAGAAAATAGTTTATATGCTAGTTTTAAACTATCGGATAATGATTCTAAACTTGTGTTATCGTCAAATGGAAAGATTGTTGATGAAATAGAAGTCGTGAAATTAAAAAATAATATGAGTTACGGACGAGTTGATGATAAATGGTATTATTTTTCTATACCTACACCAGGGATGGAAAATAATACCAAGAAAGAAGAGGCGATAAAACAAGATGGAAATTCTTAAAACATTTCGTCATGAATATAAGTATGTAATCCCTTATGCTGACATGTTAGAACTTCGCAATAAATTAGATGAAGTGTTAACTCTTGATCAAGGTGGTCCATATTTCGTTCGAAGTATTTATTTTGATAGTCCAGATGATACAGATTATTATGATAAGCAGGGTGGTGAAATGATAAGAAAGAAATTAAGGCTGCGTATTTATGATATTCATAGTGATTTAGCGAAAATAGAGATTAAAGGTAAATATGATTATCATCAATTAAAAGAATCTTTGGTTGTTAATAAAACTACGGCTCAAAAGATTATTAATGGTGATTATGAAGACTTATTATTAATGGATAATGATTTAGCGAAAAGAATCTATGTTCTTCTAGAAAATGGCTATCGTCCAAAAATAATAATTGAATATGATAGAATCGCTTATATCGGAACGACAACAACAAGAATAACTTTTGATTATAATATCAAAAAGAGTATTGATTTTGATCAATTTTATACAAATGATATTAACTACATTGAATTAACAAATCCAACTGATGTGGTTTTGGAAGTGAAATTTGACAGGTTTTTAGAACCATATATTTCAAAAATATTGGAAAAGTATACTACAAGATATCAATCAGTTAGTAAATATGTAATGGGAAGGAATGAGTATTAATGAAAAAAGTATTAGAAGCATTAGGAGAAATGCAGGCAAAGATGCCAATAGAAACAGTTTTTTTAGTTTTAATAATCGCATTTATTGTAGCGATGATAATTTATTTAACATACAAGAATACCTATACAGGAGTAATGTATAATCCGAGATTTAATGTATCACTTATAATGATAACAATGGTAACAACGATTGTTATGGTCGTTATTGGAAGTAATATATCTGTATCTCTTGGTATGGTTGGTGCATTATCCATTATAAGATTTAGAACAGCGGTTAAAGATCCAAGAGACACTGCCTTTATTTTTTGGTGTGTTGTATCAGGACTTGCTTGTGGAACACAAAATTATACTATCGTTTTAGCAGGAAGTGTAGTTATTTGTTTAGTATTGTTTATCTTTAAAAAGGTTGTAGCAGGAGATGATAAGTATTTATTAATTATCAAAGGAGATGATTTAAATACTAGTGCTATCGATAAATTTGTTGAAAAGAATACGAAATATTATTCATGTAAAGGTAAATATATTAAAAATAGTAAAGTAGAATTAATCTATGATATTAAATTAAAAAAGAAAAATGATGATAGCATTGTAAATGCCCTAAAAGATAATATTAATATTGAGACAGTTAATTTAGTTGCTAATAACACTGATACAATGGGATAGGAGAAGAATATGTGGATCTATGTTTTAATTGGAGTGATTGCTTTAATAATTATCTATGTTTTAATTACCTTTAATGGATTTATTAAACTAAATAACAAAGTTAATGAAGCTTTTGCTACGATGGATGTATATTTAAAAAAAAGATGGGATTTAATTCCTAATTTAGTAGAAACAGTTAAAGGATATGCTAAACATGAA
Source organism: uncultured Erysipelotrichaceae bacterium (assembly GCA_902782535.1). Classification (GTDB taxonomy): domain Bacteria; phylum Bacillota_I; class Bacilli_A; order RF39; family UBA660; genus RUG12783. The sequence continues at coordinate 5,314 of CACZNM010000038.1, forward strand.
AAAGATACATTAGAAGAAGTAGTTAAACTTCGAAGTGGTAATTATGATGTTATGAGTAATGATGAAAAGATTAGTACTAATACTAAAATTACGAATGGTATTAGTAAAATTATGGCACTAGCCGAAAGTTATCCTAATTTAAAAGCAAGTGAAAATTTTCGTGATTTAGCAAAAGAATTAACGAAAAATGAAGATGAAATAGCACAATCAAGAAAATATTATAATGCAACAGTTCGCCTATTCAATAATAAAGTAGGAATGTTTCCAAGTAACATTGTTGCAACATTATTAGGTTATAAAGGTAAGAAAATGTTTGAAGCGAAAAGTGATGAGCGTGATAATGTAAAGGTAAAATTATCATGAAAAAGGGATGGTTATTATTATTTATTGTATTATTAATACCATTTAAGGTGTTGGGAGAACAAAATGCAATTATTTTTAGTGTTGATGAACCATTAAAATCGTTTAAAATAGGCGATTTAGAACTTAAAAATGTTAAGTTTGTAGATAACTCTAATAATTCAAGTTTATCTTTTGGGTTATCAGGACAAATATTTAATTATAATCGTGCAAGTAAATACTATGAAACAGAGGTATTTTTCTATGATAAAGATAATTTATTACTTACTAGTTCAAAAGTAGATCATATTGCAATAGCAGGAGAAGGTATATTTAACCATTTTTTAAATACATCTACATATAAAGCAAGTGAGATAAAATCTTATATGCTTGTACTTGATGATATAAAAGTTAGTAATAATGTTTTTACACCTAGTAAAGATTCAGTATATAAAGATAAGGAATATGTTATTGATAAATATAATGTTAATATGGTTGTTAATGCTAATAATACAATCGATATTGAAGAAAGAATAACGGCATATTTTAATGTATCAAAGCGTGGAATAATAAGGGATATTCCTATAAGAAATAATATTGTAAGATTAGATGGAACGAGTAGTATTGTTAAAGCTAAAATAAAAAATCTTAGTGTAAATAAAGAATATACAACATCAACAGAAGGTGATTTATTTAAAATTAAAATAGGTAATCCTAATATTTATTTAGATGGATCAAATGAATATATTATTAAGTATACTTATGATTTAGGAAAAGATAAAAATAAAAAATATGATGAATTGTATTTCAATATTATTGGTGATGGTTGGGATACAGTAATTGGTAATGTATCATTTACCATTTCTATGCCACAAGAATTTGATAGTACAAAGTTAGGCTTTTCTAAAGGAATTAAAGGTTCAACAGGTAATGAAGGAATATTGTATAGCATTAAAGATAATGTGATTTCAGGTACATATAATGGTATTCTTAAAGAAAATGAAGGACTTACTATTCGATGTGAATTGCCAGAGGGATATTTTTTGGTTGAAAAACCAACTACATTAGCATATATTATTAATTGTTTACCTTTAATTATGTTAGGATTGTCTTTATTAATATATTATTCTTGTAAAACTAAGTATATTGTTGATACTGTAGAATTATTTCCACCCGATGATTATAATAGCCTTGAAATAGGTTATTTATACAAAGGTCATGCTTCTAGTAATGATGTGGTTTCTTTACTGATATATCTAGCCAATCAAGGCTATTTAGCCATTGAAGAGAGTGAAGAGAACATATGGATTTTTAAACATCGAGTAACTAAAATATATCGTTTAAAGGATATTTATGATGGTGATAATGAACTAGAAAGAAAGTTCTTTAATGGTTTATTTTCCCGTGGAAAAAAAGTTGAATATCATGGTCATAATACTTTAATGGTTACAACAGATCAATTACGCAATTCTTTTTATCGTACAATTAATAAAATATTAGATGTAATTAATAATAAAGAAAACAATAATAAAATATTAAAAAAATCTTTTTTTCCAAAGTTTCTTTTAATACTATTAACTATCATTACAGTAATTGCTTCTTTTGCTATACCAATTTATTACAGTAATGGGGACTTTCCATTTTTTTCATTGATGATATCAGTCTTTTATGTTCCTTTTTATGTTGTGATTTTCCGTGAAAATGGTATGCCTATTCTATTTAGAATATTTATTTTCCTTTTTATAACTACACATTTTGCTATCATGATTTCAGGAGCGAACTTTTTGGAAAATGTTTTCGATAAAATATATAGTGTTTTATATGCTGCAGTTGGTATGGGATGTGCGATTTTTATAGGAAGTTTAATAGGAAAAACTAAAATAAGGACAGATTTTGGTAATAAAATGTATGGTCGAATTAAAGGATTTAGAAATTTTTTAGTTACTGCTGAAAAAGATAAATTAGAATCAATGATTGCAGAACATCCAACATATTTTTATGATATATTACCATATACTTATGTTTTAGGAATTTCAAATAAATGGATTAAGAAATTTGAATCAATTGCTATTCCAGAACCAAATTGGTATGATAGCGGAGCGTCATTTAATATGAATAGCTTTTTACATTCATTTAATAGTACAATGTCAAGTGTGTCAAATTCTATGACATCAAATCCATCTTCAAGTGGTGGAGGAGGCTCATCAGGTGGTAGTTCATCTGGTTCGTCTGGTGGAGGTTCATCAGGTGGTGGCTCTGGCGGTGGAGGCGGAAGCTCTTGGTAAAAAGAGATTAACAATAATAACAAAATATATATTTATTAGTTATAGTATGATACAATTATATTAGAAACTAAAAAGAGGTTTAATATGAATGAAAATAATAAATTTTGTAGAAATTGTGGTTGTCCACTAAATAATGGTGATATGTTTTGTAAAAACTGTGGAGCCACAGTAAATAATGAGCCAATTAATCAAAATAATGTCAATAGTCAACAATTGAATCAACAACCACTGCCAATGAATAATAATATACCAAAAAATCAAAATAATAATACAAGCAATAGTTGGAAGAATATTATTATTAGTTTGATTATATTTGCTCTAGTTGGTGGAGGAGTTTATTTCTTTTTAAATAATAGAAAAGAAAGTACTACTTATAAAGGTAGTGAATCTGGAAATAATAATTATAAAGAAAATGATAACCAGAATAATCAAAATAATAATCAGAATGAAAATACAGGTAATGAAGATTTAAATAATAATAATCAAACAGATTCAACCAAAAGTGTTTCATTTAGTGGATTTACGTTTAAAGTTCCATCAACTTATAACGAAAAAATTGAGGGTTCATCTTTATCATTTAGTGATACAACGAATAGTTGGTATGCTCAAATGCAGGTTATTGAGAGTGACTATGATATTATAATATCTAATAAAGGGCAGGTTGTATCTGGAATAGAAGCTGGCGGAATTAAAGTAAACAAATATGATGAAAAATCATATCATGGTATACCATGTTTGGTAATGGAAGTAGAAAGTATGGGACAACCAATGGTTATGGGATATGTAAAAGTAAGTTCATCTAAAATTTTTGTTACTGCCGTTTGGAATTTGTACGAAAAATATGATTATGATTTATTTAGTGATATTGTTAAGGTATTAAGTACAGGGGTAAAATAGTAGATATGATGAATCAAAATAAATTTTATTGCCAAAATTGTGGTAATGAACTTATCGATGGAAGTCATTTTTGTACTAAATGTGGAGTACCATGTAATAATGATAATAGTATCCAAATTAATAATTACGGTAATATGAACTTTAGAAATAGTCAAGTAAAACAAGATTTTAACATGATGACGATTAGTGGTATTATTTGTGGAATTGTTTCATTATTTATTTTCTGGTGGTTAGCACTTTTAGGATTATCCTGGGAAATCAAAATGTTAAAAGATATTAAAGAAAAAAATCAAAAGGGGAAAATTGTTGCTTATATGGGAATATCATTATGTGGTTCTAGTCTAATTATGTATTTATTAGTTAATATTTTAGCAGCAATAAAGTGAAAATATGAGAGAAGTGTTTTTATTAATTATATCAATTTTACCAGTTATTATAATTGGGACATATATTTATAAAAAAGATTATAATAAAGAACCTTTAGGCATTTTAATAAAATTATTTCTTGGTGGTATTGCATCAGTAGTTATAGTTCTTGTACTTACTTATATTTTAAATATAATCTTTCCATCATTAAGATATGAACGAATAGTAAGTTCAAATGCCATAAAAATGTTTTTTAAAATATTTGTAGGAATTGCTTTGGTGGAAGAAGGAAGTAAATGGATTATAGCATATGTAATTTCATATAATTCTAAGCATTTTGATGAGTTTTTTGATATTGTATTATACTGTGTTTTTGTTGCTTTAGGATTTGCATGTGTTGAAAATATTTTATATGTCTTTCAAGGTGGATTAACAACTGGTATTCTAAGATTATTTACAGCTGTTCCAGGGCATTGCTTTTTTGGTGTTTTAATGGGTGAATATTTAGGACTTGCTAAAATAAATGAAAGAAATAATAAATTAAAAAAGAAATATATGATATTAAGTATTCTTTTACCGGCTTTATTGCATTGTGCTTATGATTTTTTCGCTCTTTTAGGAGGCGTTTATGCTATGTTCCTTTTCTTTGCCATTTTGATATTTGGTTATTTAACTTCAATTGATAAAATTAAGCATATATCAAAGATGAGGATTAATAGATATTATCCAAATTATTGTACAAATTGTGGCAGTAAAGTAGAAGGAAACTTTTGTTCGCATTGTGGGAAACAACATAGATAGATGATATTTTATCACATAATTTAAGATTATGTGATTTTTTGATTAATAATCAACATGTTCATATTTTGCAATTCGTAAAATATCTTGTTAATAGATTATAATTATTGTAGAATATATTGTGAAGGTGGTAGTATGAAACATGAAGTATTTAATATTGAATTAGGATATATAAAGGATGAGAGAATAAGAAAAAGTTGTGAAGTAATTTTAGATATGTTACCAGATTATTTTTATGAAATACCTGCTAGTTCGACAGGGAAATATCATCCAGAGTTCTCTTTAGGAGAAGGTGGATTGGTTCGTCATGTTAAAGTAGCAGTAAGACTTGCTAAAGAACTTTTAGATAATCCATGTATTGGAGATAAATATACAAGAAACGAAAAAGATATCATGATATTTACATTGATTTTACATGATGGATTAAAGAGCGGTTTAGTTTATAATCGCTATACGCAAGCAAATCATCCAACATTAATAAAAAATTTCGTTTTAGAAAATAAAGATAAAATAGAACTATCAGACAAAGAACTTGATTTATTCAGTCATTGTGTAGAAAGTCATATGGGAGCTTGGAATACTGATTATGATGGTAATGAAATATTACCAAAACCTAAAACTAAATATGAAAATTTTGTTCATATGTGTGATTTTTTATCAAGTAAAAAGTTTTTAGATGTTAAATTTGATAACAATAATATAAAAGAGAGATAATTGTTAATAAAGAAATTTAATGATATTAATAATAAAATATTATGAAGGAATTTTCCTTCTTTTCTTATTGTCAAATTATATTGAAAAAAGAAAAAATATGGTATAATTAATTTAGTTTAGAAGGAGAATATATGTGTAAATGGGACAAAGAATATTTAAAACTATGTAGAAAGATTTTAAAAGAGGGTGTTGAAGTTCCTAATAGAACAGGTATTAATACGATTAAAATACCTGGTTATGAATTTGAATTCAATTTAGGTGAAGAATTTCCTGTATTGACTACCAAGCAGTTATTTTTTAAAAATGCAATTACGGAAATGCTTTGGATATATCAAGTACAGAGTAATGATGTAAGATGGCTTCAAGAACGTAATAATCATATTTGGGATGAATGGGAAATACATGAAGATGGTAAGTGGTATGCAACACAGATGTTACCAGATAAAGATGGTAATTTAGTGCGTCAAGAAGTAGTTAAAGACTTTGGTAAGGATTGGGGCCATACCATAGGAACAGCATATGGATGGATAGTTAATCGATATAAACTTGTTGATAATTTAATTAATACGATTAAAAATAATCCGACGGATCGACGTATGATTATGAGTTTGTGGCAAAATGAATTTTTAAATACCGCTGTACTTCCTAGTTGTGTGTGGTGTAGTGAGTGGGATGTAACTGATGGTAAATTAAATCTTTGGGTTCATCAGCGAAGTTGTGATGTACCACTTGGACTTCCATTTAATGTAACGCAGTATGCCGTACTTGCTAATCTTATCGCCCAAGTAACCGGTTTACAAGTTGGTAAAATGTATTGGAGTATTAAGGATGCTCATATTTACGTAAATCAAGTAGAAGGAATTAAAGAACAAATTAAAAGAGGAAGAACATTACCTGATTTACCAGCACCTGAATTATGGATAAATCCGGAAATAAAGAATTTTTATGACTTCGATAATTCCAAAGAATTAAAAGATATTAAAGTATTAAAGTATGAACATCATGGGAAAATTAAGTTCCCAATTGCACAGTAGGTGTTTATGAATAATATATCAATGATTGCCTGTGTAGGTGAGAATTTAGAACTAGGTAAGAATAACGATTTAATTTGGCATCTTCCTAATGATTTAAAATACTTTAAAAAAACGACTTTAGGTAAAACCGTTATTATGGGAAGACGAACTTTCGAATCACTTCCAGGTGTACTTCCTAAAAGACGTAATATTGTTTTACAGTCATCAAATAAAAATATTTCTGGTGTAGAGATATTTCATGATATAAAAAGTATTTTAGAAGCAGTTCAAAATGAAGAAGAAGTTTTTATTATTGGAGGAGCAAGTGTTTATAGACAATTTTTAGAATATGCTAGTAAACTTTACTTAACTGAGGTAAAGGCCTCTTTCCCTGATGCTACAGTTTATTTTCCTGAATTTAATAAAGAATTATATGATAAAAGGATTATTGACAGTAATGAAGATAATGGTATAGAATATGATTTTGCAGTTTATGAAAAAAAACTCGTAAAAAAATAGACATTGGGGGTGAAAATAATGAAAAAGGGTAATTACATGATTAATGGAACAATGGATCGTGTTATAATGGAAGTGTATGGTATAAACGATGAACAATATTATAATTATAATAGAGATCTTCAAGAATATCTTTATAATAACTTCTACGATAATTTAAAGAAAAATGAAAATGATGAGACGCAAGCAAAAGTTAAAAAACTAACTATATTTAAAAGAAAATAGGAGGATGAATGGGTAAATTTATTGTTATTGAAGGAACAGATTGTTCTGGTAAAGAAACACAAAGTAAACTATTAGTTGAAAAATTAAATAGTATGGGAAAAAAAGCTGTAAGGATCACTTTTCCTAATTATGAGTCACCAACTGGCAAAATAGTAGGTGGACCATATTTAGGCAAAGAAGAAATATCTCCTTGCTGGTTTCCAGAAGGTGCTGTTAATGTTGATCCTATGGTAACAAGTCTTTATTATGCAGCCGATAGAAAATATAACGAAAAAGAAATACGTAAATATTTAGAAGAAGATTATTTTGTTATTTGTGATCGATATACTAGTAGTAATATGGCACATCAAGGAAGTAAGATTCATGATGATAATGAACGATTTAACATGTATCAATGGATTGATAAATTAGAGTTTTGGCTTTTATCTTTACCTAAACCTGATAAAACAATATTTTTACATGTTCCATATTCATATGCCTTTGAACTTAAAAAAAATCGTCTTAGTTTAGATGAACATGAAAAAAACGAACAACATTTAAAGGATTCAGAAATTGCGTATCTTGAACTAGCATCATATTATAATTGGGTGAATATTAATTGTATTAAAGATGATAAAATACGAACAATTGAAGAAATTAATGAAGAGATAATGGATAATATAAAGGAGTATTTATAATGAAAAGAGTGTTAATAAAATTAAGTGGTGAATCTTTAATGGGAGAAAATGCTTTAATTGATAAAGAAAAAACCAAAGAAATAGCGAAACTTATGAAAAGAGTAAGAGAAATGGGAATAGAAGTTTCTATTGTTATTGGCGGAGGCAATTTCTTCCGTGGTAGAAGTAATGAAGATATGTATCAATTATATGTTGATACCATGGGAATGCTTGGAACAACCATTAATGCTCTAGGATTATTGGATGCTTTCAAAAAAGAAGGCGTATCTGGTATTATTAGCACACCATTTGATCTTAATGGTTTAATTCCTAAATATAGTACTGAAGAAGTGCTTGAAAAAATAAAGGATAATGTAGTTATATTTGGTGGAGGAACTGGCCATATAGGTTGTTCTACGGATACTTGTGCATCAAATAAAGCAAGTATGATTAAAGCCGATACCATAATTAAATTAACTAATGTTAATGGTGTCTATGATAAGGATCCTAATAAGTATTCTGATGCAGTGATGTATGATAAATTAACTCATCAAGAAGTATTAGATAATCCTGAAATTAAAGTAATGGATATTCCTGCGATTAAAGAATGCATGGATAATAACATCGATATTACGGTTATCAATTTTAATGATAAGGAAAATTTAATTCGTGTTTTAAATGGTGAATTAATTGGAACAAGGATAACTAGTAATGAGTAAAGATATTAATGAAAAAAAATATAATGATTATCGAAAAAAGAAAATATTGAAATATCTATATTTGTTTCTTGCAGTATTAGTTGTTGTTGCCGAAGTATTAGCACTATTTAATATTATTAATATGGTATGGGGAATCGTTGCTTTTATCGTTCTTTATATATTGAAAAAATTTCTAATAAAATAATTGATTTTATCATATTTTTTTGATATTATAAGTATATAATAGTAGAGGAATAAAAGGTGATACGAATGGAAAATATTAATTTGGAGTGGTTTTTTAAATATCCTGGATTACTTATAACGTGTGGTGTGGTATTAATCTTGATAGCTATTCTAGTTCTTATTATTGGTAGTAGTAAAGAAAAGAAAAGAGCCCAAGAAGAGACAAATTTTGGTGTTGACGTTGATAATATGAAAGATGAAAAAGTAAGTGAAAATGTTGTAACGCCACTTATTAATCCAACGGTAAACACTGAACCAGCTGTTAATAGCACTAACACTGTTAGTCCTGCAAATGTAACAGTGGAAGAAAAGAAAGTAGAGCCAGTAAGTGCAGCTCCAGCTTTCGAACCAGTAATTGCTCCTGTTGCACCTACTCCTAGTGTTGAGGCTCAAGTTCCAACAATAGAGACTCCTAAAGTAGAAAATGTAGCATCGCAAGTTACACCTGTGGTTGAAGAAAAACCAGCTGTAACGCCTATAATTACACCAATCGAGCCAGTAGTTGTTGCACCAGTTGTTCCAGAAGAAGTGAAAGTAGAAACGCCAGTTACAGAAGTTGCACCTAAGGTAGAAAATCAAGTTGCAGAAGAAGTTAAACCTGTTGAAGTAAATGTAACTCCAGCCCCAGCAGTTCAAGTTGAAGCTCCAAAAGAAGGAGTTCAACCAATAGAAATTGGTGTTCCTAATGTAAATGCTGAAATTAAAATAGAGCCAGTGGTAGAACCTGTAACACCAACAGCACCTATCCAACCAGAAGAACCTAAACCAGTTAATGAAGTTCCACAGGCAACTCCAGTAACTACAGAAGCTCAACAAACCGAAGTAATTGAAGAAATTTAAAGATATGTGAGCATATCTTTTTTCTAAAAAGAAAGGATTATTATGAAATTATATGATCTTATTATAATATGCTTTTTGATTTTATTTGCCCTAATTGGCTTTAAAAGAGGATTTTTTAAATCTTTGATATCCTTTGTGGGATTTATATTAGTAATTGTATTAGCATATATTTTTAAAAATGTCGTTGGTGATTTTTTTGTACTTAATTTACCATTTATTAATTTTAAAGGTTTTTTAGGTGGAGCATCTACTTTAAATATTATTATGTATCAAGCTATTGCTTTTCTTTTAATGCTTATTATCTTTGGCTTAGTTTATAAAGTTATTGTTACAATAACAGGTATATTTGAAAAAATATTAAAAATGACAATTGTCTTAGGAATACCATCTAAACTTTTAGGTCTTGTTTTTGGACTTTTAGAAGGATATGTTATCCTTTACTTAGTATTATTCTTTTTTCATCAGCCTTTTCTTAATTTCGATATTTATAATGAAAGTGATTATGCTCCCAAAATTCTTGAAAAGACACCGATACTTTCTAGTTTTGCAGAGAATAGTTTAACGGTTTTTAATGAAATTAAGGATTTAACAGAAATAGAAGATAATCATGAATTAGATTTACAAATGTCAGATTTAATTTTAAAAGATAAAGTTATATCAAAGGAGGTAATGCAAAAATTAATTGATAATGGAAAGATTAAAATAGAGGGAATTGAAGAAGTTCTAAATAAATATAGTGAGGAGGGTTAAAATGATAAAATATTTAGAAAAAGATAATTTTGATGATGAAATAAAGAATAAAAAAGTGTTGGTTGATTTTTATGCTGATTGGTGTGGTCCATGTCGAATGATGGGAGAAGTTCTTGAGAAAATAGATGGCATTGACATATTAAAAGTAAATGTTGATAAGTTTGATGATTTATCACAAAAATATGGTGTTATGAGTATACCAAATTTGATTATTTTTGAAAATGGAGAACCTATTAAGAATCAAGTTGGTTTTATAAATGAAGAAGAACTAAAGAAATTTATAGAATGAAAGAAAATCTTTCATTTTTTTTATTAAAACATGGACTTTATTTCTTTGTTTTGATACAATTAATATGAAATATGATAAAAAGGTCTGGGTGATAATGTGAAAACAATTCTTTTTTTGATGAATGGATTTGGAATAGAAGGTAAAGATTCTTATTCTGTTTATGATGCTAGTATTGTACCTAATATTGAAAATTTAAGAAAACAATATTTATTTCAGCCTTTAAGTACCAATAATAAAACAATGTACGAAGGATTTCGTAACATTAGTCTAGAAATAGGTGAATTATATAATTATCATGTGTATAACAGAGAATCACAGAATAATAATGTCTTTGTTAATGCTAATTATGTTGAAATAAAAAAGAAACTAGAAGAAAAGAAAAGCAAGTTACATATGTTTGTTTTTGTTGATAAATCACTAATGATTGTTGAAAATTTAAAAAGTTTCTTAAAAAATTTAAATAAAGAACATGATAAAAAGATCTTTTTACATTTAGTTTTAACATGCTCTAATTATGAAGATTATCCAATAATTATTGAAACTCTAAGTAAAATTAATATAGAACTTAATGAAGAAGCAACTATTGGTCTTGTTTTTGGACTTGAAACAATGCTTAATAGCAATCCTGTTACAGAACTTAATTTCTTTCTTAAAATGTTAATAAGTGAAGTTGGAGAGAAATGGCAATCTTTTTCACAAAAATTAGATGTTAGTTATAAAACTAAAAAGTCTCCAACAAGTATTAAACCATTTGTTGTTAATGGTGGTTTTTCTATCGGTAATGATGATTTATGTATGATATGGAATTATGATGAAATTGATATTACTAACTTTATAAATGGTATTAAAAAAATCAATTATGGAAGTGAAAAAACAAATAATATTAGTTTCAGTTCTTTATTTCCAGTTAAATATACAGAAAGTGTTCCATATATACTTAATTATGAAACATCAAGTATCTCCCTTGCTTCTAATATGAAAGGGTTGGGCTTTAAAACGCTTGTATTGACAGAAAGTAAGCATGTTAATGTTATTAATTATTATTTGAATGGCCTTACGAATATCAATAATCCGGATATATCATATTTATCAATTGATAAGAGTATGTATGACGTTGATTCGCTTATTAATATAATTAATACTTATCCACAAGAATTAATGATTTTTAATTACGATATAACGAATGTTGAAAATGTTGAAGACTTACAAGAAATATTAAAGAAAATAGATAGTATAATTGGTGCTATATATAAAAATACAGAGAAAAACAGTTATAGTATTATTATTTCATCTTTATATGGAATGGAAAAAACAATGCCAAACAATAAAGGTGAAATATGTCATATAATTTATAATAAAGTACCGATTATCTATGTTGATGCTTTTATTAATCGTAAGAATTATTTGATAGAAGAAGGTAGTGTTAATGGCTTATTTAAAATATGCTATAAAACGATTAATAAAAAATATCCAGGGCAATCCTTGATTATCAAGAAAAATTTCTTATATCGATTAGTATTTAAATAGAAGGTGTATATGAAAAATAAATTAATGGAGAATTTAATTCCTTCTTTTAAATCTGTTTTTCCTGTTTCTATTATAATATTAATTATTAGTCTTATAATAAAAATACCATTATCAGTTATTGTAGCTTTTATAATAAGTTCTTTTTTACTAATAATTGGTATAACTTTATTTACAACAGGGGCAGAAATTTCAATCGTGAAGATTGGCGAAAGTATTGGTAATTTTCTTGCTAAAAAAGGTAATAAAATATTAATTATCGTGGCAAGTTTAATTATGGGAATTGTTATTACCATATCAGAACCGGATTTAATGGTTTTATCTAGTGAAGTACCTATGATTCCTAGTTTTCTAATGATTTTCTTAGTAGCGTTTGGAATTGGCTTATTTTTGTCATTAGGTGTGTATCGTATTATTCATAGAAAGTCATACCGTATGATAATTACTTCATCTTTATTATTAATAATGCTACTTTTATATTTTACAAAAGAAGAATTTATCAGCTTATCTTTTGATGCGAGTGGAGTTACAACAGGTCCAATGGGAGTTCCTGTTATTGTAGCTTTTGGCTATGGAATTGCTAAGATAAGAAGTGATAAAGATGCTAAGAGTGATACTTTTGGATTATGTGGTTTAGCATCTTTAGGACCAGTTATTGTTTTATTAATATTGGGGTTATTTTATCGTGTTGATGATTATTTTAATACTAATAGTTTTATAAGTGGATTACCTTTTGTAAATAGAGTTTTAGCAAATTTTATTTCTTGTTTTAAGGAAATTGTTGTAGCCTTAACTCCGATTATTGGTGTTTATCTTATTTCAATTCTTTTGGGGAATAAGATTACAAAGAAGAATGTTGCACGTAGTATCTTTGGTGTTATTTTAACTGTTTTGGGATTAACAATCTTTTTAACAGGAGTTTCAAGTGGCTTTATTGAAATAGGTTTTAGAATAGGTAATACCATTGCAGGAAGTGAATATAAAAATTTCTTAATACCATTTGGTATGCTTCTAGGTTTTGTCATTATTAATGCGGAACCTGCGATTAGAATTTTGACTAAACAAATATCTGATTTGACAGAAGGTAGTATTAAAGAAAATATGATTGGATTAAGTTTATCAATTGGTGTTGCTTTTGCTGTTGGTTTTTCTATTTTTCGTATCTTATTTGATGTACCAATTATCTATATTTTAGTACCAGGATATTTTCTTGCAACATATTTAATGTATTATACACCTAAGTTGTTTATCACTATCGCTTTTGATTCAGGAGGAGCGGCTTGTGGAGCACTTACAACATCATTTTTATTACCATTTTGCATTGGTATATGTAAAATATTAGATAAAAATGTTATGACGCAAGCATTTGGTATAGGAGCATTAGTATGTTTAATACCAATTATTATAATTGAAATACTAGGGATTCTGTATAATTACAAATTGAGAATAAAAGAAACAAGTATTAATCTTGATGAGACAATTATCGATTATGTTTGGGAGGGTTAAATGAATATGAAAATGCTCTTCATTATACATGATGAAGAAAATAAATTGAAAAGAATTGTTAATAAATTTCATCTTCCATTTAACATAATTATGCATGGCGATGGAACGGCTTCGCAAGGAATTCTTGATTTCTTTGATTTAGCGAAGACAAAAAAGAATATTTTAGTTTCTATAATTCCCGATTATATTGCTAAAGAATTATGGGATTATCTAAAAGATGTCAATAAAATAAAAGAAATAGGTAAAGGAATATCTTTTACGATTCCATTATCTAGTTCATCAAAATATGTTAGTGATGCCTTTAAAAAGAGGGAAGGAGAACCAATGAAAGAAAAAAGCGATTATCATTTAATAATAACGATTACCAATGAAGGTAATGCTGATAAAGTAATGAATATTGCCAAAAAAAATGGTGCCAATGGAGGAACATTACTTAAAGGAAGAGGCATGGGCGGTAAAAGTAATTTTAAATTCTTTAATATGACAATTGAACCAGAAAAAGATGTTTTATTGATTGTTTGTCATAAAGATGTCAAAAATAAAATTATGGAAGCGATTTTGGATAAGGAAGGTATTAATACTGATGCAAAGGGAATGTGTATGTCTTTGCCTATTGATAATATTGCAGGTTTAGTCGAATAATGTCAAATGATTGTGTAAAGATAAAAAATATCAAGTGTAATTAATTGACAATAAGAATAAACAATAGTATATTTAAAATGTAGAGTCCATTGATAATCTAAAATTGTTAAAATCATTTTGGTTTAATTAATATCGATTTAGTTTTAAATAGTGATTAAAAAGCCATGGGTAAAATTGTATTATCAATATATCTTATTTATACTCAGAACTCCAGGATTTATAATCCGAGATAAATAAGAAAAAAATTTATTTAGTGTAGGAGGTGATTTGTCATTTATTGAAAATAAAGAGAATCATTTATAAATACACTAGTAGTTATTAATGATTTGCTTTATTGTAATAATTATTTATTAATTATTATGTCAATGAAAGGCAATAAAACTGTTAAGAGACATACTTATTTATGTCTCTTTTTCTTGTATAATTATAGAAAATATAGTATCCTTTTATTAGGAGTATGATAATGAAAAATGATGGTTTACTAAAAATTGTATTATTTGCTTTAATAATTATCTCAATTGTTTTTCTTACATATAAAATCTTTTTAGGTAAAAAGGATAATCCTCCTAGTAACCAAGAACCCACTACTTATAAATATAAGGGCGATAAAATATATAATGATATATATTTAGAATTTCAGGATAATAAGAATGTGTTATCTACAAATAATAGTGATGTTATTTTTACATTAAAAGGCGATAATATTTCCAATAATATTATATATTATGAAATAACTTTAAATTATGAGCAAGTTTCAAATAATTATATTAACAGTGATTTAGTTTTTAATTTAATTTCTCTTGATGATAATAATACACTTAGTACAGGTAGTTACAATACTATTAATAATAGAATTATATACATAGGGAAAATAGAGGGCTTATCAAATATAGATAAAAAATATAAATTAGAAGTGTTAAGTAAAAATAAAGATTACAACAATATCATAGTAAGTGTAAATATTGCTTCAGAAGAAAAAAAACTTCCTATTCTTGGATATGAATTAGTATTAAATTCTATTAATAATCATCCAAATACGACATGGACAGATGTTGATAATGTTATTTATTTTTCTGGTGAAGAAAATACCATTAATTATAACTATGTATGGTATTCAGGGAAACTTTGGCGAATTATGGCTCTTAATCCCGATGGATCAATGAAATTGATTACCGATAATATGATGACAACTATAGCATGGGGAAAAAATATTGAATATAATGGTTCATGGGTGTATCAATGGTTAAATGAGGACTTTTATGACACTTTATATGATCCAAATAATATCCTTGTTACAGATGCAACATGGAATTATACAACAGATGGAAATCGTATTCCAAGTAAACCAGATACACTTCCTAATCAAAAAACAGTTAATGCACCAATTGGATTAATAAGTTCATATGAATATTATGTTGCTTCTAAATTATGTGATACTTTATCTTCAGGAGCCAAAAAAAGTAATTATTTAGATATTCATCATCGCTTTTGGCATATAACTCCACAACATGATAAGGCAGTAAGAAGTACTTTTGAAGATGGTAAACAGGATTTATATGATAGACATCCTGGAAATTATCAAAGAGCTATTAGACCTTCCATTTATTTAAATAAATATGTTGAATTTACGGGAACTGGTACCAAAAATGATCCATATAAAATTATAGGAGATATTCCTAATGTCAATAATAATGATTTACTTAATACTCGTATAAGTGGAGAATACGTTTTATTTGATAATGATGTATATAGAATAATTGATATCTTTGATAATAAAGCCAAAATAATGCGTGTTGATTATTTAAGAAATGGTAATAAGGGAATTGAAATACATATCGCACGTACAATTGTTTATGGAAATCCTGCCCATCCTCAAAATTCAGAATGGTGGGATTACTATTTACCTAATATATGGTTTCCTACTATTTCTTTGGATTACCAAAAGATGGTAGTTGATGGAATTTATTATTTAGGTAAATATCCTGATTATACAAGTTATAAGAATACTATATGTACTGATGCTAATTTGGATAGTGTAAGAGTTAAAGATTGTAATAAATATACTGCGAGTGATAAAATATATATTGGCAAAGTTGGAATATCAAGAATTGGCGAAATGTTTGCAGCCCAGCAATTAGATTATGAGACTGTACCATTAAAAATGTGGACAATAACGCCTTATGATGATGTAGAAAATCGTATTGTACATGACTCTAATTCTTTGTGGCGTCATGCAACATGGGGTGGTTTTCATGTTGTTCATCCAACACTTTATTTAAAAGAAAGTATAAAAATTACTGGTGGAGATGGAACTTTTAATAATCCTTATACAATTAGTGAATAATATTTGTTGTAAAAATATATTCGTATGATATAATTATAAGCGGAATAAGAGGTAATTATGAGAGAAGAAATTGAATATTTAGATATAGATGATGATTTAATCATAACAAAAAAAAATAATGTAGAGAAAAAAGTAGAAGTTAAAAAAGAAATAAAAAGTGATGAAAATCCTAAGAAAACTAAGAAAAAACTAAAAAAATCGGTTGTTCGTAAAATGCAGATAATATTCTGCAGTTTTAGTGCTATCTTTATTTTAGGTTGTTGTGTTTTTTATGGACTTCGATTTATTAAATATTATCGTATATATAATCCTAAAATTGACAGTAATACAAGTGGTGTTTTTCTTGCAAATTATATAACAAATAAAACTGAATATGCTACAGATGATGAAGATGGTTTGTTTAGTTCATCAGGAAATTATATATATAAAGGTAATGTTACTAATAATTATTTAAAATATAATAATATGTTGTGGCGAATTGTAAGAATAAATGCTGATAAATCTATTGATATTGTCTTAGATGATTATATTAGTCTTTTACCATGGAGTAAAGAAATAAAAAGTTTTAAAGATTCAGATATTTTTAAGTATTTAAATAATGACTTTTTAAATAATTTAGATAAATCTTTATTAACAACAACAAGTTTTTGTACCAATGAAATAACAGAATTGACAAAGATTACTTGTGAAAAGCAAGATAATGATAACTACGTTAAGCTATTGGATGTTATGAACTTTTTAAATAGTGTAAATAAAGGTAAATCATACTTAGTAAAAGAAGAAGAACTTGTTTGGTTAAGTGATTTTGGTAATGAAAAAGTATGGCATACTAATGGTACTAATGTAAGTGAGAGTGACGCTAATATTTTTTATGAAATTAGACCAGTAGTTAGATTAAAAGAGACAAATTTATATAAAGATGGTGATGGTACTATCGCTAATCCTTATCAAGTAGGAAGTGTTGATAAATTATCTGTTGGTAGTGAAGTAGTATTAGATAATGATAAGTGGATTGTTTATGATATAGAAGATAATATTAAATTAATGCGAAAAGATTTAATTGAAAAACAAATTGATTTCGATAAAGAAAAACTAACTTATGATGGTTCTAGTTTAATGACATATCTTAATGAAACATATTTGAATAGTTTATCTTATAAGGATTTATTAGTTGAAAACACTTGGTATATTGGGGCTTATAAAGATAGTATAAGTGATGTAAAAAATACCACAGTTAAAGCGAAAGTTGGTATACCAAATATATTAGATATTAAATTTGATAGTAATATAAAGGCATACTTTACATCAACAAGTATGGAAGAACGTATTTTAGTTTATGAAAATCCTTTAAGACCTAGTAGAATAACTACTTACCGAAGCGTAAGACCATGTATAAGTCTTTCCAAGGATACAGTGAATAAATTAAAATATGTTGATGGATTATTTATATTAGGAGAGTAGTATGAAGAAATTAACAATTACATTTGTAGTTTTAGATATAATTGTTGCAATATGCTTTTTTGTAGTATATTCACCAGTATTTGAAAATTTACAAAATACAATTATTTCGACAGCAACTGTTACTAAAACCCATGGATATATTGCGCATGTGTTTTATAGTGATAAAAGAATAAAAGAGGTAACGGCTTTAAATTCTGTCCCAGAGATTGATGAGAAAATTGATTTAAATCAAGTTGTTATTGATACTAAGCCAAGGGAAAGTTATGATAATGAATATGATGAAGCAATTCTAACAAGAGATGCCGGTAATGAAGATTATAAATATATTAAAGTTAAAGTTGGAAAATATGATGGACATTTAGTCGCTATATATGATCCAAGTAAGGTTCATATCCTTACTGGTAAAAAGTTTAATACATCTAATAGCGCAGGAAAAGAAACAGTTTTAAAGATGACGAAAAGATTAAATGCTGTTGTAGGAATCAATGGTGGTGGCTTTGTTGATTATGGATATGGTAGTGATATTCCTATTGGTTATGTTATTAAAGATGGAAAAGTTATATGGTCACCAACTTCTAAACAAACAGATTTAATAGGTTTTACGAACGATAATAAACTTCTTTTGGTTCATGCAACAGGTGAGGAAGCAGTAGAGATGGGAATGCGTGATGCATTACAATTTGGACCGTTTTTGATGATTAATGGCGAAAGACCTGATTTTAAAGATAGTGCTGGAGGATTTTCTCGTGCTGCTCGTGTTGCTATTGCCCAAAGAAAAGATGGCATTGTTTTGTTCCTTGTTACAGAAGGCACACATACAGCAGGTCCAAATATGAAAGAAGTTATTGATACTTTAGAGTTATATGGGGCTTATAACGCTGCAAATTTGGACGGTGGAACAAGTACACAATTAGTTATTAAAGGTAAATTGATTAATCATCCTAAAAATATTATGGGACAGACAGTTACTGGCGGTCGTGGTATTGTTACTGGATGGGGATTAATATTAGATAAAGATGCAAGTTAGCATCTTTTTTTTGTAAAAATTAGATAATTAATTTACAAAATTATAATTATATGTTAGCATTATTATTATAAGGAAGGTAGTAATTATCAAATGTGGTGAGGCGATTATGAAGAAAAAAATAATTATTCTAATTAGCTTAATCTTGATTTTGTTATTAAGCGCAAGTTATGCATGGTTTAATTATCGTGGTGAATTATCAAACCAAAGATTATTAGCAGGAGATCTTTTTTTAACATTAACAGATGGAGTAGAGGGTGTTAATCTTACTGGGATATATCCAATGACAAAAGAGGAAGCAAGAGCAAGGAATGATAATTATGTAACATTTACAGTAAGAGGAAAGAATACATCCGATAAA
>CACZNM010000039.1 GCA_902782535.1 uncultured Erysipelotrichaceae bacterium
TGATATAAATCAAATCGAAAGTTATAAAACAAAAAGAAAATCATTAACACAAAAAGAAATCAATAAAAGGAAGTATGAAAACAGTCAAAAAGCTTACCGTACAAAAAGAAAAAAACAAACGGAAAGCAAAAAAGATGATGCTATTCTTCAAGAAGTTCCTACTAAAGATAGTATTAAAAAGAAAAATGTTCCTAAAGAAGTACTAACAAAAGAAAGCATTAAAAAAAATAGTCCAAAAGATAAAAAACTTAAACAGACAAAAAAAAGCAGTATCAAAAAAGATATTGAAGAAATAAAAAATGTTAGTAGTGATGCATATAAAAATGTAAAAGAAAAAACTAGTGATAAATCTATTCCTTTAGGGAAAAGCAAGGAAGATAAGAAAAAAAGAAAAAAAAGATATCTAAAAGAAGCTCTTGTTTTCGCACTAATAATTACTTTTATTAATCTATTATCATATGTTCTTTTTGAATATGTTAATTTACTAAGAATATTTGATATTAAGATTTTTAATGTTCTTGCAACAATGATTGCATCATTTATTATCAGCTTTATTTTTTCGTTTATTATCGATTATATAGTATCAGAAATATGGGTTATATTTAAAAGAAAGCGCACAGGTGATGCAAATGGAGATAAAGGGATTAAACTTAAGGAATATCAAAAAGATATCAGCGATAAAAAAAGAAAATAAATATTTTTCAGATTATCGAGTAAAAAGTTATGAACTATTCAAAAAAATAGATAATCCAATATTTGGGCCAAAATATAAAATAGATTATGATAGCATAATTTACTATAAAAGTAATCTTGATAATATTTCTAATGATTGGAATAAAATATCATGTTCCATAAAAAATGAATTTCAAGACCTAGGAGTTATCGACAGTGAAAAGAAAATGGATGGATTAGGTGTTCAATATGAAAGCGAAATGATTTATCATAATATGATTAATGAATTAGAAAAGAAAAAAGTTATTTTCACTTCTATTGATGATGCTATTAAAAGATATCCAGATTTAGTAAAAAAATACTTTGGTAAAATTGTTAGTAACAATGATAATAAATTTGCAGCCCTAAATAGCTGTGTTTTTTCTGGTGGAAGTTTTATATATATACCACCCTTTACAACACTTGATAGACCTCTTCAAAGTTATTTTCGTATTAATTCTAAATATATGGGACAATTTGAAAGAAGTCTAATTATCGTTGATCATGATAGTAATCTTCACTATATTGAAGGTTGTACTGCTCCAGAGTATTCTGAATCAAGTCTTCATGCTGCTGTAGTTGAAATATATGTTGGAAAAAATAGTACATGTCGCTACTCTACTGTTCAAAATTGGTCTAATAATGTTTATAATTTAGTTACCAAAAGAGCTTTAGTAGAAGAAAATGGTAAGATGGAATGGATTGATGGAAATATTGGTAGTGGTATAACAATGAAATATCCAGCATGTATCTTAAAGGGAAATAATTCTAGTGGTACTTGTATAACTATTTCTGTTGCATCACATAATCAAATCCAAGATACTGGTGCAAGAATGATTCACATAGGAAAAAATACAACTAGTAGAATCATTTCTAATTCTATCGCTAAAAATGGTGGTAATGCTACATATCGTGGTAAAGTGGAAATTAAAAAAAGTGCAACTAATAGTGAAAGTTTTGTGAAATGTGATAGTTTAATTCTAGATAATATAAGTAAGAGTGATACATACCCTATTAATATAAATCAAAATGATTCAAGTAATATAATTCATGAAGCAACAGTTAGTAAAATTAGTGAAGAAAACTTAATGTATTTAATGACTAGAGGTATTACAAAAGAAAAAGCAACAGAATTAATCATTCTTGGCTTTATCGATAAATTCAAACAAGAACTTCCATTGGAATATGCTGTAGAACTTAATCAATTAATCAAAAGAGTTCTGTAAATAATTGTAAATACGAATGTAATTTTATGTAAATAAGCAAAAAAAATATTTATGACAAAAAAGAGAAATTTAGAATAGATTTTAAACTTAAATTTCTCTTTTTATTATAGGGTTTTAACTATTTTAAAAAAATATAGCTTAAATATGTCTTTTTGTCCACTTTGACAATCATTCTAATATTTCTTATCATGAATTTGAAAGGAGGAATTCTATTGAATAATTTAATGCTTGTTGGAAGAATAGCAAATGATATTGAAGTTAAAAAACTAGATACTGGTAAAGAAGTTACTACTATCTGCCTTGCTGTAAATCGAAGTTTCAAAAATCCCGATGGTATCTATGAAACGGATTTCATTAATTGCATTCTATGGGAAGGACTAGCAGTCAATATTAATGAATATTGCCATAAAGGCGATATGATTGGTGTACGTGGTAGACTACAAACTAATACCTACGAAAAAGATAATGTAAAACATAAGGTTCTAGATGTTATTGTTGAAAAACTTACCTTTATATCCAGCAAGAAAGCTGTCGAAGAAGCAGGAAATTAAACTGCTTTTTTCTATAAAAAACCAGGCTTAAGAAAGGTATATCTATGAAATTATATATTAATATGCCAACAACTAACTATGGCAAAAAAATATTTAATGAGGCATTTAGTAAACTACAAATAATTTTACTATTAAAAACTATTGATGATTTATTTTTATCTTGCAATAGTAAAAATAAGGTATTGTTAGGTGTAATTGATGAAATAAAAAAAGAGATAGGCAAAGTTTAATTATTGCTTATCTCTTTCTTTTTTTAACTATTCATAATATCTTCATATTCTTTTTTTGCTTTTTTGTTATGCTTACGAAACTCCAATACAAATAACGCGGTTAAATCACTTAACTCATTTTCTAAAACACTTTTATCGGTTTTGTTTAAATCTCCACCTTTTAACAATTGTCTAATTAACATCATTTCAATAAAAGTATTTTCCATATCTTGTGTCATTGTAAAGCGTAAATCTTCTAATTGTTTAGCCATTTTTCTCCTTTCAACACATTTTTTCAATTTTTGTAGCCACTTTTTTTAACTCTTATTTCATATCTCATTATATTTATTGGTTTTAAACCCTAAAATAGTAGCCAAAAAAGTAGCCAAAAGTTGTGATATTTTATGATATTTTGTGATAAATACCCCAAAATAGAAAAAAACAATTAGAATACCCATCTATAATTTAAAGCACGAAAAAACCTTGTATTTATAAGGAAATACAAGGCTTATAGTCATTAATGGCGGAGTTGGAGGAATTCGAATCCTCGCGCCAGTTTAACCCGACCTACTCCCTTAGCAGGGGAGCCTCTTCAGCCTCTTGAGTACAACTCCAAATGACTTAATTATCATACCATTTTTGACTTAATATTGTCAATTATTTTTTACAAATATTTCTTTAGTTCTTCCTCAAATTCTTTCTTAATTATTGCTAATCTATTCTCGTCTTTTGCTTCAAATCGCATCGTAATATTAGGGCCAGTATTAGAAGCACGTACAAGGGCAAATCCATCATCAAATTTTACTTTAACACCATCAAGAGTAATAAAATGATACCCCTTCTTTTCACAATAGTCTTTCATTTTATCAACTATCTGGAATTTCTTATCATCTGTTGTTTTTACTTTTATCTCTGGTGTTGAATAATATTTTTCTAAACCATCTAAATAACTACTTAAAGGCCTATCAGTATTCGATAACATTTCAATTAATCGCATACCAACATATATTCCATCATCATACCCAGGCCATTTATCACGGAAATAAACATGACCTGATAATTCACCACTAAGTGGATAATTTCCTTCTGCTGATGCACATCTTGTATAAGAATTACCTGTTCTATACTCTACTGGTTTAACACCTAATTTTATTAATTCATCTTCCAAAGTTTTAGAACATTTAACATCAAATAAGCATTCTTTTTTTTCTACTTTATCATATAAATAATTCCACATTATCGCTAAAAATTTATCTATTTCAATAAAATGTCCTTTTTCATCAATAAATCCTACTCGATCAGCATCACCATCATATCCAACACCAACATCAGCGTGATTATCTATAACCATCTTTTTTAACACCGCAAGATTTTCTTCAATACATGGATCAGGATGATGATTAGGGAAATTCCCATCTGATTCATCAAACAAAGGAATCGCTTCAATATTAGGAAGTCTTTTAAAAATATCTTTGGCAATGACACTAGCGGTACCATTACCACAATCATATACTACTTTTATTTTTCTTTTAATATCAAGTTTATTAATAACTAAATTAATATAGGCTTCTTTTATATCATCATTAACTATCGTACCATGACCATCTTCATAATCTTGTTTTTCTATTAAATCATATATTTCCATAACCTCTTTACCATAAGCATTATGAATACCATTATAGGAAAATTTAAAGCCGTTATACTCTTTAGGATTATGTGATGCTGTTATCATCATACTAGAATTAGTCTTTAAATAATTTGCAGCGAAATAACACATTGGTGTTGTAGCAAGACCTATTCTTCTAACAATGATTCCACAATCAACTAAACCATGAACTAAATTCTCTTCTAAAGTATCACTTGATAATCTATTATCATGTGCAACAACTGTTTCTTTGATATTCTTTCTTCTTAAATTTGTACCAAAAGCTCTGCCAATATGATAAGCTACTTCTTCATTTAATTCCGTATTATATACTCCCCTTATATCATATTCTCTAAAAATATTTTTTAATATTTCCATAAATCCTCCATCTTTAGTATAACATAAAAAAACTTAAACATTACGATAAAAGTAATTATTTAAGTTATTTTCAATAATTGCATAAGTATTATTAATTTCATAGATTACATTGTTATACTCTCGATATAAAGGATAAGTATTTAATTCATCAATTTTTTTATTTAATTTTTCTTTCTTATCTAAATGATGTACAACATCTTTTTGTAATACTTTAACTTCATTAATTAACATTACAAGTTCTTTATTATTATCTATTTTTTTCTTTATATCAAGATATTTTAGATATAATTCACTACTCTCTATTTTATTTATTATTTCATCAATTTTATGAAGTATTTCTTTATTATTCAACTAATTCACCATCCAAAGAAAAACTCTTAGCATCAAGTATTTTAACATTAACTATTTTACCTATTAAAGAA
>CACZNM010000040.1 GCA_902782535.1 uncultured Erysipelotrichaceae bacterium
GAATTAAAAAGTATTCGTAAAAATAGTAAAGATTATATTCTTAATATTGAAAAGAAAGAAAGAGAAAAAACCGGTATTAAGAATTTAAAAGTTGGATATAATAAAGTTTTTGGTTACTATATCGAAATTAGTAAAGGTAATATTAAAGATGTTAAAGATGAATGGGGATATATAAGAAAGCAAACATTGACAACAGGAGAACGTTTTATTACGCCAGATCTTAAAGAAATAGAACAAGTAATATTAGGCGCTGAAGAAAAAATAATAAATTTGGAATATAGTTTATTTATGGAAATAAGAGATATTACCAAAAAATATATTACTGATTTACAGGATATAAGTTTAGTTCTTGCTGAAGTTGATATGTTAATATCTTTTGCTAATGTATCGGAAGCTAATAATTATACAAGACCAATATTAACGGAGGAAAAGATTATAAATATTGTTGATTCACGTCATCCCGTGGTGGAGAAAGTTAATAAAAACGATTATGTTCCTAATGATATAATGATGGATAAGAATACGGATATTTTATTAATAACCGGTCCTAATATGGCAGGGAAAAGTACTTATATGCGTCAACTTGCTATTATCGCTATTATGGCACAGATAGGTAGTTTTGTTCCCTGTAAAAGTTGTACTATCCCTATTTTCGATAAGATATTTACTCGAATTGGAGCGAGTGATGACTTAGTTGGTGGAGAAAGTACCTTTATGGTCGAGATGAAAGAAGCGAATAAAGCGATTATGGGTGCAACAGCGAATAGTTTAATTTTGTTTGATGAATTAGGACGAGGTACTGCAACATATGATGGAATGAGCTTAGCAGAAGCTATTTTAGAATATATTCATGATCATATTCACTGTAAAACATTGTTTTCTACGCATTATCATGAATTAACTAGTATGTCTAAATCTTTAAAGAAAATAAAAAATATTCATGTATCAGCTTCTGAAGAAGGAGGGAATATTACTTTTTTACATAAAGTAAAAGATGGTGCAATTGACAAAAGTTATGGTATAAATGTTGCCATGCTCGCTAATCTTCCAAAGGAAGTAATCGAAAGAGCCAATGAAATATTGTCTATCTATGAAAAGAAAAACAGTAATAAAAAAAGTAATGTTATGCAAACATCATTTGATTTTGAAGAAGAACAAAAAGATGATAAAAACGAAATAGAAGAAGAACTAAAAAGAATTGATCCACTAAATTTAACACCAATGGAAGCTTTAAATAAATTATATGAATTAACGGAAAAAATAAAGGAGAATAAATAATGGAAAAATTATTAGATAAATTAAATGATTTATGGGTTGATGCAGGTTTAAAATTAATTTACATTATTGTAATATTATTTGTTGGAGGAAAGTTAATTAAACTATTAACCAAACTAATAAAAAAAGGGAGAGCATTTAATAAACTTGATAAAAGTGTTTCAAGTTTTTTGCTTAGTTTTCTTAAAACGATTTTAAATGTTATTTTACTTATTACTGTAGCAGGAATTATTGGTATACCGTCAACTTCAATTATTACGCTTTTAGGTAGTTGTGGTGTTGCCATTGGATTAGCACTTCAAGGTGGACTTTCGAATATTGCAGGAGGACTAATTATTTTAGCATTCAAGCCATTTAAAGTTGGGGATTATATTGATACTCATGCTGATTCTGGAACTGTCAAAAGTATTTCAATTTTCTATACTACTTTGATTACACCAGATAATCGAATTGTGTCAATTCCTAATGGTAATCTTGCTAATTCACCACTTATTAATTATTCTAAAGAAAAAGACAGAAGACTTGATATTGCTATTGATGTTTCTTATGATAATTCTATTGATGATGTATTAAAATGTCTTAAAGCAATTATTAATAAAGAAAAAAGAGTTAATAAAGAAAAAGATATTTTTGTGAGATTAACTAATTATAAAGAAAGTAGTATTGAATATACAATACGTGTTTGGGTAGATAAAGATGATTTTTGGAATGTAAAATTTGATTTATTAGAAGATATCAAAAAGGAATTTGATAAAGAAAATATTACTATTCCATATAATCAATTGGATGTACATATTGAAAAATGAGAAAATATTGGATAACCAATATTTTTATTTTGCTTTAAATCTTGTTAAAATGGTTATTTAATGCTAAAATATCTACGTGATGTGAAATGGAATTAGAAATAAAAAATCTTTATGTAAATGTTAAAAATAAAGAAATATTAAAAAATTTTAATTTATTAATTAAGCCCGGTGAAGTGCATGCTATTATGGGCCCTAATGGAACAGGTAAAAGTACTTTATCGAATGTAATAATGGGAAATAATAATTATACGATTGTTAAAGGGGATATTCTTGTTGATAAGAAAAGTATCTTGAAACTTGAGACGTATGAAAGAGCACGTATGGGAATCTTTTTATGTTACCAAAATCCTCTTAGTATTGATGGTATTACGAATAGTGAATTTATTAGAACGGCTTTAAATGAAAATCGTGATAAACCAGTTGGACTATATGAATTTATTAAAAATATGGAAAATGGTATTGATGATTTATCTATGAATCACGATATGATGCATCGAAATCTTAATAGTGGTTTTTCTGGTGGAGAACGAAAGAAAAATGAAGTACTTCAAATAAAGATGTTAAAACCAAAATTAATTATTTTTGATGAACTTGATTCTGGGCTTGATGTGGATAGTTTAAAAATTGTTTGCAGAAATATTAACGATTACTTAAAAGATAATCCTGATACTTCTGTAATATTAATTACGCATTATACAAGAATACTAAATTATATTAAACCAGACTATGTTCATATGATGAAAGATGGTACTATTATTTTAAGTGGTGATTATAAACTTGCTTTAAAGATAGAAAAAAATGGTTACGATAAGACAGATTTACTAGGTAGTGATTCATATGATGAATAAGATAATAATAGGTAATGAAAAACTCCCTCATTTAATTGTGGATAAGATTTCTGATTATAAAATAATTGTTAACAAAAATGTGGAAAATAAATTAGTAATAATAGGTACTAATAACTATCAACTTGATATCACTTTGAAAGAAAATAGTAAATTAATTATCAATAGTTTAAATAAAGATAATAGTGTCAATATAAATATTAATTTAGATAAAAATAGTAGTATAACGTATAACCATAGTGTATTAGCGAGAATAGATAGTATAAACAGTTTTACAATTAATCATCATGATAATGATACGACAAGTATATTGAATAATAATGGTATCAATTTAGAAAATAATA
>CACZNM010000041.1 GCA_902782535.1 uncultured Erysipelotrichaceae bacterium
GCAGGACTATAATTAGTTAATAATCCAATATGTGGATGAAATTTATCAATATTAATACTTTGTTGAACAGATACTTCCATAACAATAATGTCATCTTTTTTTACCTTTTCAATAATACTACATAAAGGATAACCAATATTCCCTGCTAAATGAACTCTATCATGGAAAGCTTCATGCATAATTTCATAGGTAAGAGTTGTTGTTGTTGTCTTACCATTAGTTCCTGTAATACCAATCAAAGTAACATTTTTAGGTAATAGATTATAAGCAAGTTCTACTTCATTAATTACTTTAATCCCTAATTCTCTTGCTTTTAAAACATATTTATGATCATCTCTAATACCAGGATTTTTAATTAAATATGCAAAACTCTTATCTAATAAATCATCTGGATGACTTCCTAATATTAATTGAACACCACTATTTTTTAGTTCTAGAACATCCTTTAAATCATGATATTTTTCTTCTTTCATATCATTAATAATTACTTCATTATTTTTTTTTACTAATAATTTTGCAGCAGCGATACCACTTCTTGCCATACCAAGTATTAATATCTTTTTATTTTCAAACATATTATCTCCTTACAAATTAATATAGATTTATTATAACAAACTTATTCATACTTCTCAATATTTAATCAGTTTCTTGTCATAAAAAAAGACTAGATAATACTTATCACCCAGTCTTTCAAATTATTTACTTACTTTTCCAAGTATTAATATTTTCTTGAACGATACTTAGAGGTATCATATATCCAACATCATAGTATCCTAAAATATTAAATACTCCCCCAATATTAATCCCTACAATCTGCATAGCATCATTTAAAGCAACTCCCCCACTATTACCAGGTTTCATATATGCATTATGTTCAATAACTTTAGCATTAATTATATCATCATTACTATCTTTAATCTTAGCATCTTTAATCTCTGATTTTATATATCCATAAGTTACTTGATATCTTTCTCCTTCAGGATGACCAATCACAACTATACGATCGTTAATCGCTGGTTTAATTTTAGAAAATTCCATAACTGGTAAATCACCATCATACTGAAAACTTAATATTGCGAGATCTGCCGCTTCACTTATATATTCAATTTTAGATGGTATTAATGATTCATAATATTTTTCATCTGGTATTTCAAAAGTTACATCGCTATCAGTATTAACAACTTCACCACTAAAGACAGTATCTCTCGTAAATATTTTATAAACCTTATCGATATTATCAATAACATGCGCGGCTGTTACAAAATAATAAGTTTTATCTTTCTTATCAAAAATAACTCCACTTCCAAGACCATTACGACTTTTTAAACCATCTTTTTCTTCTTCTGGAACTATTCCTACAATCGCTTTTAAAGCATTATTACTTTTTTCCCTTAAATCATCGAAAACTCTTTCTTTACATTCTTTTTCATTTTCTTTAGGTAAATACCAGAATAGTAAACCTAACGTTAAAAAAATAACAATGATAAAAAAGATTGAGCCTTTTTTTCCTTTTTTCATTATTTCTCCTTTAATTAATCCTTAATAAAAATTAAACCAACAATAGCAATAACAAAAATAAAGATACTTGCTATCATTGTCCATTTACCAATATTAACCCATTCTTTTTTAGATAAATTCCTAAAAGCAACTCGATATGTTAATATACCAACTTTATGGCCAGTGTACATATAAAAACCTACTAATAATACTGATATAGCAAAAATAAACATTAAAATACTAAATCCATTCATATAATTCTCTCCACCTATCATCGCACACCTATAATATAACATATTTTTATCAATAATGAAATTATTATATAAAAAAACGATATTTTTTATCGTTCTTTTCTAATCATTAATTGGTTCAATACTATCTAATGCATAATTTCCATTTTTAAAAACAAATGTAAATTTGTATTGTTGAAATTCATTTGCATACTGTAAAAGATTAAATTTTTCAAGTTCTTCAGCATACTCTAAATTTTCATTAATTGATGAATCTTTTAAAATCAATCTATCAGTTGTGTAATCACGTAATTCATGTTTTTCATATAAATCAAAGATAGCAACGAAAGCAATTATTTGAACATTACCTTTACGTATAAAAGATGAAACAATTGTATCTAATGCATCATTAGATATTGATCCTGAACCACATCCACCACCATCAAATCTATAGTATCCATCATTACTTTTTTTCCATTTTTCACAACCGCCAACAGCTTCATTAACAGATGTATAACTGTCATTAAACATAGCTTCATAAGTTTTCTTGACATCATCTTCAGATACATTATCATAATCTTCTCTCTCAACAGCATTAATTGCCATAGCCACTTTATAACTCATTGGTATATCTTTAATCTTAATAGTTTTTATATTATCATAATAATCCTTATTATCATAGCCAATTTTAAGAAGTAAATCATATGCTTTCGTCATATCATATTCTTGATAATCATCTGTTTCTGTAATTGTATTATCATTACCTTGCTTAGTTTCTTCCTTTTTATCACTTTTTGTAGATATAACATATAAGCATATTGTAGCTAATAAGGCAATAATTAGAATTAAAATTCCAATAATAATATTTCGCTTTTTCTTTTTTTCATCAATATTTTTTTCCATTTTTCCTCCGCATTCTTATAATAACATATATTGCTTTTTATAAGATAGAATTTCAATTCAAATATCTTGTTTTTTTTTAATTATTGTAAAATTTAGTAAAATCAATATATGAATTTATCTTTTTCTAATGTACTTTCACAATAATAACAACGATATATTTTATTATCTTTATCAACTAAATTAAATATTTGATCAAGATTTCTTTCTGTTGATGTAATACAACGAGGATTATTACACTTGCATACATTGACTAAGCATTCTGGCATATCTAATTTTTTCTTTTCAATTATTTTTTCATTTTGAACAATATTAACTGTTGCAAGAGGATTAATAAAAGCGATTTTATCTAGATTAATATCAATTAGTGAACCAATTTTAATAATATCTTTCGTCCCTGTTTTTTTACTTTTGGCATTCGTAATTAAAGCAACTTGACAATCAAGTTTATCTAAAGATAACATACGATATATTTTTATCGCATTACCTGATGTTATATGATCAATAACATAGCCATCTTTAATAGTATCAATATTCATTATTTAACCTCCAATAATTTAAGTATTAAAGCCATTCTTATATATACACCATTATAGGCCTGTTCAAAGTATTTAGCTCGTTCATCATTATCAACTTCTGGACTAATTTCATTAACACGAGGAAGTGGATGCATAATACATAAATCTTTTTTAGCATTAATTAATTTATTCTTATCTAAAATATAATAATCTTTTAATCGCAAATAATCCTCTTCATTAAAAAAGCGTTCTTTTTGTACTCTTGTCATATAAAGAATATCTAGTTCATTCATATATTCCATCATATTATCAGTTTCAACATACGAAATATTATTTTTTTCTAAAACTTCATTAATAATATAATCTGGTAATTTTAACTCATCAGGTGAAATTAAAACAAATTTAATATTATCATAACGAGACATAGCAGCGATTAAAGAATGAATAGTACGTCCAAATTTTAAATCACCACATAAACCTATTGTTAAATTATTAAAACTTTTTTTCTCCCTTTTAATCGTAAGTAAATCTGTAAGAGTTTGTGTGGGATGATTATGACCACCATCTCCAGCATTAATAATAGGAACCATTGATTTAGAAGCTGCTACCATAGGAGCTCCTTCTTTGGGATGGCGCATTGCAATAATATCAGCATATCCACTAACGACACATACTGTATCAGCAAGTGTTTCACCTTTGGCTGTTGAACTAGATGATGCTTCCGAAAAACCAAGTACCTTGCCACCTAATCTCAACATTGCTGATTCAAAACTTAATCTTGTACGCGTACTTGGTTCAAAAAATAAAGTAGCTAATATCTTACCATCACATTTATGAGAATATTTCTCCTTGTGATTAATAATGTCATTAGCTACTTCAATTAAATCATCAATTTCTTTAGTTGATAAATCTCTAATATCTATTAAATTTCTTATTTTCTTTTCCATACATACTCCTCTTTTAAGAAGATTATATCATAATATGAAAGATTGTAAAGAATAGAATAAAAAAATCTATACTTTTTTGTATAGACTCTTTATCTTAACGTGTTCTAGTTTGTTTTTCATTTAATTCAAATGGTGAATATATAAGTGACTCAGTTAAATCATAATATCCTGGATTACTACCATCAGTAACTAAATGAAGAGCATCAGGTGAATCACTTAAATAATATTTATCATCAAGTCCTAAATAGGCTAAAATACTTTGAGCAGTATCTAAATCAACATTAATACTCCATCCGTAAGTTTGATCCATGTGACCATCTACACCATATACTTCTGTTAATAATGCTAAAACTTCATCACTATTTAAAGGTATTCTATCCTCTGTTGGTGTTACAACATGATGAACTTCTGGAATATTAGTATACACACTTTCGTTTAAACCCTTGTTACTAACAACGTTATCAAAATAATGATTTTCAGCATAACCATTAATAGATATCATCAAATTATAACTATCAACTGATGTATCTGGAATAAGAATAATATCATGCGGATTAATTGGAAGTGCTTGAATATTCATTCTCATAAGTACACGACTTAAAGCTTCATCATCCAAATAAACAACATTTTTACCTTCTACTTCCCTATAATGACTATTTACCTTTCTAGCGATATCTAAAAATGTATCACCATCTTGCACAATATATTTGTCACATGGAACATCACAAATCACTTTATTTGATTTGTATATGTTCATATTATTGCCTACTACTTCACCATTTGCAGTTGATAATGCAAAAGTATTCCCTGCTATAATCAAACTTGCTAATGAAGCACATATTTTTAAATTTTTCTTCATAATCTCCCCCTTGGCAGCGTATATATTACCACAAAATGATTGAAAAGTAAAGTTTTTTTGTATATTGCTATATTTTATAATTAAATGTTCCTTATGTTAACGAAACAAATAATTATAAATAATCTTTCTTTTTTCCACAAATTTCCATTCATAAAAACTAATTTTTATTAAATTCTTCATCTAATTCAATTTCATCATCAAGAACTTCCTTTTTCTTGACATTTTCAAGCGAATTCTTAATTATTTCAAGATTATTAATTAAGTCATTCTTATCAGTAACAATAAATCCATTATTATTACAAGTTAAATTCAATAATATTTGTTCAATATTACCATTATATACAATATTGTTATCTTTAAATAAATACTCTTCAATAAATTCTTTTGTAGTAATCTCTTTACCATCTTTTAAATATACTTTTCCATTATAAGGAACATATGGTCCATAAATATTTTCAATATAATCTTTTACTGTCATTTGTGTTCCATCAAATATAGTTATTTTTTTTTCTAACAAATCTTTACTTATATAATTTGTAATATCTTTAATTAAAATATTACTATAATTATCTTTAAATATTAAATCAGTAGCGAATAAAGTTGTACCTAAATTATTCTTTGTCTTTTCAAAAAGATATTTTCGAGCATCACCATGATATTTATTAATACATTCTTTAAAAATATAATTCTCGATAAATTCACTAACTAAATGAACAGAATTATCTTTCATTATTATTATGCCATTTGATGGTAAAAAAGGATAAACATATTGCCATAAATATTTTTCGATACTTACTGTTTGATTATCAAACGTAACTGTTTTTCTATCCTTTATCTTGTTACTAAGTAAATTAAAAAGATTATTACAATTCATTTTTTTAGCAATTTCTATATCTTTATCAGTTAATGGAAATTCTCCCGCATCCGATCTTTCTAATATTTCACGATATTTATTAATCCCACATGTATTATTTATAACCGTTATATAATTAAATTTAACTTTTTCAAATAACTTTTTTTGTTCATCAAGAGAAAGTAATTCATAATATTTTGGATTGGGAACAAATTTATCGTTTAAAGAATCATAATATCCTTTTATAAATTCTGGCATAACATAATTTGATTCTGTTAGTCTATATTTCTCACGACTTTCAATACTTGGAATATAGTAATAGGCAGAATTAGCACAATTATACGTACCAATACTTATTGAATCTATAATATTATATTTAATTGGTAAAGATACAATAATGATTATTTTAGAATCTTTATGGGGCCATTTTTTCATTAAACTAATAGTTCTATCATCAACATTATTCCCCATACATAAAGCAACACTTGTAAAATATAGTGATTCATGACTACAACGTAATCCATCATTCATTATCGAATTAATTACTGATAAAGAAGTTGTTCCGGTTCCATGGCCATAATAAACATTATTTTCATTATCAAATATACCTTTTATATTCATACATTCACCTACACAGATATTATAACATAATTCTAGCTATGATAAATTATATTAATAAAAAAGTTGTGTAGAAAAACACAACCCATAAAAATCCGCTAACTTTTAATATTACGTTTTTTTCTTAATAATAGAAATCTCTTTAACCATTCATCACATCGATTAAAAATTAAAAAAAGAGATTGCTCTCTTTAAAAACTATCTACTTCTACTATAGTTATTTGGGGTAATACCTCCTAATTCTAGGATTTTCACTTTATCCTTAGCAGCAGCATATAATAAGCACATTAACCCTTCTGCTCTTTCCAATTTTTGCATATGAAATGCTTCTCTTTCTTCCGGACTCATTGTTTCCATCCTTGCTTTTTCTTCACTTGTTTCCAATTCTCCAGTTTCTAATTTTTCTTGAATTTGCATTGCACACTCAAACAAATTATTAGCATGTTCATTTAATAAACTTTCAAATTCAATACGTATACTATCAATAGCTAATAAATATTCAAAATACTCCCTTTCAGATTCCATATAAGTATTTCGTAAATGAGCTAGCTTTTCGCTTACATTTCCATGATTACCTGTCACTGGTTTAAACGTTCCGTCTTGGTTATATAGTATTCCTTCTAAATCAACTCTCTTTTCTTCCATATCAATCTCTCCTCTAGTATAATTATAACATTTTATGTATAGTATATCAATAGCTTTTACATATTCGTATTTTCCAATTTATTTGCCCTTTTTATTTTCAGAAACATAATCAACAATCCTCTTTCTATTTCCAGTGTCAACAATATACTTGAAAAATTCTTCATGTTCAAAACCATTTTCAATTAATGCCAATGCTAAAATAATATCAAATTCATCAATATTTTTTCTTTCGTTTAATAACGATAATTTCTCTGCCCTACCAGGATATATCCAATATTTACCATCAGTTTCTTTGCCACTTAAAATAACTTCTTTGTCTTCGTTATTTATATATAAGCAATAATCAACAACATAAATATAATCAAGCATATACAATAACTCAGAAAATGGCTTTTCTATTTTCAATTCTTTTGCTTTCTCATTATATTTTTCTTTTAATAGTTTTAAGCCTTCATCTTTATTATATAAAAAATTAATTGAAACGAAAAAATCTT
Organism: uncultured Erysipelotrichaceae bacterium; assembly: GCA_902782535.1. Lineage (GTDB taxonomy): Bacteria > Bacillota_I > Bacilli_A > RF39 > UBA660 > RUG12783. Next base: position 7,562 of record CACZNM010000041.1, read on the forward strand.
TGGAAACATCCAATATTATAGCTAGTTTAGATAACATAGCATCATACATTTCATAATTATGTAATGCCGATACAATTCTGCCACCACTTAACATTCTAAGTTGCTCTGATGGGATTTCTCTTTCGTCAAATTCCACATTATGAATAGTTTTATATACTTCCTCTGCAAACCACTGTGTCTGTGCTTCCATAATCATTCGACCTATATTAAAATTTTGATTGATTCCAACTTGACCATTTTTTCTATTTGTTTGAGTTGCATGATGTAGTTCATGATAAATCACCATTTCACGAAGTGGTTCTGGTAAATTATTTCTTACATAAAGTATCTTTGTTTCAGGATCACACAATCCTTTTACATCTGGTCCTAATTTTCTATATACATCACTATTCTCATCATAGAAAACAACTTCTTGTGCATAATATAAAGCATTATCAATTAAATCTTCTAGTTTTAGTTTACTAGGAATTAAATCTCTTTCTACAAGTACATAAAAATAATTTGTAAAATAATACAATGTTTGACTATCAATATCATTTTTTTTCTTGATAATCATATTCTTAATTTGCTCATACATAATTAATTCCACCTCTACTATTACAGTATAACACAATATCATCCAAAACTGATAGAATATAGACACGTTTTTTGAAAACTTGAAATAACAATTTTAATTACTTTAAATCATTAATTTTCGCAAACCAATGATTTTATTGGCCTTTAATAAACAAAATGAGAGATATCATTAATCAATATCTCTCTTTAGGGGGTGGCTCTAAAAGGTGTTTTATGTGTATTCAATAAGTTTAAAAGCACGATTTTTCGTGCTTTTTAGTTTTTATTAATTTATATTTTTACAAAACA
>CACZNM010000042.1 GCA_902782535.1 uncultured Erysipelotrichaceae bacterium
AAAGGATTTAAATCAAGAATCATATATAATATTTTTTTTATACCATAACTATCATGTCTTAGATATTTAAAAACAAAATGCATTTCTTTTAAAGCTCTATAATATGTATGTCCCATATTATCATAATTCCATAATGATTTAAATAATTTGTCTAATTCTTCATTTATAATTTTCTCTTCGGTATAATTAAAGACATAATTACTATTATTATATTTTTGATAATCTTTATTTATATAGTTATTTACAATATAATTATCAATATATGTTTCTATTTCAAAATGTTTATCTATATGTAATCTTCTATTTTCATTATGTGCTAGATAATCAATATAAGGATGCATTGTAGAATCAGCAATATAATGTGTAATTAAACCTGAAATAAAAGTAAATAATTCATTATCTTGATTATTTTTATTGTCATTAATTAATAATTCAAAACTCTTAAAAACATTTTCTTTATGAAATTTATGACCTAATTTTTGAATAATATTACCTCGTAATAATAATATATGATAAAAATATAATATATCCATATTTTGACAATATATTTTATAATTATTTATATGAGTATTTATTATTTGTTTTGGTTTATCGTTTAATTTATCAAGAACTTTAATTCCTATATAAGCATGTGTTATTGTACTTGGCATAAAATCCTCCTCATTAATTTTATCATATTATATATAAATTATACTTATTTTTCACAAAAATGTCATACATTATTTTAGAAGATGTGATATACTTATAAAGTAGGTGAGATAAGTTGGGTATAAATAAAGAGTTTAAAAAGTTGGATGAACAAATTGAAATATTAAGAAATAAAGGATTAACTGTTAATGATCCTAAATATGCTAAAGATGTATTATTAAGAGAGAATTATTTTTTTCTAAATGGATATCGTCATATTTTTATGAAGAGTATGACTAATAAAACATATATTGAAGGGACAACTTTTGAAGAGTTGTATAGCTTGTTTTTATTTGATCGTTCTTTTAGAAATATCTTATTTAAAAATATTTTGACGGTAGAAAATAATGTTAAATCTATTATGAGTTATCAGTTATCAATGCAATATGGTTATCATGAAAAAGATTACTTGAATAGAAAGAACTTTACTAATAATCAAGAAAAGAATAAGCAAGTAAATGATGTTATTAGGAAAATGAAAAGACAGATTAAATCGAATGCAGAAAGTCACTCTGCAACCATGCACTATGTTAATAGTTATGGTTATATTCCATTGTGGGTTTTAGTTAAGGTTTTATCTTTTGGAATAATTGGTGAATTATATTCTATTTTAAAAAGAGAAGATCAATTAAGTATTGCTGATGTATATAATTTAGATACAGAAACTTTTGCTAATTATTTGGTTATGTTATCAAATTATCGTAATATTTGTGCCCATGAAGATATTGTTTTTGATAATAAAACCCAAAGACAGATAGCAGATACTAAGTATCATAGACTCCTTAAAATTGATATTACGAATGATGAATATGTTTATGGTAAAAATGATGTTTTTGCACTTATAATAATTATGAAAGCGATGTTAAAACCTACGGAATTTAAAAATTTAGTTTTAGAAATTGAACATAATATCGATAATCTAGAATTAAATATATCAAGTATTTCAATTAATAAAGTTCTTGATAGAATGGGATTCCCTGTAAATTGGGAAGAATTAGTAAATATGAAATAAGAAAGAGGATGATAATTTATGAAAGATAAAATTTCTTTAGGAATAATTGTTTTAATTTCGTTTATATTAGGTGGACTTTCTATGTATTATTTTAGTTCAATGCATCGTGTTACTATTGTAGAAAAAAATGATGGTACAGTTGCAACGGTTTCTAATACTTGCAAGTCATGTAATAGTACCGTTATTATGGAAAATGGTAGTCTATCTGCCTCAGTTGAAAAAGTAGTCAATGCGGTAGTTATGGTTAAAAATTTTCAAAATGATAAATTAGCAGGTAGTGGATCAGGTTTTATTTATAAAATAGAAGGTGATTCTGCATATGTTATGACAAATCATCATGTTGTAAATGGTGGTACGAAATTTATGATTGTAACAAGTACTGATGAAGAGATAGAAGGTAAAGTTTTAGGAAGCGATGAATATCTTGATTTAGCAGTTATTAAAATAGCGAAGAAAGATTATATGAATAGTGTTGTAGCTGGAGATAATTCAAAGGTTAGTTTAGGTGATACGGTATTTACTATTGGTGCACCAGTTGGTTATGAATTTCGTGGAACTGTTACTAATGGTATAATATCAGGACTTAATAGATTAGTTGAGGTATCAACTAAGAATAGTAATAGTGATGATTGGGTAATGGAAGTATTACAGACAAATGCCGCTGTTAATCCTGGTAATTCAGGAGGACCACTATTTAATACTAATGGTGAAGTAATTGGTGTTATTTCCATGAAACTTGTTCAAAATGCTGTTGAAGGTATGGGATTCGCTATACCAATGGACTACGCCTTAAGCCATATTAAAACACTAGAAGAAGGAAAGAAAATAGAAAGACCACTTCTTGGTATTACGATGTTAAATGTTACTGATAGTTGGCAATTATGGCAACAAAGAATTACTCTTCCAAAAGATGTAGAAGAAGGCGTTGTTGTTGTTGAAATAAGTGAAAATAGTGGTGCTGCTAAATCTGGCTTAGAAAGTGGCGATGTTATTATTGGCTTAAATGGATCAAATGTTAAAAATGCTGCTTATCTAAAATATTTGCTTTATAAATATAATCCAGGTGATAAAGTAAAAGTAACTTATAATCGTAATGGTAAGATTGCAACAACCGAAATTACGTTAACAAAAAATGAAGGATAGTAAATAAAATACTATCCTTTTATTATTAATAATTCTCCCAATATGACATCATCAGTATTCATGTTATTTAACTCTTTTATTTTATCTTTGTCTACTTTAAATTTATTGGCTATATTATATAAAGTATCACCATCTTCAACATAGTATTTTATTTCTTTTTTGTTCCCTGGTACAATAAGTTGTTTTCCAATATGAAGAAGTGTACTAGTCATATTATTTACGCGCATTAACTCTTGCCATGTTGTTTGATATTTCTTAGCAATATTATATAAAGTATCGCCCTTTGTTACAATATATATATCTATGTTATTCATAATTCACCTCAACTTATTTTATGAAATAAAAAATGAATAGTTAAAAAAATAATTAAGATTACTCTTAATTATTGATTATTTTTTGATAAGTTTTTTACAATTTAATTCTTCTAATTGTCCTTCTTTTCTTTTAATGGCAATATCTCTTAGAATATCATATAAATCATATATATTAATATCCATATAATCATCAGGAATATCGTCAGTTGTATTCATAAATCCATGACCAAAATCTATTATTGCAGGTTCTCCCTTGATTTTACATTTTATTAACGCATCCCATGCTAATGTTTTACTTTCGTTGTTTACTCTAATAATCTTCATAATTCACCTCAAAGATTATTATATTCTTTTTAATTTAGTCATTCAACAAATGTTACCTTTATTTGACATAAAAGTTATCTTGCTCCTGTTGAACCAAATCCACCATTACCTCTTTTGGTATCAGATAGTTCGTCTACTTCATTAAATAAACCTTTAACATATGGAATAAAAGATATTTGTGCTATTCTATCACCATCATTAATTTCTTTTGTTTCTTTTGATTGATTATATAAAGCTACTAATAATTCACCTCGATAATCAGAATCAATAACTCCGACCTTATTAGCAGGTGCAAGACCTTGTTTACAAGCAAGTCCACTTCTTGCAAAAACAAGTCCTACAAGACCGGTTGGTATTTCAAAACAAAGACCTGTTTTAATAAATTTTGATTCTCCTGGTTCAATTATTACTTTTTCATCTAAATTAGCATATAAATCTGCTCCTGCTGCATATTCACTACCATAAGTAGGAATAACGGCTTTATCATTTAATTTTTTAATGTTTACTTTCTCTTCTCTCATAAATCCTCACTTGATAATTATAACAAAAATCTATTGCGACTGCAACATTAGTTATGTATAATAAAAGTGTAATTTTGAGGGTATCTATGAAAGAATTATCCATTTTTAAAAATATGAGTGAAGATGAAATAACAAATTATCTCAAAAATATTGGAGCAAGAAAACTACATTTTAATAAAGATGAATTAATTTTTAATAATCTTTATGATAATGATTTAACAGGAATTATTATCTATGGTAGTGCTAATGTTATTAAGTATGATCTTGATGGTAATAGAATTATTATTGATAATTTAGAATGTAATTCTATTTTTGGTAAACCTTTTCTTTATCATGATAAAGATATTTCTATTGTTTCTTCTAGTGAATCATTAATAATGTTTGTTGATTATAACTTGTTGATTAATAATCCTATAATCATTAATAATATTATTAGTATAATGTCGCATGAGATATCAAAAATTAATGAGAGAATAGAATTATTATCTAAAAAGACGATTAGAGAAAAACTATTAAGTTATTTTAATATGATAAGTAAAAGTAAAAATAGAAAGACTTTTAATATACCAATAACATATATTGAACTCGCTGATTTTCTTTCGATAGATAGAAGTGCCATGATGCGAGAATTAAAGAAAATGAAAAGTGAAAAGATTATTATGGTTAATGAAAAAAAGATAACACTTCTATAATAAAAAGTTGAATTAATATTTTTATATATGCTATAATGATGATGTATTAAAAAGATAATTATGGAGTTTATATGAATTTTGGATATGAAGATTATGAAGAGGAAGAATACGAGAGTAGTAAACTTGATTTCTTAAGGGATATTCTAGATAAAATTAATAAAAAAAATATTATTATAACGATTGTTTCTCTATTAATAATTATTTTCTTAATTAATTTTTTTAGTACTGATAGTAGGTACGGAAGAATTGAAAATAAGATGGTTAAGGCTGCTCAAAAATATGTTAAAGATAATTATATCAATGTCAATCATGAAGTGTATCTAGATGCTAAAACAATCAATTTTAATATCGATAGTAAATGTAGTAATATTTCCGGAGTTTTTTATAATGGAAGTGATTATATACCATATCTTTATTGTAAAAAATATGAAAGTAGTATTGTCGATAATAATGCCAAAACAATAAAACTTAATGGCAGAAGTGTAATCATTTTGGTGAAGGGGTCATATTTTGTTGATCCTTTATATACTAGTAATGGTCAAGTAAATATCATTGGTGAAGTCGGTAATGAAGCGGGGGTTTATAATTTACATTATTATGATGTTAGTGATAATAGTGTTGTTGCAAGAAAAGTTGTTATTTTAGATGATGAGAATTTAATTAATGATGTCCCTTCTATTTTTTTAAACGGTAATGATGTCGTACATGTATATAAAGGAGAACAATATAATGAAGAAGGGGTTATCGCTACAGATCATAATGATGGTGTTATAACTGATAATGTTGTAGTAAGCGGAAAAGTTGACAGTAATAAATATGGACAATATTTGTTGGTTTATTCAATTACTAATAAAATGGGATTAACAAATAGTGTCTCAAGAATGGTTAATGTTGTAGATAAAGATATGACTCTTAAAGTTGATTATCTTGTTAGCCCTTTAACTGTTGTTAATACTAGTGTAAATATATCTTTGAAAATAACAGGAAATGATTTTGATTATGTTTTATTACCAAATAATACAAAAGATACCAATAGTTATATTAACTATAAAGTTGAAAAAAATGGTACATATGTTTTTTCTGTTTATGATCGTGCAGGAAGAGTGATAAAGAAAGAGGTAAAGATAACTAATATTGATAAAGATTTACCATTAGCAACCTGTGATGCTGTTATTCAAAATACTTATACTAATATTGTTGTTACACCGTTATCACTTAAAAATATCAGTTCTTATGAATATAAAGTTAATGGAATAATACAGAAATCTATTTCATCAACATATCATTATGATGGTATTGTTAGTAGTGCTAGTGTTACATTAAATAATACATCTGGTAATAAAAATGTTATTGATTGTAATATCACTGATTATAATACTTGGAAAACTGATTATTCTAAATCAATTGTCTTTATTAAATCAGATACTAGTAATGATATATTAAAAAAATATACTTTAAGTGATTATATGATGGGAGTACTTTATAAAGAATTAATTGATGTCGATTTAAGTAGTTTTACCAATGATCAATTAAAGAATTTATTTAAAACATACTTTATTTTGAAAAAAGCAGAAGTATTAAAAAATGGGGGATATAGTATTAATCTTAAACAATTAGTGTTCTCAGTTGATAATAGTAATTATTGTGATATTAATGGTTGTAAATTAGTAAGTAAAAATAACAAAACATTCTATGTATCGAATGATATTGAATATAGTGTTAATAGTACGATTAGTACCAAAGATAAACTTAGTGATGGAATTATAAGTATAATGAAAAGTGCTTATAATGAGACAGAAAAAGATATTATTATTAGTGCTAGTTTTAAACAAGTATTAACAAATTATACAGAAAATTTTGTATTAGATAGTTCTATGAAAACAGTTATTATAGATGAGATAAAGAATAATAATACATATCTAAATATTATTAATAATAATTTTAGAAACTATCAAATATATAATATTAATTATTATTCTAATCAATATGTAGAAACAAGAAAAACGTATTATTGGCCTATTGGTAGTACTTATGCTACTAATGGGATGTATGGTGGTCCACCAGAATCAGTGAGTGTTATTCATAATTATGGTGCATCTATTGCAGATAATAAAATATATGATTATCTTGCGATAAGAGGTGATTGTGATAAAACTAATGTTATATCAGCATGGAATGGAATAGTGACCATGGTTGATTCTAATAGTGAATATGGTAATTATGTTGTTGTTGATTATAGCAATGGTGTTAAATTTGTATATGGATCACTATCAAAAGGTTCTATTTCTGTGAGTGTTGGTACAATGGTAAAAAGAGGAGACTTAATTGGTAAAGTTGGTAAGACTGGAAATAACTGTATGTTATATCTTAAAGCAATGTATAATGACGTAGTAACTGATCCGGGTGATTATATATCTTCTGATGATACAAGACCAGCAACAGGGGATAGTATCATCTATGTTCCAGCAGATACCGTTAAACAATCTGTATGCTTAACTCTTTTAGCAAGTGGTTTTTCTAATAGTGCTACGACTGCTTTAATGGCTAACATGCATCATGAAAGTGCCTTCAATATCCAAACATTGGGTGATAATGGAACAAGTTATGGACTATTACAATGGCATGGAGAAAGATGGACGAATATGAAAAATCATTGTGGAGGTAGAATTGATACTGTTGAATGTCAATTAGATTTCTTACTATATGAATTAAATAACAATAAGAAAAGTTCAAAAGAGTATATTTATGGTAATTATAGCACTTATGATGCAACATACTGGTTTTGTCGTAAGTTCTTGATGCCTGCTAATGCAGAAACAGGATGTAAAAAAAGAGCAGAGACCGCTTTAAATAAATATGAGTCATATGTTAATAATGGATGTCAATAAAAACTAGTTTCGACTAGTTTTTTGATTTTATATAGATTTATAATTAAATATTTAGTACAATTAGTATGTGATAATATGAAAAAGAAAATAATGATAGTTTTAATAATATGTCTAATTTTAAGTGCAATAATCGTTATCTATAATAATATGAAAAGTAATCTAGATGACAAAGCTCTTATTTATGCTAAAGAATATATTATAAATAACAATATCAATTTTGATAAAAGTTTATATATTGATATAAAGAATTTAAATAATAATCAAGAGTTTAATAACTGCTATAATGGTAGCGGAGTATTAGTTATTAGAGAAGATGATAAATTATCTTATCATTCTTATCTAAAATGTCATAATTATAGTTCTAAAATTAGAAATAAAAGTAGACATTTAAAACTTAATGGTTCATCAATGTTAATATTGAATAACGATGAAGAGTATATCGAACCAGGTTATGAATCAAATAAAGATGTCTATGTTTTTAAAAATGAATATGATAAAGTTAAAATACTTTCTTATTATGTAATTGATGATGGAAAGACACTAGATTCTTTAGATAGAATAATAATTTATACAGATAAAAAAGATCAATATATTGATGGAAATATTAATAATGAATATCCACAAATTAACTTAAATGGTGGAAGTGAAATCCCTGTATATTATAATAGTACATTTAATGATCCAGGATTTAATGCTTTTGATAATATTGATGGTGATATAACAAAAAATGTTAAAATAGAAGGAGTAGTAGATACTAAAAATATTGGTGAGTATAATCTTAATTATTATGTCTTTAATTCAAAAGGTAATTATATTAGTATTAAAAGAATAGTCAGAGTAATTTCAAATGTTATTAATTATACTCACGAAGTAAAATTAAGTACGGAAGAACGCACATCTAAAGTAGATATTATCCTAACAATAAATGGTGATGGATATTATTATACTATTTTACCAAATGAGAAAACGAATAAAGAAAAAAATATTGTTTATACAGTTACCAAAAATGATACTTATACATTTAAGATTATTGATACAAATAAAGAAGAAAAAGAGATATTGGTACGAGTAGATAATATTATTGATCATGAAAAAATACCAACGGTGTTTTCTATTAATTATCAACCTGCTTCTACAACTATGGCGAAAGTTACATCAGATAAATTATCCGAATATTTAGTTAGTAAAAATTATACATCTAATAATAATGATTATAAAATAATAATTGATAATGAAACATATAATTACAATATATCTTCAAATAAGTTAAGCTATAGTAATGATTATGTTTACTGTGACTTTTATATGACAGAGAAAAGTAGATTAGGTTCCTTAGATAATACTATTACTCTTTTAGCAGGAAGTGGGGAAAGATCTGATGGACCTATATCTAATAGCAGAATACCAAGTAATGCTAATTTAAATGATTATAGTTTATTGATAACGATAAGAAAAGATGATTCTTATAATATGTCTAAACATCCTAAAATGGTTAGTGCTTGTACAAAACTTGGTATGTTTTTCGCTGGAATAGATAAAGGCAATAGTATTATTGGCTTTTCAGAAGGAGCGCAAGCTGCTGCAAGAACGGTTTCATATAATATGGTTAAATATGATCAAATTGTTTTTGTAAATGGTTCGGCTTACTATACTAGTGATTTAACAAATTTAATTAACAATTACGTACCTTTTAGAGATATGGAAATAATTTTATTAGAATGTAAAAATAATAATAATTGGAATGAAACAATTATTAAAACAATTAATGATTTACTAAGAAACGGTGTTAATAGTAATCAAATAAGTCTTTATACCAATGATAATACTCTAATTAATGCTTTTAATAGTGTTATAAATTTAAATGTTCTTAATAATGATTGGTCAGGACATGGTACAGGATATAAAATGATTAGAGAATCAAATATATTAAGTTATTTATCAAGTAAATAAAAAAGTTCATTTTAAAATTATGAACTTTTTAATTTAAAGAAATCTTCTATACAATTTTTCGTAAAATTATATATATCTTTATCTGTTTTTTCGGTGTAATGTTGACCATCATAGCTTTCAAAACCATTTCGTCTTAAATAGGAATTAGAATCACAATAACCAATATTATCATATTTAGAAGCTAACTGAAGCATAATATTATTAAAATCATTTATTTCGGGATTAAGATAACTATGTGTACCTGACATTGGATTAACTGATAATATAATTAATACTGAATCATTCCATGTTGTTAGTGCTAATTCTTCATATTTACTAGCATATTTCTTTGCGTTATGTGGATCATTACCACCAAGGTTGGTTACAATAACTCTTTTTTTATCAAAACTTAGGTTATTGACTTGCTCTATAGCAGTTGAATTTAACCATTTATATCCTTTAGATACTTCTGCAATACAACTGCCATTATCTTGTTTATACCATTTTCTTGTGCATAAGGCTTCCATACGTGAATCACCAATAATCGTAATATTACTTGGATCAATATGTTCATATATTTTAAGGGAACATTCGCCAATATTTCCAGCATAATCACGAATACGTCCATACCATGTTCCATAATCATTGGTTTTTAATTCATTGTTAGAATTATAAACAAATATTTTGCTCTTAGACATTGCGTATCCTTCAATTCCATAATTATCTTCACTGTTTATTTTAAGAATTTCATTTTCATATATCATGGTACATGTTGGAATTTGATTATCAATTTTAGGTAGTTGATATGTCTTTATTAATTTATCTTCTATATATATATTAAGATTTAATTCTTCTTCATCTTCGACTGTTTTTTCAATAATAATATAATCTGTATTAGAACTATACTGATATGTTAATTCATTACTGTTAATTAATAGTTTTGGCTTTTTATCTAAATTATGATTAAAAGTAATTCTTATAATTAATTTATCACCTTTTTTTATGTAATCTTTATTTAATTTATTACTAGAAATCATTTCTATATTATGTACTTTTAACTCACTATTATCAATTACATTGACATCGATGACTGTTTTAACATTATTATTTTTTTTCGATGTAACAGTTATTGTTGTAAATCCTTGATGTATAGCGTAGATAATACCATTATCACTCACACTTGCGATTTTTTCATTATTTGATTTATAAGTAACATCAATATTAGAATTAATTATTATTTTTTGTGTATCGCCTACTTCTAATTTGATATCCTTATTGGATATTGGTAATTCTTTCATTTTATTTTGGTTTATTAATATGAGTATAAGAATCGATATAGCGATAACAATTAATAAAATTAATATTTTTTTTGATAAAGAGTTATTCATACTTATTCACTATCCTTAATTAGATAGTATCATTATAATATTGTAATGTCAATTATATATGATTATAAAAAAGTTATAATAAACAACATGAATGTATGTAATAAAAAATGTATCTTGAAAACTGGATAATAAATTGATTATAAGTGTGTATTGTGGTAAAGAAGACAAATATCATGTGGTATGGGGAATACAATATTAATATAGAGTATTTCCTTTTTTTATTAAAAAAAATAATATAATTGATAATAGTTTTTATATATGATATCATTATTTTGTAATAGAAAGGGTTTTATTATGGAAACAAGAATCATGTATCCAGAAATTATTTCTTATGCATTAATAGCAGCTTTTGTATTATTATTTGCATGGCATAAAAGAAAAAAGTATAAAAAAGGTGTCATTGTTGCTAATACTGGGTATGTCAAAAAAACAGGTTTTTATAAATTCTTAAAATTTAAATATATAATTTACAATTTTTTGATTGTTGTAATATGCGTTGTTCTAATTGGAATAAGTTCTATAATGACTGCACGTTTATATAAAGAAGATAAGCATGAAGAAACCAAAGAATATTACAATCGTGATATTATTCTATGTTTAGATTACTCTGGTTCAATGGCTGGAATTATTAAAAATATTGTTAATCAATATATAAAAATAGTTGAAGGATTGAAGGGAGATCGTTTTGGTATTGTTGTTTTTGGAGGTGCACCAACAACACTTTTACCATTAACAGATGATTATAATTATGCTATTAGTTTATTGACAAAATTGAATACTTATGACAAGCCTGTTTGGGAATGGACAGGAATGCGTGAATTTGATTGTTGCGGTAGTTCTGATGGTGATGGATTGGCCGTTAGTGTCTTAAACTTTGATAAAGATGATGATCGCACAAAGATTGTTGTTATGGCCGCTGATCATGGTGTTGCTGATTATATTGTATCGCTTAGAGAAGCTGTTGAATTAGCTAAACAAAACAATGTTAAATTATACTATATAGATGGTGAGAGAGGAACTATATCATTAACAGCAGATAAAAAAATGGTTTCTCCATCGGCTACTTTGCAAGAAAAACTTGATGCCGTAGATTTAATTAATGGAAAGTATTATGATGCGCATAACTTATCAGTATCTGAAATTGTAAAAGATATAGATAGTTTAGATAAGACTTTATTAGTTGAAAAAAATGTAGAAACAGTTAGATTTGATTTACCAGAATTATTATTTCCATATTTATTATATTTGATAGCCCTTTTATTTGTTATAGATTGGAGGGTTAGAATATGAATATTGATACAAGTAACTTAATCTTTGAGCCAATGGTAGAATTGTCAACTATGATAGTATTTAGTGTAATAATGTTAGTAATTATTCTATTAAACAGAAAACATATAATTAATCGTGTTTTAATTCTTGCTCTTTTAATCGTGATTAGTCAGCGTCCAATGTTTAAGAAATTTAAAGACGATGTTTTTAAGTGGGATTTTGATATTATTTTTGTTATTGATAATACTGTTAGTATGAATGCAATTGATGTAAATGGAAAAACGCGATTTGATGCTG
>CACZNM010000043.1 GCA_902782535.1 uncultured Erysipelotrichaceae bacterium
TATTAAATATAAAAGACGGATTAATAGCTTTTCAATCTTTTGTAAGAGGTAATGACGTTATTCCTTTTGATCCAACATATAGACTTGATGGAACAATGGCTTATCATATGATTGAAAAAGAAAATAATATTAATGTTTTAAAGATGCTTATAAATAAATCTATTACCGGAACAATGGGTAATGATAAAATGATTGAAAGAAAAGAAAATCCATATTTTAAAAAAATATATTTTGAATTACCTATTTTATTAAAAAATGGTATAATTAAAAAGATTATTGGTATTGATAAAATACGTAAAATGCGAGATGTCATTTTCGTGTATCAGCATTGCTGGGAAAATGACAAATTAGAAAAAAAAGCCGATTTTTCGCAGATTTTATGTCGAATACATTTATCTTGTAAAGATAATAGAAAATTAATGAATGATATTGATAGAATATTTAAGGAAATTAAAGTATTCGATGAAAATAATAATGACATGGTAATAAATAGAGATTTAATAGAAATAGGTGATTAGAATGAGAATTGATGTTATAGGTGCTGGTTGTGTTGGTAGTGTTATAGGAGAAAGATTATTATCAATAAATCAAGATGTTGGCTTTATTGCTAAAGGGAAAATAAAAGATAATTTATTAAAAAATGGAATTGTTGTTAATAATCAAAAAATTAATGTCAAAATTACTAATCAAGTATCAGATTTAATAATTGTTTGTGTTAAAAATTATGATTTAAAAAAAGCTTGTAAAGATATGGAAGAATACGTTGATAATCATACTATTATTTTACCTTTTTTGAATAGCATATCTCCAACACCAACTATTCAAGAAATATTTCCTAATAATAGAGTATTATATGGATATATTACGAAAATAGATTCATATAGAGATGCAAGTGGTTATAAATATAATATCGCTGGTGATATTCATTTTGGAGATAAAGAAAATAAGGATAAAAATGATAAATTAGAGAAAATAAAAAATATCTTTAATGAAGCAGGCTTCAAGGCCTTTATTGATGAAGATATGATTCGTGGAATATGGAAAAAATGGATGTTAAATGTAGGAGCTAATCAGGTATCCGCACTTACGGAAGCTAATTATTTGCAGTTTGCCAAAATTCCTGAAATAGAACATGTTTTAAGACTTGCTATGAATGAATTATTAACAATTGCATGCTATGAGAAGGTTAATTTAAGTACAGTTGATGTCGAAGAAACCATTAAGTATTTAACTACATATCCATATCCAAAAAAGACATCAATGCTACAAGATGTTCTAGCTCATCGTAGAACAGAAGTTGATTATATATCAGGTGATATTATTAAATTAAGTAGAAAATGGAATTATCCATGCCCAGTTAATTTAACAATGTATTATTTAATTAAATCGAAAGAAGAAGCATATTTAGAAAATTAGAATAGAAAGTAGTTGATTATGATGAAAGGAAAAGTTTTTTCCAATATGTTATGGCGCTTTGCTGAAAGATGTGGAGCATATTTAGTACAATTTGTTGTATCAATAGTATTAGCTCGTATATTAGGACCAGAAGCTTATGGTACTATTGCCTTAATGACAGTATTTATTACAATATTACAAGTGTTTGTAGATAGTGGATTAGGTAATGCTTTAATCCAAAAAAAGAATGCTGATGACATTGATTTTTCAACCGTATTTTATACAAATATTGTATTTTGTTTAATATTATATATTATATTGTTTTTTTGTGCACCTTTAATTGCTAATTTTTATGATAATGAGGAATTGGTTATATTAACAAGAGTTTTAGGTTTAACAATTATTATATCTGGTGTTAAGAATATTCAACAAGCTTATGTATCTAAACATTTACTTTTTAAAAAGTTTTTCTTTGCTACTCTTACAGGTACAATAGGGGCTGCCGTTGTAGGTATACTAATGGCTCTTAATGGTTATGGCGTTTGGGCTTTGATTACACAGCAATTATTAAATTTATTTGTCGATAGTTTAGTATTATGGATTACAGTTAAATGGCGTCCAATTAAAGCTTTTTCGTTTCAAAGACTTAAAGGATTATTTTCTTATGGTTGGAAACTTTTAGTATCCACTGTTTTAGATACCGTTTATAATAATATTAGGCAACTTATTATTGGTAAGAAGTATTCATCAAGTGATTTAGCTTTTTATAATAAGGGAAAGCAACTTCCACATTTAATTATTAGTAATGTCAATTCATCAATAGATAGTGTTTTACTTCCTACAATGTCTAAAGAGCAAGATGATAAAGAAAAAGTTAAAAATATGACACGTCGTGCTATTAAAACAAGTGTTTATATTATGGCACCATTAATGATGGGACTTGCTTTTACTAGTAATAATTTAATAGAAGTATTATTAACGGATAAATGGCTTCCATGTGTACCTTATTTGTGTATTTTTTGTATTACATATATGTTTTATCCAATTCATACAGCCAATCTTAATGCCATTAAAGCCATGGGGAGAAGTGACTTGTTTTTAAAACTAGAAATACTAAAAAAGATAGTTGGTATAATTCTTCTTTTATGTACAATGAATATAAGTGTTATGGCTATGGCATATAGTCTTCTAATCAGTAGTGTATTAAGCCAAATAATAAATAGTTGGCCAAATAGGAAATTACTTAATTACAATTATTTACAGCAATTGAAAGATATTTTACCAAGTATTATTTTAGCAGTTATTATGGGATCATTAGTTTATTTAATTAATTTTATTGGTTTACCATCTTTTATTACTTTAATAATTCAAATTATTATGGGAGGAATAATTTATATTGGACTTTCCAAATTATTTAAAATAGATTCATTCAATTATATTTTAGAAATATTGAAAGGATTTAGAAAGAAAGGTAAAAAGAATGTATGCAAGTAATAAAAAAAGAAAGAGATTCTAATATTGAATTATATCGCATATTTTTAATGCTGTTTATTATTGCACATCATTATGTAGTTCATTCTGGGCTTGTAAATGTTTTTTATGAAAATCTTTTTTCATCAAAGACAATATATTTATCAATATTTGGTGCGTGGGGTAAAGTAGGAATAAATTGCTTTATTTTGATTACTGGTTATTTTATGTGTAAATCAAATATATCATTAAAAAAGTTTTTAAAATTATTATTAGAGGTTGAGTTTTATAAAATAATTCTTTATATTTTTTTCTGTATAATTGGTCAAGATTCTTTTCAAATAATGAATTTAGTAAAAACAATTTTACCCATTAGATTAGTAAGTAATAATTTTGTTACTTGTTATATAATCTTTTATTTATTTATTCCTTTTGTAAATATATTAATTAAAAATGTATCAAAAAAACAACATTTAATTATAATTGCATTATTATTCTTTGTTATTTCTATTTTAGGTAATATTCCTATAATTAATATGCAGTTTAATTATTTAACATTGTTTTTAATGATATATTTAATTGGCGCATATATTAGACTTTATGGTATAAAACTATTAGAAAACAGAAAAAAATGTATATTTATTAATATACTATTATTTACTTTATGTATTGGTAGTATTATATTAGGAATGTTTATATATAAACAATTTGATAAAAAAATGTTGTATTATTTTATAAATGATTCCAACAAGGTATTAGCAGTATTACTTTCAATATCTTTTTTCTATTTATTTAAAAACATTAAAATGAAAAGTTGTAAGTTTATAAACATAATTGCGTCGTCAATATTTGGAGTATTATTAATTCATAATGGTGATATACCATTAAATGGTGTTACTCAAGTAAGGTTTTTTTTGTGGGAGAAAGTTTTTAAAGTGTTAGAAGTATATAATGAATCTTTTATATATGTTTTATTTCATTCTATTATATCAGTATTAATAATATTTATTGTATGTACTATTATTGATCAGGTACGTATTAAATTTATCGAAGAACCATTTTTTAAAGTTACATCAAAAAAAATAGATAAAATGGAGAATTGGATTAAAAAGAAAATAGTTGATTAAATAGATTTTATATATTGGAGAAGTATTTATGGAAAAAGAAAATAAGCGTGAACTTAGTTTTGATATAGCAAAAGCTATTGCCATTATTCTTGTTGTTTGTTATCATTGCGATAACTTTTCACATGGAATACATAGTTTTGGAACACTTTTTTATATGCAATTATTTATGTTTGTAAGTGGCTATTTTTTTCATTATAAAAGTGATATCAAATCGATTAAAGATTTATTAAAATTCATTTGGAAAAAAACAAAAAATATCTATATTTTTTATGTGAAATATGAATTAATATTCTTAGTATTAAGAAATGTTTTTATCAATATAGGCTTTTATAGTACTTCTCTTGAATATGGTGGTAAATATATTACAAGTATTACAAATATTAAACAATTTATTATTGAATTTATAAAAATAATAATTGGCTTTGGAAGAGAAGTATTTGCAGGAGCATTTTGGTTTTTAATATCTTTAATAATAATTATTATTGGGTATTCTATAATTAATTTTATTTCTAATTGGCAAAAAA
>CACZNM010000044.1 GCA_902782535.1 uncultured Erysipelotrichaceae bacterium
ACCTAATTCATTTCTTAATTTAATAAAATCACATATTAAATTATATTCAAGTTCCATTAATTTTACTTCATTTTTAATATCTTTCATTTTATCTCCATGTAGCAAATATACTACACAAAGAGTATGTAGTAAATAAATTACACATTTTCCGACAAAAAAAAGAACTAAAAAAGTTCCCTTTCATACTAATATGGTGGAGCATAACGGGATCGAACCGTTGACCTTCACGGTGCAAACGTGACGCTCTCCCAGCTGAGCTAATGCCCCATTTTCAATCGCCAAAATCAATCAGCAATTAAAATTATACACATATACGATATTAATGTCAATCTTTTTTTTTATTTTTTACATTTCTTCAAATACCGCCAAAATTATTATTCCTGAAAAGATTAGAAGTAACGCTGCATACTGCCATCTAGTTAATCTCTCTTTTAAAAATACACTTCCAAGTAAACATGATAAAGCGCTATAACAAGCGACAATGGGAGCTGTAATAACCGAATGCGATGAAATAGCAAAAACATAAGTAAATTGACCGGCTGTTTCAAAGATAGAAGCAAATAGTTTATCTTTCTCCTTATGAATACTTATTTTTACTTTTTTTAATTTTAAATATATAAAAGATATAATACCAAATATCAAAAAGGTAAATTCATAACTAATTAAGGCCATATCTTCACTTAATATTTCTTCATAATCAAGATAAATGGCATCTAAAAAAGTCCCAGCACCATCAATAATTAAGTATAAAATAGGAAAGATAATTGCCGTTAATTTAAGACTTTTTATAATAACCTTTTTATTCTCTTTATTTTCAGTATACGACAATATCCATATACCTATAGCCATAACTATTAAACCAATTATTTCATATAAAGATAATTTTGTTTTAAAAATAATACATAAAAGTAAACTAGTAATCAGCCCTGATGAATTTTGAATTGGGCTTGAAATGGATAAATCAATATATTTAAGTCCCTTATAACCAATTATCATCGAGATAATATAACATAAAGAAACTGGTAAATACTTTAATAAACTAATAATATCAAGATTAATATTATTAATAATCATATAAAAAATAGCATGAATTCCCATAACCAAACCAACCATTATACCTGTTTTAATATGACTATATTTATCTTCTTCCTTATTACCTTTTTTATAAAATAAATCTGCTATCCCCCATAAAAAAAATGTCATTATTGCATACATCATCCACATAAATATCACCAAAATAATTATACAAAATTAACTATTTAATGTAAATATTTAATTACATTAAAGATATTAGTTTGCAATATTCCTGATTCTTTTTTAATTCATGATGTTTCCCTATGCCAACTATTCTACCATAAGCGATAAAAATTATTTTATCAATAGCATTATTTTTCATTAGAGATAAATCTCGCGTAATCATAATTATTGTATGTTCACTCTTTAAATTTATAATTATATTTAATATTTTTTTATAAACTGGTTTACTAACGTGTTCTAGAATATTATTAATTAAAATAATTTTGCTTTTCTTTAAAAATACTATTGCAATCGATAATAAATATTTTAAATCTTCATCTATATTACTAGCATTATTAATTAGAACTGTTTCATAGCCATTTTTAAGCTTCATTATCTCATTATCAATATCTAAATACTTACAAACAGCAATAATATTTTCAAAATTACTATCAAATATTTCTAAATTCTCTTTAATTGTAGTATTAAAAAAATTAGGATATTCCATGACAAACCCAATAATATTACTCATGTTTTCGCTACTATAATTGTTAATATTATTACAATCAATCAATATTTCCCCAGAATGTTCTTTATTATATCTAAGTAATAAATCGAATACCCCTTCATCACCTTTGGTACTTCCGGAAAGAATAGTTAATGAATTTGCATTAATATTAAAACTAACATTATTTAATATAGGTAACATTTTATTACCATATAATATATTTTTAAATTCAATATATCCTTTTATATCATTATAATTACTATTATCTATAACATGATCTATGGCATATTCAAAAAGTTTATTAATTCTTTTCTGTGATACATCTTTATTATTTAAACTTTCAAACAAAGTTATAATTGAAGTAAACAATTCACTTAATTTTCCGTAATAGCTATATATTATAATTATTGTACCTATTGTCATATTACCATAAATTATTAATTTTATTCCTATTAATAAAGAAATTATTTTTGATATATCAATTATTCCTAAAGTTACTTCCCTTAAATTAAAACGATTCATATTAAGTTTTTTATGCCATCTGATATAATCATCAATTACGTTATTTAATCTTTTAACAATGACATTAATAATATTAAAACCTTTTATTGTTTTAATACTTAAAAATATTTCCTGAAATAAACTAATTCTTTTATCATTGCGTATTTTTCTTTCTGTATTTGTATTGGATATTGCTTTATTATAATAAAAAAGAAGAAAAATGATTATTACAAATGAAATTAACGTTATTAAGCCGATAATTATATTAATAAAGAAGAAATACCCTATAATATAAATAAATTCCATTATTTCAACTATCCTAATAACCAAAGTACTGTAATAATCACTGACCATTTCAAAATCATCACTCATAATATTACTGTATTCTGATAAACTAAATCTGGATAAACTATATAAAGAATTATTAAATGTTTTTAATATTCCTAAATTCATATATGATTTATATAAAGCTAAAAATAAATAATAATAGGCCTTTTGATTAAAGTATTCAATAAAACGATATAATATGCTTACTATGCCTAGAATTATGATAAATATATAAGCTTCATCATAATTACTAATAGTTATAGCATCAATCATTTTACTATAATAAATAGGAATAATTAATAAAAAAGCATTTAAAACTATACTAATAACAAATTTTAAAGCAAATTTTCCTTTATGTAATAATAATATATTTCTATTTTCATTTTTATTCAAAATATCACCATAATTATTTTTTTCTTATTCTTAATAATTATGAAAAAAAATCAATATTTCTATTGATTTAACCAAACAACATCATCATCATTGCAACAACAATAACAATCATTGTTCCTCCACCAGTTACAACAAGCATAACTAATGTTTTATTTTCCATCTTTTTAAGACGTCCAGCATACATTTTTTCACGCGATTTATTTTGTAAGCTAGATACACTTTTTGAGAACGTTAGTAATTGTTCTTGCTTATTTTCCTGTGCACCAATACTTAACCTATATAAAAGTCTCATCATACGCATTGAATCTCTAACTGGAAATTCTTTGGCAAAATCCATATATGGATCAATAGATGAATCTCCTTCATCGATTCTAGCAATCATTTTCCTTAATCCAGATTTAAAAACCTCAGGAGCAGTATTAATACTTTTAGAAATTGCTACTGGTATTGTATAATGTTGAGCAAGTATTTCTATACTTTTTAAATAATATGGTAATAACTGGTCAATTTGCTGTAAATTCTTTTTATAATAACTTTTCAAATTAGAATAATCACTTTTATAAACTACACCAACTAATAAAGTTCCCACAATTAAGTTAATTACCGTAAAGTTAAAAATTAAAAAGATGACTGCTAACAAAAGAGTAAATCCCGTATTTTTTATTCGACGATTAAATAGGAAATTTATATCGGCATCTCCTCCATATTTAGCCATAGCATAAAATTCATAATCCTTTTCTTTTAGTAATTTACCAAGCTTACCTTCACCATCAAATAATTCATCAAAATCCACCATTTTGGTATAGAAGATAACAAATAAGGTAATTGCAGTAATAATAATTAATTCCATTATTCAGCACCTACATTCTCGTTATAATATTTTTCTCCAGATAAAAGAAAATAACTATTACATAAAACAATTAAATGCAGGGCAATCTGAATTATAATATTTGAATTAACCATATCAATGTATGTATCCCTTCCTATTAATATTTGAACAAGCATAATCATCAAATATAGTAATAATCCATACTGAACAAATTGTTTATGGAAAGCTTGTCTATCCATCCTATCACGATATACTCCCTCAACAAGTTCATCGATATCTAGAAGCATATTATCTAAAGTCCTTGTAGTATCTCTTGCACCTTCTCTTGTAACTTGTAAAAACAATTGATGCATATTTCTAACCATATAATAATCATATTTACTATTCATATAATCTATTGATTCACCAACATCACCATTGTGATAAGCAAGATCAATCATAACTTTAATATCTGTTTTAACAGGATCTTCTATAATACCTGATTCATATACACCTTCAAGGGCTTTTACAAAAGATTGCGTTACAGAAAATTCCATTATCGTATTTGTAACATATACTTGTATCTGTTCAAAAACAAACTCACTATATACCCTTTTACAGCGTAAATATGCAAGATATGGTATCATACTTACTACTACAATAACATATATTAATGAAATAATAGCATTATAGAAATATAAAAAAGAAATGACAAAAGCAAGAACTGCAAAAATAATGACCTGTGTTGTATATTGTCTTGTTGAATATTCAAGCCCCATTTCTTTACATTTTTCTCTTATTACTTTGAAAGAATAAGGAGCATATTTATCATATACATTTTCTACGTTATTCACTAAAAATTTATATACTGATTCTCCGTTGCTTTGACGATATAGAACGACAAATAAAACAACAACCAAAATAATAACTAACTCCATAATTCTCCTTTCTACAACTCTTCTGTTTCACTCATAACATCTAAATACTGGGTCTTTTCTAAATCACTTTCACTACTAATTTCTTCACTCTGTTCATTTAAATGATCATCAAGGCTCTCATTTGAATCATGTGATGTCATATAATCCTTATTTGAAATATCCATACCTTGTGATTCCAAATAATCTATTAAATACTCACTAGGTGCATTCATTACTTCTGTTCCATCGATATTTTTTCGATAAATAGTATTAGATTCTGGAACATTATCTTTAGTTACATGAAATTCACAAACCTCACAAACCTCACGCATAAATCTTCCTGTTTTCTTATCATATCTCGCTCTTACATGTACGCCTAATTGAATATATCGATAAATTGTTGTCATAAATTGATTTACATCTATATTTGATTCTAGCAAACTATATAAACGATACGGAATACTTGAAGCCTTATCAGCATGAATTGTTGATAAAATATTGTGTCCTGATGAAATTGAGTTACGAACAGCCATTACCGCTTCTGCAGAACGAACCTCTGAAAGCAATATCCATTTAGGATTTTGACGCATACATGTAACTAGAACATCCGAATACGATGCAATATTATTAGTTTTCATCGCAACAATATCACGATTTGGATAAATTTTATCCAAGTGAAGCTCTAGTGTATCCTCTATAGTAACAATTTTCTCATTTTCAGCAGTATGACTAGCCAGGTATTTAACAAGCTCTGTTTTACCACTACCTGTTTCTCCACTTACAATAATATTACAATGACCTCTAACTGCATCAATTAAGAAATCATGAATTCCTAACGTAATATACTTTTCTTCAATTATTTTTTCTTTTTTTAATCTTATCTTAGCAGGTGTCTTACGAAAAACAACAGCAATTCCATTACGAGCAATTGATTCATGCACAAAGTTCATACGAAGTTCAGAACTTTCACTATCCAAAAACGGTGAAGCCATATTAAAGGTTTTCCCCATTATATTCGCACATTGAAATGCTATTTTTTCAATTAATTCATTATTAATACCTGGATTTTCTACACGATAAACACCTTTATCAAGAGATTTTAGCCACACTTGTCCATTATTGCTATACGAAATATCGGTTATATTATCATCATCTAAATACTGTTGTAATGGTCCAAAATCAATATTGGAAAACAAACTATCATTTATTTCCGTACTAGTAGCCTTCGAATCATTTTCTTTTATATCATAAGCATTAATTTCTTGATTCATCATAGCCTCCCTAATTTATTCTAAGCACGCTGTTCTTCAATATATGCTTTAATCTCATCACTTGTTATTTCAATGGCGATTTGATCACTTTCGTTACTTCGATATGCAACATTGGTAGGAACTGGTATTATTTCTGCCGTTCCAATAGATTCTGCTGTTCTTAACAATTCATGTATCTCACTTGTTACAGCCAAAATTATTTGTGATGGTGTTCTTTTTTCTTCCATATTTTCAAACACATGATTACCAGAACTATCTTTAACTGCCAAAACTTTTACATTTTGAATCAATTTACCAAATATTATCTTATTATCTCGTACACCTTTAAAATATATATCTACATAATTGCCAGGGTATATAGAATTACCATAAGTTGACATCATATCAACACTAAAGTTATAGGCTACCATGCCATCCTTAAGATCAGTATCATCTAAAAATGAATCAGGAAGTTCATTAGGAAGAACCACCATGCCATCAAAGAAAAAGCTTCCGGCAGGAATCGTACAATTAACATTTGTATATCTACCAACAATTTTCTTTGGTTGATTATCGTTATTAACATTCGTCAAAACAGTATTTTTAATTGCAGACTGCTGAATGTCAACATAACTAATCATATCAAGAGTAATCTCTGTTCTTGGACCAATCGTCACACTAGCAACTGGTACTCTAATTGGATCAATCGCTTGTTTAACTCTCCAATTATAAAAAGCATATAATACTATAACTATTAATAATGCTCCAAATATTGTAACAACATTTTTATTTGCTAATAAATTTTTTAATTTCATATTTCATTCTCCTTTTTTTCTCTATCTTATTTTTTTCATAGTATTCATTGAATTAATCATCGGTGACCACAACAGAATTCATTTCCAGTATTGCATCAATATGATTATCAATATTATATTCACCGCCACCGACTTCGTAAGAATTAGTTGATTTTATACTAACACTTACTTTTGGGGGATATTCTATCACATCATCAACAATGATTTGATAATCATTACTTCCTTTAACACTTTCTGCAAATCTTCTTACTAAACTTTCAGCAAAAATCTTTTTATTGATAATGTATTCTCCTTCAATCCTTTCACATTGTAATCCACTTTCTGAAGGGGCGCACACATCATCTATTAATGAACTAATTTCATATTCACTGCTACTTGTAAAAGTCCATTTACCATCTAAGCCTTTCTCTTTAGAAGTGCATACACAAAAACCTGTACGATATAGTCCCATATCTATTGCATCAAACATAGCAGCTTCAACAGTATTTTTCATTGCTGTATAATCTTGCTGGTTGGTAATAGTTATATTTCCAAATAGACTTATTAAAAATATACCAAATATAGCCAGCATAATGAGTCCAACTCCCCACATCGCTTCTTTCAAGTACACCACCTCTACTTTAATAAGTATAGCATAAAATACCGCTAAATGTATATATTTTTTTAACATCTTTTTGTAAAATTAATTGTATACTAATTCAAAATATGTTATTATCATTTTGAGGTGTTTATGAAAAGAATTTTTTTATGTTTATTTTTGGTATTATTTGTATTAACTGGTTGTTCTAATTCAAGGTTATCTTCAATAACTCTAGATGAATTAAATGAAAAATTAAGTAATAAAGAAACATTTATTATTTATTTCTACCAAAATAGTAGTGAACTTGAAAAAACGCTTAATAAAGTTTTAAAAGAAAATGATTTAAATGGATATAAAATTGATACAAGTAAAATAACAAATGAAGAAAAAAACAAATTAGAATTACAAATTGCCTATGAAGATCCATCAATTGCTTTTATTATTAAAGGAAAAGATTCATCAAAGTTATCTCATGTAACAAGTGAAAGTGCAACAGTTAAAGACATCACTGAAAGACTAAAAGACATGAATTTTATTAAAGAATAACAAGTTCAAAATGAACTTGTTTTATTATGAAAAATATTAATTAAAAGCAATATATATGTCCACATATATAAATTCAATTTATTTTCGTTATTAAACTTGTTTTATTGATATTATTGTGCAATAATGTCTTTAGGAATATCTAGTTATATAGGTACTATTCTCTTCGCTTTTTATAGATGAAGGGAGGTGAAATTATGAGAGCACAGGAAAGATTTCTTTGTACTATCATTTTACTCCTTATTATTGTGATTTTAATCATATTAATAAAAATAGTACCAACTGTATAAGTCGGTACCAACCAAAATTAATTGGGAATAGTACCTAACTCATCAAAACTAGGTATTCCCTTTTTTATTTTATTCAAGTTTCCTTGACATATTCATAATAGCATAAAAACTTGCAAAAAGCAAGTTTCTATAATTCAGACAAACGTCCGATTATCAATCAATCTGGTGGCTCCTAGTGGAATCGAACCACCGACACAGGGATTTTCAGTCCCTTGCTCTACCGACTGAGCTAAAGAGCCAACTGGCGGTC
>CACZNM010000045.1 GCA_902782535.1 uncultured Erysipelotrichaceae bacterium
AATAACAGTTGCTCCAAGTGTAAATAATGAGGAAGTAGAAAATTATACATTCTCATCAAGTGCATCAGGAGTAGCCAGTGTTGATAGTAGCGGAGTAGTAACCGGTGTATTAGCTGGAAGTGCTACGATAACCGTTACCGGTGATTCTGGGGAATACAAAACAGTTAGTGTAACAGTTACAGCAGTTGCTAATTCACATACAGTTCACTTCAAATTAGAAGAAAATGATACAACTGATTATGATACAAAAACAGTTAATCATAATGCTTCATTAGGTTCATTCCCAGCAGTAACGCCAACAAAAACTGGTTATGGATTTGCTGGATGGTATACAATGGCTGGTACTAGTGGAGTTAAAATAACTGAAGAAGTTCAAATAACAGGTGATGTTACATTCTTCGCTCATTGGGAGAAATTAATTTGTTATAAGGCAACTGCCCTTCATACAGATAATACTAATACTTTTGGATATCGTCCAGATGATGAAAGTAGTTTAAGAGGTGGATGGGCATATGACTGTGATGTTAACGGAAATGATGAAATAGATACTTTAAATGATACTAATGTAAATTCTGATTCAATTGAAAGATTCTATTATTTAAAAACAGATAGTGATGGATATGCAGCATTAATCTTTTGGAATAATACTCATCAAAATAGTGGAACTCTTGAATATGTTTGTGGTGCTGATGCATTAGTTTATGCAAGTTCACCAGCATCTGGACCAGATGGACCTGAACTTCCAACAACATCGCAATGGACTAATGTAAGTTTACATAGTACACCAAGACAACTTTATAATGAACTTGGTACAACAGCATTTGGTGATAGTACATTATCAACAGCATCTTATAGTGGAAAAGCAGCAAGATTTGCTACAACACAAGAAATAGAAGCTGTAACAGGTCTTACTGCATCAGCTATGGAAACAGCAAACTCAATGATTAATTATAAATTCTTGTTTGAAAACTTGAAAGTACTGCCAACTTTAGGAAACTCTTCATGTCGATCTAATTATTGGCTTGAAACTCCAAAGGCTTCTGGTTCAAATGAATGGAGAGTATCTGGTGATACTGGACATTATAAACTTGGTTATGCCAATGGTAGTACTAGTGGTAATAAAAAATCAGGAACTCGTCCAGTTATTGAAGTACCTACAAATCTTATTGAAGATTTCCCAATAACATATACAGTAACTTATGATAATGATGGTGTAGTTTATGATACAGCTGTTGTTGGTATGGATGCGGCTTTAGGAACACTACCTACAGCACCAACAAAAACAAATTATGCTTTTGCTGGATGGTATACATCAACTAACTGGTCAACAGCTGTAGAAGTAACAAGTTCAAGAATTATTCATGATAATGTAACATTCTATGCTAAATGGGTACCTGCTATTACACAGGCAACTGTTTCACCATTATCAATTAATCTTAATGAAGGAGAAACAGAAACAATAACAATCTCAGGTCCAAGTGACATGGAAAGTTATACAATGGTATCAAATGATACAACTGTTGCAACGGTTGATAATAGTACGAAAGTAGTTACGGCTCAAGGAGCAGGAACAACAACAATTACAATAACAGGTGATACTTCAAATGCAACAGTAACAGTTAATGTAACAGTAAATAGTGCTGGAACAGTTACTGTAAGATTCTTTGATGTTGATGGTGTAACTGAATATCAAGATAAAGCAACAACTGTAACTAGTGGTGGTTCATTAGGTATTAATATGCCAAGTGATCCAACAAAATCAAATCATATCTTTAATGTATGGTATATAAAGAACACTGCAACGGTATTTACAAGTGCAACAACGGTAACCGGAAATGTTGATGTTGTGGCAAATTGGAAAGAATATGTAACAATTGCAACAATTACTACAAATCCAAGTCCACTAAGATTATTAGTAGGTGAAGATGCTCAAGTAATTGTTAGTCCTACTACTTCTGGTAATACTGTTGAGAATTATACAATATCATCAAGTAATACTAACTTTATATCAGTTTCAGGTAATACTTTATCGGCTGAAGATATAACTAATGGAACTATAACTATAACAATAACTGGAACAGAATCTACTTTATCAACAACACTAACGGCGGAAGTTGTTGATACATATCAAGTAGTATTTGATAATGATGGAGTTGATTATGATACCTGGGATGTTGCTATCGATGATCCTTTAGGTTCACTTCCAACACCTCCAACAAAATCTAATTATGTCTTTGTTGGTTGGTACGATGATGATGTAGAGCCTGATGCAAACGGAGATATTGATGCTAATAGAATAGATGAAAATACTGTTATTGATAGTAATAAACGTTACTATGCTGTATGGGCAGCAGATACTTATCAAGCTGAAATGAATAATAAGCTTTATACAACAGTTCAATTAGCAGTTAATGATGCACCTACGAATGTTAAAACGACTATTAGACTATTAAAGAGTGTAACAAATACGACAATGATTAATTTATATGATACTTCAAATAGTACACCAGCTGAAAATCAAAGTAAGAATATTGTATTTGATTTAAATGGCTTTACAGTTACAAATAATACAACATATGCCTTTAGATCCAAGGCAGCTATTGAAATTAAGAATGGTAATATTGTTGGTTCTTCTGGTTCTGGTGCTATTGAAGCTAATACTGGTGGAACAATTAAACTATATGATGTTAATGTAACAGCAACAGGAACAAAACAAGCTGTTTATAATGGCGGTGGAACAATCGAAATATATGGTAATTCAACCTTTACTGCTAAAGCAAAAGTTGAATCTTCTAATCGTCGTGGTACTATTCAAAATAATTCTGGAACATTAAAAATTTATGGTGGTACAATATTAACTTCCGCTACAGGAAGTGCAGAAGCTATTGCTTTAAGAGTTGATGCTGGAACGGTTGAATTATATGATTGTGAAATTGATGGAACAGGTGCTAATTCAACTGGTGCAACATATGGTGTATATGTTACAGGTGGTACTTTAAAAATTGGTGAAGTTGATACTAAACATGATACTTCAAGAGTTATTATTAAAGGAAAGACTAATGGTATTTATACGACAGCAAATATTAATTTCTATGATGGTAAGATTTTGGCAGTAAGTAATAATGCGGCAATTAACGATGAACAAAAGATTGCTAATACTGAGTCAGGATTCACTAAGGTTAAAGATACTGAAACAATTAGTAGTACAACTTATAATAGATTATATTATGTGGCAGAAACTCCATATTATCGAATTAATTTTGCTGGTGATGGAACCCCAACAGATGCTTATATTGACTATCCACTTAACCAAGCAATTACGACTGGTGACTTGACAACAGCAATTAGAGCAGATTATACATTTACTGGATGGTATACTAATCCAGAATGTACAATAGCATTTACAACATATACACCAACCTCAGCTGGCTCAACGACTTTATATGCTGGATGGGTATCTAATTCGGCATATTATCGAATTAATTTTGCTGGTGATGGAACCCCAGCAGATGCTTATCTTGACTATCCACTTAACCAAGCAATTACGACTAATGATTTAACAACAGCAACGAGAGCAAATTATACATTTACTGGTTGGTATACAGATTCCGGATGTACCATAGCGTTTACATCTTATACACCAACAACAGCTGGCTCAACAACTTTATATGCTGGATGGACATTTAATTCTTCGTTTACGCCAGTTCAACATAATATTTTAAGTACAGCAATGCAACAATATTTTGCAAATGTAAGTACATGGGAGACGACGGATTTAACCGATCCATCAAATCCTACAGAA
Organism: uncultured Erysipelotrichaceae bacterium; assembly: GCA_902782535.1. Taxonomy (GTDB): domain Bacteria; phylum Bacillota_I; class Bacilli_A; order RF39; family UBA660; genus RUG12783. The sequence continues at coordinate 3,803 of CACZNM010000045.1, forward strand.
CCATACCTTGCTCCACAATCGAGAAGTAATTTTGACAATGGTCATGATTTATTAAAAGCTAGTATTGAAGAAGTATTTAGTAATAATAGTTGTTCATATTGTGCTTCTAGTAATGGTAGTTCAACTCGTGCTGATAATAATTGTAATTATCCATCTACAGGAACTTATTGTGATCAGCCTATTGGATACGATACGGGTATAGCTGATGACTTAAATGTTTACTTGTATACAAATAATCAAAAAGGTAGTCTTGTTACTTATACAACATCTACTGGTGGTGTTATCTATAATATGATTCCAGGAGTAACATATCTTTGGGAATCATCAACCGATAATACTAAGTATGGAGTTGTAACAGCAACTGGTACTAGAAGAACTCTTAAAACTGCCGTTCGTAATCTTCGTGATTTAGGTGGTTTATCAGCAAGCAATTCTGATGTAACAGGTACCATTGATTATGGAAGGTTATATCGTGGAGCACAAATAACTACAGCTCAAGGAGTTACTGATTTAAATAAATTAGGTATCACAAGAGAGGTCGATTTAAGAGGTAATGGTGATGGAATACAAACATATAAGATGACTAACTATGATACTGGTACTAGCAGTAGTTATAATGATATAGTTATGACTAATTATATAGTTAATCCATTGGCAACACCTTATATAACCGATGCTCATATGCCTGAATATCGTGCTGTAAAAGCAGCTATGCGAGAAGTTATGGAAAAAGTAGTCTTTAATCATGATAGTATTTTCTTCCACTGTACAATTGGTACAGATAGAACAGGAACCCTAGCTTATTTCTTAGAAGGATTATTGGGTGTTTCTGAAACAGATCGCTTAAGAGATTATGAAATGACTTACTTCTTTGGTTTAACGAATCGTACAAGATTCCATGACACATCTGGTTGGTCAAATACAGCTCCAAGATTCTATTCAATGTATAGATCATATCCAACAAATGCTGATATTTATAATTACTTTACACAATATGAACCTCATGAAGTAAATCCAAACGATGAAAATGATTTAACAGATGCTGAGTTAGTAAGAAGATTTAGATTAGAGTTAATTCATTAATAAAAAACCATTAAATCAAAAATTTAATGGTTTTTTTATATAATTAAAACCTCATTTATAATTAAAATGAGGTTATTTTATTTTTCTTTAATAAATTTATTATCATTACCAGAGGAATCTTTAATAATTAAAATATTGTTTTCAAAACGATATTCATATGTAGTAGGGTTAGGATTTCCATTATAAAGAATTGTTAATTTTTTACCGTCTTCCTCATAAGTACAATCAAGTCTTGCTACGGTCATTTCATATGAACAAGTTTTATTTTTATTGAATATATAATAGTATTCTGTTGCTGATTCAACAGATTTCCATTTACCAACAATACTTTTTTTACATCCTGTAGTTAAAATTAATAATGAACATAACAATGCAATTAAAAGGTATTTTCTCATCGTGCCTCCTATTTAGTATTATACATCATATAGTGATAAAAAGCAATTAATCTAGTCAATTTTTATATTATTTGATATAATACACATGAAAGAGGAATTTATGGGAATATTGTATATTGTAGGAACACCAATTGGTAATTTATCTGATATATCAAATCGTGCACTTGATACATTAAATAATGTGGATTTAATTGCTTGTGAAGATACTAGAACATCGAGTGTTTTGCTTAAACATTTTAATATCAATAAAAAACTTGTAAGTTATCATAAATTTAATGAAAAAGGGAAGAGTAATAATTTAATTGAAGATTTAAAAAAAGGTTTAAATATTGCTTTAATCTCTGATGCTGGTTGTCCTTGTATTTCAGATCCTGGTAGTATTTTAGTTCATGAGGCTATTCTAAATAATATTGAAGTAATTGCCATACCAGGTGCAAGTGCGGTAACTACAAGTTTAATGTGTAGTGGAATGGATACATCAAGTTTTACTTTCTATGGTTTTTTAGATAGAGAAAATAAGAAAATAGAGGAAAGTTTAGAAAAAATAAAAAATGATTCAAGTAATATCGCTATTATATATGAATCACCAAAAAGAATAATTAAATTATTAGAAAAAATTAGTGATATTCTGGATAATCCCTATATATGTTTATGTAATGATTTAACCAAGAAGTTTGAAAAAAAGTATTATGGTTATACTAATGAAGTATTAAAGATGTTAAATACTAATCCAAATAGTGAACTTGGTGAATATGTCTTATTAGTTGAAAAGAATAATAATGTGCAAGAAAAAAAAGAAGAGTATAGTATAGAATCATTGATAATAGATGAAATGATAAAAAATAGTTGCACAATGAAAGAAGCGATAAAATTAGTCAGTGAAAATTATAAAATAAATAAGAATCTTGTTTATGATGCATCACTTAATTTGAAGAATATTTTACAAAAGAAGTGACAAATTAAAAGAAAATAAGCTAAAAGACTAGATTATATTAAAAAAATATGTTATATTTAAGGTGTCTAGAAGATATGAAAGTTTAGAGTTTAAAAACCGACTAAAGAAACATTTCGGGAGTTCGGAGCATTAATCTGTGTTGAAAACTTAGCGGAGTTCCTAAGGATCCTAATGGTTAATTATGGACACCCACCTCGTGACGACGTGCGCGGGTTTTTAATGTAATGCTTTCGATTTTCTGGATTTTTTTTATGGGAGAAAATATGAGTAAAGGATTAAAAATTGTTATAATTAGTTTAATGGTGTTAATATTTTTGGTAGGAGCTTATATTGGTTTTATTAAATATCAAGAATATAAAGAGGAAGAACGTATCAGAAATGCTATTATTAAAATTGAATTTAAAGATTTACAAATACCATTTAATACAGAAATAAAAGTAAGTGATTTAATTAGTAGTATTAATGGCGAATATATTACTAATCCAATGATTGATACTAGTATTGTTGGAAGAAAAGAAGTAAGCTTTAAGTATTTAAATGAAGAAGAAATTAAAGTACCATATTCTTTTTATGTTGATATTATTGATAATACCCCGCCAGTAATATGGCTAAGTAATTCTTATACAGTTACAAAAGGTTCTAAAAATTTTAAAGATAAAATAGTATGTGCTGATGATTATGATGATAATCCAACCTGTGAAATAGTAGGAGAATATGATGTAGATAAAATAGGTAATTATAATCTTTCGTATAAAGCTACTGATTTTAGTGGCAATGAGACCAAAAAAGATTTTACTTTAAAAGTAGTCAATCCATCAGGTAGTAGTAAGAAAAATAGTTCATCATCTAGTATACCTTTTAAAAGTTTATATAATGAGTATAAGAAAGATAATACCATGATAGGTATTGATGTGTCTAAATGGCAAGGAAAAATTGATTATCAGAAAGTTAAGGATGAAGGTGTTGAGTTTGTCTTTATTAAATTAGGAGGGCAATTAGGTATTGGTAAAGATTATTATCTAGATCCAAAATTCAAAGAAAATTTCGAAGGTTTTAAAAATGTAGGTATTCCAATTGGTTTATATTTTTATTCATATGCAAATAGTGTTTCTGCTGCAAAAAATGATGCTCTTTGGGTATTAGAACAAATAAAAGGAGAAAAGATAGATTTACCTATTGCCTTTGATTGGGAAAATTGGTCTAGCTTTAATGATTTTCATATGAGTTTTAATACACTAACCAATGCTGCCAATATGTTTATGAAAACACTTAAAGATAATGGGTATGAAGCAATGCTATATTCTAGTAAAAATTATTTAGTTAATAATTGGTTAAAGAAAGATTATCCTGTATGGCTTGCACATTATACAAGTAAAACAGATTACACAGGAGATTATGTTTGTTGGCAACGAACCAGTCTTGCTAAAATATCTGGAATAACAGATAATACTGTTGATTTTGATATATGCTATAAAGAGAGTTAATCTCTTTTTTCTTTACACCTTGCGTGTCAAATGTTTTTGTGAATAATGTAAATCATTGTCGTAATGATATCATTATGTAATATCATATAGTAAACTCTTTTTGGGTGATGAAATGGATGAAGAGCTGAAGAAAATAATTTTTGATAATCGAAACTTGATTTTTAGTATTATTCATAGATTTAAAAGTAATGACTATGAGGATTTATTCCAAGCAGGATGTTTAGGGGTTATTGATGCATATAAGAGCTTTAATAAAGACTTAAATGTAAAATTTACAACATATGCTTATCCATTTATAGTTGGCGAGATATATAAGTGTATGATTAATAATCGAAATATTCATATGAGTCCTATGAATATTAAATTATCTAATTCTATTAAAAAAGCTGAAGAATATCTTACAAATTATTTAGGAAGGAGTCCAACTGATTTAGAAATTGCTAGTTTTTTAGAAATAGATTTATATAAATTATATGAAATAAAAAGCATGATTAAAACAGATAGTCTAGACTATGATTATAATGATAATAATTTATATGATTTTGTTTATAAAGAAAATATATCAAAAGAAGATTTAATAGACTTAAGAAATGCTTTATCCTCCTTAAATCCTGTTGAAAAAAAACTTATTGTAGATCGCTATTTCAATAATATTACCCAATCTGATTTAGCACGAATGTATAATACTAATCAAGTTAAGATATCACGTGACGAAAAGAAAATTTTGTGTAAATTAAAGGCTAAAATGTATTAGCCTTTTTTTCATTCTTTCATAAAATAAATTGAGTATGAAAATAGAATGTATAGATGACAAAATAATAGTGTATTTATATAATGATACATTACCTTTTGATGATATTAATCTTTTAAATAAAAAAATAAAAGAACTTTTTATTAAAATAATAAAAACATATCACTTGAATTTTTTTGGCTATTCTGTAGTTAATATTTATCATAATGATTATTATGGAAGCATCTTAGAAATAGAAAAAATATATAACAGTGATTTTAATATTGATATAATGGATTTAAAAGTTATTATTCACAAAAATGTTGATTTCTTTTTAGAAATAGATGATGATTTGTATGTTGATAGTAGTGATTTTACTATTAATAATGATAAATATTATATAAATTTAAGTAAGATTAATAATATCTATAAATATATAGAATATGGAAAAATAGTATACAAAAATGTTTAATTTATCAGTTAATTAAACTTTTTTTCTAAATGAAATTGATTAATTATGACATATAATGTATAATGATAATGACACGTGTGTGGAGGTAATATGGGAAAATTTATAAAAAGACATCGTTATACATTGATTTTATTATTAGTATTTGTTTTATTATGCGTATTAGCACTTAAAGTAAAGGAAGTATTGGTTCCTGATGAAGGAAAAGCAACTTATGGTGAAAGATTAAAAGATATTGATAAGCATCCGATTAGTAGTGAGACTTATAGTAAAATATTAGAGGAATTTGAAAAGGATGATAAAGTGGAAAAAGTTGATCATCGTCTTCAAGGAAAAATTCTAAATTTCTATATAACAGTAGAAGAAAAAGTAACAGTAAAAGATGCTAAGGCCAAGGGAGATAAAGTTATTGAATTATTAGATGAAGATACGCTTAGTTATTACACAATCCAAATTTATTTAAAGAAAGAAAAAGAAGAATTAAATAATTTTCCAATAATTGGACTTAAAGATCCATTAGCTAAAACTATTAGTTGGACAAAAGATCGTGAGATAACTGTGGAGAAAGAAAATGAAGAATAAAAAAAGGTTAATACTAATTTTCTTTGGTATTGCTATCTTAATTTTTGTTGGCTTGTATCTTTTTATCAATTATAGTGAGCCTAATATTTTAAATTCGGAAGATAAAAAATGGATTAGTGAAAATGGTGGAAAAGTAATTGATATTGATGTCATTAATAATCTTCCTGTATATGCTAATAATGGTAAGGGAGTTATCTTTGATTTTCTTAATTATATCAATGAAAAAACGGGTTTAGAATTTAATAAAATGCCTTATTTAAAAGAAAGTGGTAAGGATAATTTTAATTCAAAATACAAGATAGAAGTAGTTGATGGAAGTCAAAAATTAAATAGTAATCAATTATTAATATTTACGGATATATATGTTAGTATTTCAAAAAATGATATTAAAATTAGCAGGTTAGAAGATTTATCAGGTTTAACGATTGGTTTATTAGAAAGTGATAGTAGTAATATTAATTATTATTTAGAGAATATTCCTAACGTAAAATATAAGGCATATGATACAATTGATGCTTTATTTAAAGGAATGGATGAAAATGAAGTTAATATGGTTGTTGCCCTTAATATGTTAAATCTTGATAGAACAATTAAAGGTGATTATACTATCAATTATTATTTTAATAATATTACGAAGAATGTTGTTTTCTCTCTTGATAATGATAATAAAAATTTAAATTCAATTATTTTTAAAGCTTATAAGCATTGGTTTGATAAAGAATACGTTAAAGATTATAATGAAACAATGCTAAATTATTATATTAGTATGCGTGAAATTAATGATAAAACAAGAGCAGACTTGCTTTCAAAGACATATGTTTATGGCTATGTTGAAAATATGCCATACGAGTTTTCTATTGCAGGTAATATGGAAGGTGTTGCTATCGAATATATCAAAAGAATTATCAGACTTACGGATATAGATATGAATTATCATAAATATGATAGTGTAAAGGATTTAAAAGATGGCATATCTAAAGGTGAAGTGGATATCTATTTTGATTACTTTGGTGGTAATGATTCAAAATATTTAAAAACAAAATCGGTGTTTATCGAGAACTTTGTTATTCTAGGAAGAGATAATGTAACGGTTATTGATAATTTAGAAAGCTTAAAAGGAAAAACGATTGCAACGATGGCTAATAATTATTTAAGTAGTTATATAAAAGATAATACTAAAGCTAATGTTGTAGAAAAAGAAAATTTGAAAGCTTTAAAAGATGAAGATTTAATTATTGTTGATAAGGAATTGTATTCATATTATAAAAATAGTACTTTTAAGGATTATGAAGTGTTGTATTCCAATATAATGACAAATGATTATGCTTTTATGGTTAAGAGTAATAATCCATCATTCTATAATTTATTCGATTATTTTATTAATACTAATTCTTATTATAATTATCGTAATAGTGCTTATGCGAGCTTTAATGGAAGTATTTTTGATAAAGTTACATTTGAAGAATTATACTTAATAATTTTAGGTATTATATTACTACCAATAATTGTTGCTATAATTGTCTTTGTTTTCTTAAAAAATAAGAGAAAATTAAAATTATTAAGAAAAGATGATCGAAAGAAATATACTGATTTAATGACATCTTTGAAAAATAGGAATTATTTGAATTTAAATATTGATAAATGGAATCAAAGTAAAGTTTATCCACAATCTATTGTGGTAATTGATTTAAATAATACAAAATATATTAATGATAATTATGGAAGAGAAAAGGGCGATCAATTAATTGTTCGAGCTGCTTCAGTCTTAATTAATACGCAACTTGAGAATACTGAAATAATTAGAAGTGATGGAAATGAATTCTTGATATATATGGTTGGTTATAATGAAAATCAAGTAGATATATATACTAAAAAGCTTTCTAAATCTCTTTCCGAGCTTCCATATGGTTTTGGTGCAGCGATTGGTTATAGTATGATTTTGGATAATATTAAAACAATTGATGATGCTATTAATGAAGCAGTAATTGCAATGCAAAGTGATAAAGAAAGTTATAAATAGGTGAAATAATGAAAAAAGCGAGAAGTATGTTAAATCGTATTTGGACGTTAATTAAAAGGGAAGAAATGCGTATTTTACCAGGACAACTGGCTTTTTTCATGGTGTTATCTATTTTTGCTATTTTTCCTTTAATTGGTCTTATTACGTCAGGTTTCATAAGTAATGAACTAGTTACAAGTATTGAAGAAACACTTCCGGTTGGTGTATATGATATTTTGGAAGATTTGTTATCTGTTGAATCAAGTGGAAGTATTATCATTTTTGGTATTTTTGCCATTTATTTAGCTTCTAATGGTTGTGGTTCAATGATTATAACAAGTAATGTCATATATAAAATTCGAAATAAAAATCCAATTCGTCAGAAAGTTAAAGCTATTTTTATGACTATTGTTTTAATTATTTTGATTTTATTTATTGTCATTGTTCCTGCTTTTGGGGAATTAATTATATCGAGTATTGGTAAAAGTTATCCAGGAAAGTTAATTGATACAATTGCAATAATTTATGATTACTTAAAGTATCCATTGTCATTTGTTTTGATCTTTATCGGGATTAAAATTCTTTATACTATTGCTCCTGATGAAAAGATACCTAGTTATTACAATAATTATGGGACACTTTTTACAACTATTCTTTGGATAATAATCACAAGAGCATATGCCATATATTTAAATAATTTTAATACATATAACTTATTCTATGGTAGTCTTGCTAACGTTGTTATTATTCTTTTCTGGATTTATTTGCTCGCTTATGTATTTACCATGGGTATGGCAATTAATAGTGAACATTATTTTGAAAGTCAAAAACTGTCAAACAAATAAGTGAATTTATATAAGAAATTAGACTTTTTTCTAAGATAGAAAATGCTATTTTATCAGAGGAAAAAAGTTTTTTTATGTCTAAAAAAATTTAATATTATGTTTTTAGACATTATTTTTAAAAACCTCTTTATTTATAATTTCAATTTAGATAATATGTTTATCTATTTTCTTAAAAAAGACCTTTCCATTTTATATTGTCTATGAAATTATTTTTTATGTAATTTGTTTTTTTATATTAAATATTATATTCTTTATTTGTCGGCCGATTCTAAATAAAAGGAGGGATAAATGGAAATGACTTATTATTATCAATAACCCCAATAATAGTAATCATTTCTTAATAAAACAATCATGGATTACTATAAATTAAAAATATTAAATCATAAGAGAAAAATAATTACGGTTTTAATTATATTAACGATTATAGGAACAGCGTCTTTTTATTACTTTTACTATTATCGAAATAGTGAGGAAGAGAAAATTATTATCGATAATAGTGATAACACTGTTGTATCAATTAATGAAGATAAGAAAATATATGTTGATATAAAAGGATATGTATCTATGCCAGGAGTGTATGCATTTAATGAAAGTGATAATGCTAGGATAAATGATCTAATATTAAAAGCAGGTGGACTAAAAAAAGAAGCAGATACGTCAATACTTAATTTATCTAAAAGATTAGAAGATGAAATGACAGTTATAATATACTCTAAAAATGAAGTGGAAAATTATGTTAAAACACAAGAATTATTGAAGAATAAATTAGAAGTATGTGAATTGAAATTGAAAAATAATGCTTGTATAGAAGAAAAAGAACAAAAGAATAATGATGTAATAAATATTAATACAGCCACAAAAGAAGAGTTAATGACTTTAAATGGTATAGGAGAAAGTAAAGCACTAGCTATTATTGAGTATCGTAATAAAACTAAGTTTCAAGATATTAAAGATATATTAAATGTTGATGGAATTGGAGAAAGTCTTTTTGAGACACTTAAGGAACATATTAAAGTCTAAATATATTTGTTATGTTTTATTATTGATAATTGTTTTAATTACCATTATTAGAGTATTTGTTATCAAAAAAGAAAGTATCTATTATGGTACAGAAGAATATTTTGTTGTTGAAGTTAATAGTATAAAAAAAGATACCAAAGATACAGTTGTTTTTGATGGTAATGAAAGACTCATAAGCTATTATGAAGGATTTCCTTATCATGTCGGTGACATTTTAAATATTAAAGGAAAACTTTCCAAAGTGAAAAATAATACGATTCCTAATTTATTTAATTATAATAGATATCTACAGAGTAAGGGGATTTATTATGAATTAGAGATTAGTGATATAAAATTAGTAAAAAATAATAATAGCTTTTTTAAAGAAATTAAAACAAAAATAGAGAATAGAATACGAAAAATATCGCATAGTGAATATTTATATGCTTTTATTTTAGGTGATACATCATATTTTCCTAAAGAGATAAAAAGCCTTTATCAATTCAATGGTTTATCTTATCTACTAGCGATTGGATCTTTGCAAGTCATGTTAATAGTCAATTTTTTAAAGAAATTATTATTAAAGCTGAAAGTCAAGATAAAATATCAATTAATAATAGTTATTATATTTCTTCTTATTTATATATTTTTAACGAATGGTATGATTGGTGTGTTAAGAAGTAGTTTAACATATATAACTTGTGAAATATTAAAATATTTCAAAATAAAGTATCGATATATTAATGTTCTTATTCTTGTTTGTATCTTAATACTACTTCTTAATCCTTATTCGATCATTAATATTGGTTTTCAATATTCATTTGTAATAAGTTTTATGATTAATAAAAAAAGAAAATGGATAAAGAAAGGAATGGTAAGCAAAATATTGATAGTATCCTTAATCGCCAATATGGCAAGTTTCCCAATAACTGTTTATCATAATTTTGAATTTAATTTTATGAGTATTTTATTATCTATAGTTTTTATACCACTTATTAATTACTTTATATTTCCTCTTGCTATTATCGTTTTCTTCTTTCCTATTTTAAGTAACTTTTTTGATTTTTGTGTTTCTTTTTTAGAATATCTTGTTCACATTTGTTCAAATATTACATTTTTAGATTTTATTTTCCATAAACCAAGTATTTTATTAATAATTATATTTTATTTTTGTTTTTTTAAAACTAATTATTTTCGTTATTTTTTAATTCATTCTGTTATACTAATAATCCTTTACCAAAGTGTTAATAAAATAATTGATGACAGGTTCATTACATTTCTTGATGTAGGAGAAGGAGATGCATGTGTTTTAAAGATCAAGAATAATGTATATTTAATTGATACAGGAGGAGGCGTTAATATAGATTATTCTGATAATATCGTAAAATATTTGCATTCTCTAGGAATAGATAAAATTAATAAAATGTTTTTAAGTCACGGAGATTTGGATCACATGGGATCAAGTTATAAATTAATTGAAAAAATAGAAATTGAAAATGTTTACTTTAATAGTAATAGTTAT
>CACZNM010000046.1 GCA_902782535.1 uncultured Erysipelotrichaceae bacterium
AACAAGGAGAAATCATCCTCAAATTAATTCGTTAATAAAAATATTAGCACCATTTGGTTATACATTAAGCATTACGAAGATAAAGGATGAGGAAAATGAATCAAGATAAAATGCATTTAATTAATAAAATATTTAATAATGAGACTATTAGAACTGTTTGGGATAAGGAACAAGAAAAGTATTATGTCAGTGTTATAGATATAGTTGGTGTTCTATCAGAAAGCGATAATCCAAGAAAGTATTGGTCTGTTTTAAAAACAAGGCTAAAGAAAGAAGGAAGTGAGGTGGCTACAATTTGTAGTCAACTGAAATTAAAATCTTCAGATGGCAAGTATTATAATACTGATGTTGTTGATATTGAAGGAATGTTTCGTATAATTGAAAGTATTCCAAGTAAAAATGCTGAGCCTATAAAACAATGGTTAGCAAAATTAGGAAGCGAAAGAATTGATGAAACATTTAATCCATCGATAACAGTGGAGAGAGCGTTTGATACCTATAGAGCAAAAGGATATTCAGAAGATTTGATTATTAAAAGAATTAAAGTTATACAAGATAGAAAAAAACTAACTGATATATGGAACGAACATGGTGTTTATACTGATAAAGAATATGCAATTTTAACAAATGAAATCTATAAAGAATGGTCTGGCATGACTACAAAAGAGTATAAATCATTTAAAGGACTTAGAAAAGAATCATTAAGAGATAATATGTCTGATGTTGAAATTGCACTTGCAGATTTAGGTGAAATAGCAACTAGAGAAATTGCTAAAAAGAAGAATCCTAAAGGTCTAAATGAAAATATTAATATAGCAAGACGAGGTGGCAAAGTTGCTAGTAATGCAAGAAAAGATTTAGAGAGTGAACTAGGAGAAAGTGTGGTTACTAATACAAATGCTTTGAATTATCAATACGTAGATGATAAAGATAAAATTGATTATAAGTAATTAATATTAGTTAGTAAATTTATTGTTAACATAAGATTGATAATTGGTTATGGAATCTCCATAAAATCGGCACCACATTGATTGATACTCGGTCATTTTTATCAATTGCAATAAACGAACTAACTAGAAACGGTTAGTTTTTTTATATAAATGATATTTAGTGATAAAACTTTTGATAATGAAGACTTTAAAAATAATAAGTCAAATGTATATTAAATATCCTTATTATATGTTACAATACTTGTGGAGGTATTTTATGAATGAAAAACAAACTAATACGATTACACGTCCTGACTATAATAATTTAACTACTGTTGTATCTATTCCATTTCTAGGAAAAGATTGTACTATTAAAGCAGAAAATATACATTCCGCAGAAAGAGATTATATTGCAAAAAGAGATGAAAGCTATGATTTTCAAGAAAAAATATGCTACGATAGAGCAAGAGCTGTTTGTAAATGGGCTGAATCTTGTGGAGCAACTTTAAGATCTCAACGTGTTCAAGATGGAATATTACACTTATCACTTAGTTTTTCGTCAGTTGAAGAATTAAAGCAATTTGAAGATGAGTTAAACATTATAGACGAAGCAACAATGAATGAAGAGACATTAAGAATCTTAGAACAAACAAAAGAAGGAAATACGATTACACATCCTGATTACAATAATCTAACAACTGTTGTATCTATTCCATTTCCAGGAAGAGATCGCAATGTTAAAGCCGAAAATATACATTCTGCAGAAAGAGATTATATTACAAAAAGAGATAAAGCATTTTTTATACAAAAAAAAATATGCTATGATAGAGCAAGAGCCGTTTGTAAATGGGCTGAATCTTGTGGAGCAACTTTAGAATCTCAACGTGTTCAAGATGGAAATTTATATTTTTCTTTTAGTTTTCCGTCAGTTGAAGAATTAAAGGATTTTGAAGAAAATACATTTTCAAACATAGACAGAACAACAATGACTAGAGGAGATTTTAAGCGTGCAAAAGGAAGAAGATAGTATTAATAAATCACGATTTTGATATTTCGTGATTTTTTATCATTTGATTATAAAACTTGCTTTTCACAAGGTTTTGTATTATTATTTATTTGTCAAGAAAACTTGAATATTAAGGAGCTTTTAATGAAAGATATTAAAACAATCATTTTTGATTTAGGAGGAGTATATTTCACTGATGGTACAAAAGAAGCGATTGATATAAATAGAAAAGACAAAAAAATAAGCAGCTCCATTAATGCTATTTCTAATAATATATATGAGTATGCTAATATAAATGAAATGCTAAGTATCATTAAAACAATAATTAATGATTATCTAAAAAAAACACTTTAAAAAAATAATGAAAAAATGTCTTTATTAAGACATTTTATTTACTATAAATTGAATTTTCGATATAACCGCATCATACCATCATTACTATCTTTATATATCGCAATAGGAATACTTTCTTTCATAAATAAAACCATACTATTATCGTAAGAATTATTTATTTTAACACCATTATTAACTTTTTTATAAAGATTATCATCAAGTTCTATTTTTTTTATATCCAAAGCTTTATCAATAGGAATAACTCTTATATCCGATAAACATGAAGCATCTTCAACTTTAAAGTTACCTACTCTCGTTCTTCGAAGTTCTTCCATCGTCATAGGTATTCTTAATTTATTTCCAATATCATTAATTAAACTGCGAATATATGTACCACTACTAACGGTTACAAAAAAACTAAATGAATCATCATCAAAAGATAAAAGCTTTATTTCTTTTATACAAACTTTATGGACTGGAATTGCAACACTCTTCCCTTCTCTTGCATATTCATAAAGCTTTTTACCATTAACTTTAATAGCAGAATACATTGGTACTTCTTGCATATATTCTCCTACAAAAGAATTCAAAACAGAAATTAATTCTTTTTTATCAATTTGATAATCATCCACTTTTTCAACAATATTGCCTGTTATATCATAAGTATCAGTTTTAATACCTAATTTTACTTTAGCAATATAATCTTTATCATGGCCAGTCAATAATTCGGATAATTTGCATCCTTCATTAACACATAAAATCATTAAACCAGTAGCAAGAGGATCAAGCGTTCCCGTATGACCGACTCTTTTCGTACCGATTATTTTCATTACATCATTAACAGCATCTCGTGAAGTAATTCCTTTTTCTTTATCAATTAAAATAATTCCATTCATGTTCAATTAAATATATTATTTGCACATTTCCAGATACTAACCTTATCATAAGCTGAGTTTTTGCTATTATAGTCAGTTGGACTATTACCATCTAATGCCATAAAAACTAATTTAGCAAGTGTTGGAACTAGGAAAAGAACAACAGCATAAATAAGTCTTTTGGCTATCTTAGAACCTGCTTCTTTTTTATTCTTATCATCAGGATTTATCACAACTTTAACAACATCGATTACTGCAAGAATTATTAAGGCAACAGGAATAACATATTTCACAAACGTAAACAAATAACTAATTATATTGGCAATAAATTGAAAATCACCACATGGTGGTTCTTCATCTAATATAAAAAACATAATATACCTCCATTCATTTATCCTTACTTACTTAATTTTGCTTCTTCCCATGTTCTATAACAGCCACCAGTAAATTGAGTCTCTTTGTTATTTCCAAAACCAGCATCAACTAACTTCAAAACAAATCTTACCATAACTGGTATAAAGAAAACTATAACCGAAGCGATAATTCTTGTAAGTATTTTCTTTTGACCATCTTTATCATCTGGGTTCAAAGTTTTCTTTGCAATATCAACAATTGTTAAAGCAATCAAACCAACAGGAATAGCAAGACGTACCCATTTTAATAATTCTTTTACAATAGCAAAAGCTTGTTGTGTACCTTCAGCACTACACAAATCAAAAAGTATAAACATAATATCACCTACACATCAATTTTACACTAAAATTAGGAAATAGTAAATAATAAAATGAATAGCTTTGATTATTATTTATATTTCTTTACAAAAAAGATAAATAATTATATAATTTACACGAGGAACTTATGAAAAGATTTAATATGATTGATGAAAATTTTATCTGTGAAAATTGTGGTAAAGAAGTCAAAAAATTAGGCTATACAGCAAGAGATCATTGTAATCATTGTCTTTATTCTAAACATGTTGATATAAATCCCGGTGACAGGAAAAATGATTGCCATGGACTATTAAAACCTATTGGTCTAGAAAAATATAAAGATAGTTTTAAAATAATCTATCAATGTGAAAAATGTCATCAAATACATAAAAATATTATGGCTAGTGACGATAATATGGATAGAGTTATTAATATATCAAAAAATCTATAACTTTGCGTTATAGATTTTCTTTTATAAAAGAATAACTTGTGTACCATTCCTAATATCTGTATCACGTACTAAAACATTTAAATCGTACATATCTCCAGAAGAAGCATTATAAATAAGATAATCATCATTACTATTAAATACTCCTTGTGATAATTCAAATAAGGATGCTTTAAGCATTTTAATAACATTACTTATTTTTCTATTAACCGGAATATATACATCATATTTTTCTTCAAGAGAAGGAACATTAACTCTTACTAATACTTTATTTTCTATCATAAAATATCGCTCCTTTCTTCTTTAATTAAGTTGACTAAAGTTGTTTTACTATTTTTAACAACAACACCATATCCCTCATTAATTTCATTATTTTCTTTCTTAAAGCTAATATTCGTTTTAATAGTGTTTTGATCTGCTACACCATTACCAATCCAAATACCATAATTACTTGATATAGCATTTTTATACCAACTTTCATATTCATATTTCTTAAAATTACTTGCTTGATCAGAAAGAATAAAATCAAATTTACCAAGATTCTTAGCTTTTTCAAGTAATTCTAGAAATTTTGTTTTATTATCAGGACTTATTTTAAGAAGTAGTTTATCAAAACCATGAATAACAATCGTTGTATTACGATTATTCTCTAATACTTTTAAATCAAAACCACCTTTTTCATACTCATTATATTGATATTCAATATTATCACATAGTTTTTTTATTATTTCATCATAATTATTATTAACATATAAAATATTGGCATTATCATTTGTCAATTCACCTGTGTCAATTAATAAAACATTATTATTAGGAATTTTAGTAAACATACTTGTTAAAGTCATTATAAACGAATTTTGAGTTTCTAAATCGTTTGATGCTATTAATGTTGTATAATTATCTTTAAAATTAAATGTTTCTGGAAGAATAGTTTCTTTATTTATTCCTACAGGTACTTTTTTCATTCCCTTTAATTCATTTAAAACATCATTTATATAAACAACATTAGGAACTATTGGAACTTTAGGCGCTTTAATTTCATATTTGCTATTTAATTCTTCCTTTAAACTATTTAATTTTGTTAATAATTCTTCATCATTTACGATATGCGCAGTTTGAAATTCATATATATTATCAAGTTTTACCAAACCTCTACCATATATTTCCGATGGATATAATTTATGTGTATTTCCTACAACAACAGAGTAGTCATCTTGATCATTAAATTGTAAAGCAATATTCGAATGAAAATTTTGTCTTAATTTATATCGCATACCACTTATTGAATTAACACTAACAATTAGGATTATTCCATATTTTGCAGATTCTCTTGATAATTTATTCATTAATTCATCATAATCATACAATTCAGAGAAAACATCAAAATAATTAATAAATACTAAGATATATGGAATTTTACTTTCACTTCTTTTAATATAAGTTAAATAATCACCATTATAATTGACAAATAATTGCTTACGTTTTTCTATCTCTCCTTCCAAGAGCTTAAATAAATTATTAATTTTCTCTTCTTCATTTGACAAGATAATATCCCCAACATGCGGAATACCTCGGAAATTTGCAAGCGTACCAGAACCAGCATCAACTAAATAAATATTTACTTCACTAGGTGAATGATTAGTAATAAGTGAGTAAATCATTGCACTAAATAATAACTCTTTTCCACTACCACTTGATCCATAAATACAAGTATTTCCATCATTAGTTAAATTCAAAGTAAGCAAATCTTGTCTTTGATTATTGGGATCATCAAATTCGCCAATAACAGGATTTAAAATATATTCTTCTTCATGATAACTATACTTTGTAACTAAATTATCAATAAAAATATTAGCAACTATTTTTTCTAGCCATAACCTATCTGCTTTAATTTTTTTATCTTCACAACAATTAATAATATATGATAAGATATTTCCAAGTTCTTCACCATTTGATTTAATATTATTTTTCCTCATATCATTGTTTTGTGAAACAATATTACCAATATCATCAATTATTAAAACCGACTGATCTATTTCTTTTTTTATCTTTTCTGTAGGATAATACTTTGCTCCACACCATGCTGATTGTCCTAAAGCAAATAATTCATTATATCCAACTTGTAAATAAAATCTTCCCACTTGACTAATAAATGCTGCATCCGGCGTTTTAATCATTTCATTACTATCGCCTTTTTCTTGAACTTTAAGACAAACTCTGAATCTCGAGTTACTCCATATTTGATCATTTACAACACCACTAGGTTTTTGTGTTGCCAAAATTAAATGCACACCAAGACTTCGTCCAATACGTGCTGTTTGAATTAATTGATCCATGAAATCTGGTTGTTGACTTTTTAATTCCGCAAACTCATCACTAATGATAAACAAATGAGGTATTGGCGTTGAAACTTTTCCTTCTTTATAAAATTTCTGATATTTATATATATCTACTGTACTTTCTCCCAATTTATCACGAGCAGAATTAAATAACTGTTGTCGTCTTCGAAGTTCAGACTGAATTGATGATAAACTTCGATTCATTTCGCTTACATCAAGGTTGGTTATTGTTCCTGCTAAGTGTGGAAGCCTAACTCCTGTTTCCCTATTTTCAAAAGCACCGGCAAGTCCTCCTCCTTTATAATCAATTAAAATAAATGATACATCCAATGGACTAAAATTAACTGCTAAAGAAAGAATATATGTAATAATAAATTCACTTTTTCCGCTACCCGTCATACCGGCAATCAAACCATGTGGTCCATGATATTTTTCATGTAAATCAAGTTTAAGTAATGTACCACCTTTACCAATTCCTACAGGAACAGAAAGAGATTTCTGGGAATTATTATTCTGATAACGCTGTAAAACATTTAGTTGTTCAACTTTTCCAACATTATACATTTCTAAAAAGCTAACTGAATTTGGTAACCCTTTATCATCATCATAAAATTCAATTGGAATATTACTAATTTTCTTAATACATTCATTTATTTCTTTGTCAGCAATAAACTCTGTTTGAAATTCTCTTTGATTACCAATACTTATTTCACTTTCAAAAATACCAGATCTTTCTTTATTAACATTGATAAAGTTCTTACACTCACTTGGTAAATTTTGTAGTTTTTCACTAAATATCATCAAACTAAAACCATAATTTTCTTCATCTTCTAAAATATCCTTAATTATTTCAATATCACGATACATATGATAATTATCCGTTAATATTAAATAATATGGTCTTATATCCGTATACTTTTTTTTATTTTCCTTACGATCCTGATAAATTCTTTCTAAATACAAAGATAATTCTTTAGTTTCATCCAAATCAGATGCTAAAAAACGAATATCTTTATTATCATTAAATAAATATGGTATATTTCTAAAATATTCAAATGAACTTACATTTTCTTTATCAGTAAGAACAACAATTTTTAATAATTCATAACTATGATAAGTCATTAATTGTAATAAAAGACCTTTAAAGAATTCATGTAATAAATCACTATTACCAATAATACTAGTAATATTCTTTTCAACAAGAGAAAATGTAATAGGTACATTTTCTAACATTTTTTTACTATCCACAATTTCAGTGATTTTTTTCTTCATTTCATCTTCTTCCATAGAAAATGATTCTTTAGAATATTTAATTTCTGCAGATATTGGCATATTACCTATTCCCAAACGCAAAGATAAAAAATCACTTTGATTAATGTTTCTTTCCCATAAGTTAGTTTTTTTACGCATGATGATATTAGCACATTCTGATAAAGGAATATATTTATCTTTTAAAGTTTGACTCTGTTTTGCAATTACTGCATCAATCTCTTTGGCTTTTTCATCTAAATAAGCAGAATACTTTTTAACTCTTTCTTCCTCTTGTTTTATTCTTCTTCTTTTTTCAATTTTACGTGAAATCAATGGCCAAATTAACATGCTTATAAACATACTACCTGCAGTTACAAGCGATGGAATAGACTGTCTTAACGTAGTTGTACGATTTTGAATATTGCTAATCGTCAGAAATGCTGTGGTAAAAGAAGTTAATCCCATGGTAAACATTGGTCCTATTGTCATAATTGCAGAATTTTCTGGTGGTTTAATTTTTGCAGGTGGATTATCAATAGTAATTTCTTCTTTAACAATATCTTCTATAAATCTTGGAGAGCGATAAAAGTATTCTTCTTTAGAATATAAACTACGATTTAATTCTTCATCTTTTAAAATACTATCATCAATTTGATATGATTCTTTTTCCTTAATTTTTAAAATCGATGACGAAACTTTTACTTTACCATTAATATCATTAATTAAAATAAAATCATGCATAACAATTATTTTTAATCCAGCAATAAAAACAATATCACCATAATTTAAGACTTTACTATCAGCAATTCTTGTATCATTTACATAAACACCTGTAATAGAATTATTATCTTTAATTTGCCATATTCCATCATTATATTCTAAGTAAGCATGTATATCACTTACTAAAACATTTTTATAAATAATATTATTACTATTATCTTGACCGATTAACAAAGTACCATTTTCTACGATACTATATCTCACATAGCTTTTTTCAACATCAGGTATGGCATATAAATAATAATAGTTATTTTCACTATCATTTTTTAAAGTATAAAATTGATACTCTGTTAAAAAAATTCGATCGTAAGTATTCTTAGTATCAACAATATGTGTATCATAATTACTAACTAATACCCAGTTACCATTATCTTCTTCAATATTAATTAAATTACGAATATTATCAAAACTATCAATATCCGTTATCCAATAATTATCTTTAATTTCTTTAGGCAACGTATAATTATATAATTTTCCATTTTTAATGAGTATTACTTTCATAGCCTCTCCCTATTCTATATAAAATTATATCATTAATAGTTTCATTTATCAATTTATTATTGTATTTTTTTAGAAAAAAAAGAACCATAAACTGGCTCTTATCCTGCAATAAAATATGTAAATACTCCCACAATAATAAATACAATAATGGCAAAAATAACATTCTTTATTTTATTATTCATTATATTACCTCACTTCTATACAATATTCATTAGTTCTTGTTTTAATCGTTATAGCATCTAAACTCTCTTTGCTAATACTTTTAGGAACACTTAAATATAAAGTATTATTATTACTATCAATAATTGTAATATCTTTGCTGGATATATTATATTCTTTACTAGATAAACGATATTTCAAACTTAAATAATCCTCAATAAAATCTTTATCTATATCATCTAGTTTATCAATTTCTAAAGATAATACTTGATAATTTAATTTAGGAACAACCATTTTTATTAATTTATCACATTTATCATTATCACATTTTTCATATTCATAACTTGTTTTATCTGCAAAAGAATAATTTAATATATGAATCGTATAATTATCGATATCAATAGTATCCGTTATTTTATTAATTATTTTCTCTTGTGTTTCTATATATGGCTTTATTAATATTCTTTCATATTTATGATTATTGTCCTTTAATAATTCAAGATAACTATCATTAACTTCTACATTATCTATTTTATAAATTATATTAATATTTGTTCTCATACCAGCTTTAATAATTGTATTATCACTATATAATGAACCTATATCACTAAAGGAATCATTATAATTAAAAATGGGATAATAATATTTGTCATGAATATTAACTCGCACTTTTTCCTTATCTATTTTAATATCAGTCTCTTTATTTATAATATCCATATTAATAATTAGAAAAGAGAAACCATTTGATATAACATCACTATACTTATTTAATTTAGTCATCCTACTACTATTGACTATATAAACAGTATTATTGACTACAATTTCATCTTTTTCATTATATATTTTATTTTCTACAAAGAAATTTTTATAAATATAGATACCACCACCAATAATTAAAGCTACTAAAAGAAAGATTAAAGTACCTTTGTTTTCCTTTAGGTAATAACGAAATTCTCTTCTTTCTCTCCTCATATAATTAGTAACTTTATCGGTATCTACACCAAGATTTAATTCATATTCTTCATCATCATTTTCTTCAATATGTAATTCTTTTTTATCTTTATCAAAACTAAATTTTTTTATATCAAAGCCAAAGCCACGAATAAAACTAAAACCGACATAAAAGAAATTAACATAATAAATAAAGGCCGTTATATCACGATAAATAATTATCGTTAAAGAATCATATGATACTTTATCTAAAGTCCCAAAGAAATTACGAAAATAAAGCCAAAAGATTAATAAAACAAAACCATATATAATTAATATTTTATAAAATAAGATAGGTTTCTGCTTTTTCTTCATCAATAGATATACTGATATACCAAAAGCAATAATTAAAATTATCATAAAGAAAACTAATGGATTCATATATTTATTAGCCATATCTTCTAAATATGTAAAATTATCATTTTTAACATAATTTACAAAAAATATGTAAATATTCCTTATTGAAAAAACCAAATATGAAAAAATCAAAAATAAAACTATATGAATTATTTTAAAATATTTAATTAATAAAGCATATGGTTTTCTTAGTATCATAATAATTCCTTTCTATAATCCTACAATGTATGGATTATCTTTTGTTCCTTTACCTGATTTAATTTTAACAGTACTTTTAAGGTGTAGAGTCGGACGAGCAGCATATGACGATCTGTTATTTGAAGCGGCAAGTCCATTATTATAAACTCGCCATGGCCATATTTGACTACTATGATTTATCCCATTTATTAAGAAGAAAGAATTTTTTGCTACCCCTTTTTGCTGAGCAGCATGCATATCACCATAATATGGTAATCCAACCCAAAATAAACCACTTGTCGCTTTATTACACACTTTAGTATTGCCACTTGTTGTATTAGAACATATACTCAATAAATAATTTCCACTTGTGAATCCTAAATAATATCTTCCTTTATCAAAAATTTCGCCATAAGTATTTACCATATCAGGATAATATATATCATGCAAATATCTATACCATGTTCCATCACTCAAAGTATTTCCACTTCCCCATCGACCATTCCATGCGCTTGTTGAAATTAATTTATTACCGCCACCTGCAGCATAATTAATCGATAATATCTTGGTTTTATCATCTTCAACACCTATTATCCTAAACAGTTGCTCATTAGTACCACTTTTTAATTTAACGTACTCGCCACTCAATCTTGTATTTACTAAATCATTTACTTGCCCACTTGATTTATCACCATATAATCTAAATGGATTAGCTTCTGTTCCTTTACCACTAAATTTCACATCATTTTTTACATAAATCGCTGGTCGCACACCATTCCCACCTGCAACATCTTTATTAGGACAAGCTCCTGATGTTAAATACCATACAGTTGTAGAAGAAGCTTGATTTAATAACCACATATTATATGAAGTATATAAATATCCATTTGTGTATATTGTACCATTACAATTAGACCTATTTCCACCGTTTAATGAACTGACATAATACTCATAACTATTTATTAATCCAACATTTGCACTTATAAGGTTATCATCATTAGGTTTTGCACTAATACTAGTAGTTAAATTAGCGTTCCATTTCTTTGTTGTATCAATAATGTTTTCATGATTATATAAAGTATCAATAAATTCTTCATTTAACCATCTATACATGTAGGACTTTTTTTCTCCTTCTTCATCTACTTTATAAAAATATGGATTATTTTCTTCATTATAATAAATAGATGTTATACTATTGTCTGTTACCATTTT
Source organism: uncultured Erysipelotrichaceae bacterium (assembly GCA_902782535.1). Lineage (GTDB taxonomy): Bacteria > Bacillota_I > Bacilli_A > RF39 > UBA660 > RUG12783. The sequence goes on from CACZNM010000046.1 coordinate 12,068, forward strand.
AAATGAGCCATCCGGATATATTGCAGTTATACGCCATAATTTTCCCGAGTACCATACATAATTCATATTAACACATGTATTAAGCCCTGAAAAAAACATTACACCATCACTATCAGTATAAATAGGATTACATTTTTTAAATCTTTTTAGCTTATATTTTAAATAATCACCTAATGGCATATCTGGATCAATAAACTCCAAATGACTAATAGTATGTTTATTTTTATCTAAAAGAATAATAGCATTCTCATCAATATCTTTATAATTTTCTATGTATTCTTTAACCTCATTATCAACATTATAAGTTCCAGTATTAATACCGGTATATAAATCACTAATGCTATCTGTATAAATTAAACTATAACGACTAAGTTCTAATATATCCATTAATTGATTACAATAATCTTTGTTACTAAAATCATCATCACATGTTATAGAATTATATTCTCCACTCATCATAGTATTTTTATTAGTATCTTCATTAATCGCTTTTCTAACACTATAAAGTTTATAAACAATATCAATATCGCTTTCACGAACTATTTTATCGTTATAATTACCAATAAGTGGAATAACTGATACATATAAAAATGTAAAGATAATAGTGACAAAAACAATTACCATTAATGCTTCTGTCATAAAAAAACCCTTTTTATTTAAATTCTTCATTTTCGACACATTCCTATCTTGATTATTAATCATATTTATTATATAATAATTTATATAAAAATACTAGGGGAAAATAAAAAAAAGAATAGAGGGATAGTATGATAGAATACGATTTTAAAAGTCAAGAAATCGCTGATATTGTTAATAGTATTATCATTTATGCTGTATCTAAAAAAGCTAGTGATATACACTTTGATCCATCTGAAAAAGGACTTCGTGTTCGTTTAAGAATTGATGGATTATTACAAGATCATACTATTGTTCCAGATGCTTATCAAAGAAATTTAACAACACGTATTAAATTAATATCAAATATGAATATAACAGAATCAAGACTACCTCAAGATGGAGCGATAAAAGGTAATATTAATGGTATAAATCTTGATATGCGTGTATCAAGTTTAAATACGAACTTAGGAGAGAAAATTGTTATTCGTATTTTGGATTATACCCAAAGTGCTAATGGATTAGAATCTCTTGGTTTTAGTGATAAAAACTTAGAGAAAATAAAAAAAATGATTAGTGTTCCTAATGGAATTATTTTAATAACCGGAGCGACTGGTTCTGGTAAATCAACGACAGTTTATACCATGTTACAAACCTTAAATACCCCTGATACGAATATTATTACTGTTGAAGACCCTATTGAAATGAATATAGAAGGTATTAATCAAGTACAAGTAAATTCCGATATTGGGCTTACTTTTGGTAGAGTTTTAAGAAGTATTTTAAGACAAGACCCTAATATTATTCTAATTGGAGAAATACGTGATACAGAAACCGCTCAAATCGCTGTACGTGCTTCCATTACAGGTCACTTAGTCTTCTCTACTATCCATACTAATAACTCTCTTACAACAATTGAAAGATTAATGGATATGAATGTTGAAAGATATCTTTTATCAAGTGCCTTAACTGGTATCGTATCACAAAAATTAGCAAGAAGACTTTGTCCACATTGTAAAGAATTAAGAGAAACAACTACCTACGAAAAAGAAGTCTTTAAAAGAGCATTAAATAAAGATGTTAATCAAGTATACGATGCTAAAGGATGTAGTGAATGTATTAATGGTTACACTGGTCGTATCGCTATCCAAGAAGTACTATTAATTGATGATTTCCTAAGAGATGCTATTAATAATGAAAGTATTCAAAGAGATGACTTGAGAACTCTTGTTTATACGGATGATGTAACTACCCTTTTACAAGATGGATTAGAAAAAGTTTTAGAAGGATATACCTCTTTTGAAGAAATATATAAATTAATTGAAATAGATGATGAACTTGATAATCGTTACGAAGAAGATAATTTTAATGAAGAAAAAGAACAATTAAATACTCTTCCAGAAACAGACAATGTCTTAATGGAAGAAGACGAACCAAAAGAAGAATACAATGGTAATACCGAAGTTTTAGATTTAGGATCACTTAAACAGTGATTCTTTTTCATTTAATAAAGTCCCTCCATATATTTGTGGAACCTTGCCTTGAATCAATTTAACAAGAATAGGTACATAATTAGTTATACTTACATAATCACTACTTAAAGGTAGAATAACCATTAATTCTACATTTATTTCTACGGAAATAGTAATTAAAGAATTATTAATTCCATATTCTTTTACTTCTGATTTAATTCCACTTGTAACATTACCAATTATTTTTAAACTAATCGGTATTTTAGGTCCAATATTACTTAAAATAGAATTAGTAAAGATAATACCACTTGGTACTAAAAAATATTCTCGCGATAGATTAAATTCTTTTTTAAGTTCATCATATTTCCCCTTCTCTATCTTTCTTAAATTATCTTCACAAGCATCACTAATACGATTAGTAATTTTATTTACAACCGTACTATCCAAAGTTACCGATGATATTTCATTATCATTTTTAGTTACAATTAGCATATTATCAAGTATACCATCATCCAAGAGATTATCTCTAATACTACGATTAATAATAATCGATGCTATTTTTTTTATTTCTGATTTACTATAATCCATGATTATAGGTGTTATCTTTTTATCAATAATATTAACGATATAAAAGGCTATAATAATAACAATAAGAATAATTATTATTAATATACATAATTTCTTTTTCATACTTAATTATATGAAAAAAAATAAACCATTATTTGATTTATTTCTAATCGGTTGTTATTATATAATTCTTTATTAATTAAAAAAATAGTCAAGATCAAATATTACAAAAGTTTTAGCAAACGGTGAATTGTTTAGATATTAAAATAAATGATGTAATAGAGTCTTTACTTAATTATATAAATGAATTATCAAAAGAAGTAGATGTATAAAATAAATAATGAAATATTTAGTCAAAACATTTATAAACAAGTATTCTAATTTTATTAATATAAAATATAATATAATATGAACTATAAAATATTTATTGAATATGAAAATTCTCTCTTATCTAATTTATGTAAAAAATTATATGATTTATTCTTAGAAAATAATTATGATGTTATTCTTTTAGACAATAATATTTCATTTAATGATAAAGAAAAGATTATTAAAGAAACTAATAAAAAAATTATTATCATATCTAATAAAGTTAATGATAATAATTCCTTTGAATTAGTTTATCCCCTTCGCAATAACAATGAACTTGCGATATCCCTTAATAATAGTATAAATAATATTAGTACAGTTTCAAAATATTATCAAAAAAGAGATAGTAATACTACAAATTTAGATTATTATAAGATATTAAGAAATATTAATAATAATGAAAGTATTATTATCTTTTATCCAAGTGATATTATTAATCAAAATATCGCTAATTATGTTTATCAAGGTATTATAGATTATCTTAAGGAAAAAAATATCTATATCGTTAAATCAGGTGATTCTTTGTATGCTATTGCTAAAAAATTTAATACCACTGTTAATGATATAAAAGAATTAAATAATTTAACAAGTAATACTCTATCTATTAATCAAAAATTATTGATACCAGAGAAAGATTCTAACAGTAACGCATCAATCAATACATACATCGTTAAATCAGGGGATTCACTGTATGCTATTGCTAAAGAATTTAATACAACGGTTGATGAAATTAAGAGATTAAATAATTTAACAAGTAATATTTTATCAATTAATCAAGAATTACTTATTCCAGATAATAATATATCATTAACAAGCACATATAAGGTAAAGAAAGGTGATTCGCTTTATTCAATATCAAAAGCCTTTAATACCACTGTTGATAATTTAAAAAAACTAAACAATCTTACAAGCAATAATTTATCAATTGGACAAGAATTAATTATTCCTAAAGATACATCTAATATCTATATTGTTAAATCAGGAGATTCCTTATATGCAATTGCTAAAAAATTTAATACAACAGTTGATGAAATTAAAAAATTAAATAATTTAACAAGTAATAATCTATCGATAGATCAAAAATTAATAATACAAAAATGAGATTACCGAAGTAATCCCATTTTATTTTAATTATGCTTTATTCTTTTTTAGATTTCCGTAAGATATCAATCCTACACCTGCTAATGCCATAAATAGCATTGCTACATACATTACTTTTGATTTATCAAATGCTGTCGCTGGTACTGGTGATATATTACAATATGAATCTGATACTGGATCATAATCAAGATTCAAACTATAATCCCCTATATGATATGTATCATCTATTCTATTTTTCCAGCAACCAGGGCTCGTTACACAATATGCTTCTGGAACATTTATTCTTGAATATCCACTCGTATTTTCATATAATCCCCATTTAAACTCTGCTGAACCATCACTTAACGTACGTACATAACAAGCTGGTTCCTCATATTTTGGTGGTACATAACTACATTCTGAATCATCTACTACATTATATCCTGTTGGTACATCTTGTCCTGTTCCAATCCATTTTACGTCATTATCTTTTTTATAGCATGCTCCTGGATGACATAAATTACCATCAGTAATACCGTTTATTTCTACCCAATTATGCGCTAATTTATCATCTATATCACTTTTTGATGTTGACCATACAACCTGTTTATAATTGCCATCTTTATCTACCTCTGCCATACATGCTGCATAGGTTTTACATTCACTAGAAGTATATATTTCAACCTTTTTATATCCTGTACCTAATGATCCTACTTCTGCCCATGTATACGCACCTGTAGACGTATTTTCATAACATGCTGATGGTTTACAATAATCTTCATTTGTTACTTGATTTCCATTTGCATCTTTTATTGGATATCTATATTTAAATGTTGTATCTTTTATTTTTTGATTATACTCTGAAACTGTTAACATTGTTGTCATCGTTGCATCTTTTATATCTGCTGCATTCGCATAACAATATTTAGGTTCTTCATACTTTTGTGATGGAGGTACACATTGTGATGTGTAATTTTTTACAGTTATTTCTGTTGTTCCATCTATACCATACCTAACGCGCTCTGTATATGTCTTCTTATCTGTTGTTGCAGTTGAATCACTATTACAAATCCATTTTACTTTTGTTGCATTAGCTATTGTTTTTGCATCTGCATAACATGCGCATACTGTACATTGTTCTGCGTAGTTATCTTTTGTGATTGATACACCAAACCAACCTGTTGTTATTGGATATGTTAATTCGCGCGATGCCTTAGTTAGCCATCCTATTTTTGTTGCTTGCTCTAATGTTGATGCATTCGCATAACATGCATATGTTTCTGGTGTATATGGAACTCCACCTCCACCACAAGAAACA
>CACZNM010000047.1 GCA_902782535.1 uncultured Erysipelotrichaceae bacterium
CGATAGTTTCCTAATAATATTTACAGGAGGATAAATGAGTGATAAGTATTGCATTTTACAAGATGATTTAAAAGATTGTGGGGTTTCGTCTTTATTATCGATAATTAAATACTATGGTGGATTTGTTTCAAAAGAATGTTTAAGAGAAATGACTAAAACGACAAAAGACGGAGTTAGCGCTTTAAATTTACTTCGATGTGCAAGAGAATTAGGCTTTGAAGGATATGGTATTAAAGGAAAATTAAAAGATATTAAAAGCGATTTATTACCGGTAATTTGTCATGTGACAATAGATAAAAAAATAAATCATTTCGTAGTACTATATAAGATAGATTTAAAAAAAAATAGAGTCCTTATCATGGATCCTGCTAAGGGCTATATCTATTTAAGTTTTTCAGAGTTTCACAATATTTCAACGGGTTATTTTTTATTACTAAAGCCAAAACAAGTAATCCCTTTGTTTAAAGAAAATAATCAAGTTATAGATACAGTGAAAAAGGTCTTAATAAAGTATAAACATGTCTTACTAATTATTCTTTTTATGTCAGCTATTTATATGTTACTTAATATATTAACATCGTATAATTTCAAGCTTTTATTAAATGAAATTAGTGTATCTTTAGAAAAAGATATTCACTTTATTTTTCTCTTTTTAATAGGCATTATTCTTTTTAAATATATTATCTTTCTCTTTAGAACAAATCTTATTAATTATATTAATATTATTTTAGATAAAACACTTGTTAAAAAAGCATATTATCATATCATTAATCTTCCTTATCTATATTATCGAAATCATACAAATGGTGATTTATTAACTCGTATTAATGATCTAGCGAATGTTAAAGAATTAATCAGTAATTTAATTGTTACACTATTTGTAGATTTATCATTGAGCGTTGTTGTCTTATTTGTTTTATTTAACATTAATGTTTCTTTAGCGATAATTATTTTGATTTTTTTATTAATTTACATAATAGTAACTTTTATTTTTAATAAGTTTATTAAGAATGATGTTGGTGAAAGTCTTAGACATAGTAGTATTGTTAATAACTATATAGTAGAATCCTTATCATCATTTGAAACGATTAAAAACTTGTCAATACAGGATTATGTTATTAATAATTTTAATAAGAAATATGATGATTACTGTGAGATTAATAATAATTTGTTAAAAATAATTAATAAAGAAAATTTTATTAAAAATATCTTAATATCATTAATGAATCTAATAGTTATTTATAAAAGTTTTAATTTAATAAAAGATGGCCAATTTAACATAACATCATTAATAACTTTTATAAGTGTATTAGATTATTTAGTGAGTTCTATTAAGAATATCTTAGATTTACAAGTATTATATGAATCAAGTCGTGAATCTTTAAGGAGAATTAAAGAAATATTAAATATTCCTTTAGAAAAGGTTATTTTTAATAAGAAAACTAATATTAAAAATCTATTGGGAAGAATTGAAATTGATAATGTTAGTTATTCTTATAATGGTATAAATAATGTTCTTAATAATGTTAGTCTAAATATTAAAGAAGGGGAAAAAGTACTTATATATGGTAGTAGTGGAAGTGGTAAAAGTACTTTAATGCAAATAATAACGAGATATTTAGATAATAATTATAGTGGAAATATTACGGTAGGAGGAATGGATTTAAAGAAGATTGATTTATATACCCTTCGAAATAATATTTGTTATGTATCACAAAAAGAGTATTTATATACGGATAGTGTGTATGAAAATATTGTTTTAGGAAGGAAAATAAGCTATCAAAAATTTGATAATTTATGTAAAAACTTAATGGTAGATGAAATTATTAATAATTCATCTTTGGCATATAATTATTTAATTGATAGTAACGGTGATAATATATCAGGAGGTGAAAAAGAAAGAGTTATTATCGCTAGAAGTATTCTTACGAATGCTAATATTTATATTTTTGATGAATCATTATCCCATCTAGATATAGATATGGAAAGAAAAATCTTAAATTATTTATTTAATGATTATTCGGATAAGACATTTATTGTTATTAGTCATAGGAAAAGCAATTTAGATTTATATAATCAAGTAATAAGTGTCGGAAAGGGAGTTTATGTACGAGAAGAAAATTAGTATTTTTAATGATATAGATCGTAAGATATTTGGTGTTACTTATAAATATACGGTTATCTTTTTAGTAATGTTGTTGATAATTATTTTTACTCTTATTTTGTGGAAAAAAGATTATTATTGTGAAAATGTAATTAGCTATGTGGATAATAAGAATGCCATTATAATCGTTTCTAGAGAACATTTTAATTATGTGAATAAAGCTAATAAGTTATGGCTTAATGATGGAGAGTTTACCTATCATATAGATAAAGTAGAAGAAAGAGAGGATAATTATATTCTAAATGTTCATTTTGATAATGAAATAATTACCAAAACCCCAGTATACAAAGTTTTATTAAAAAAAGAAACATTTTTAGAATATATAATAAGAATTGTTAAAGGAGATTAAATGAAAAAAGTAAGCGATTTAGAATTAAAAAAAGTGGAAGGAGGAATGACAGCATGGATGGCAGTTGGAATAGGACTTATGGTTGCTTTTGTATCAGGAGTACTAGACGGTATTGCTCGTCCAATGAAATGTCATAATTAAAAATATGAAAATAGAAGATATTAATTTATTAAAAGTTGAAGGAGGAGGCTTATCAGGGTCAGTTTTAAATTATTTATCCACAGCGATAAAAACCATCTATAATATTGGACAAGAATTAGGAGGAGCAATAAGGCGTATTGCAACGAAAACGGTATGTCCAGTCTAATAACCAAAGAAAATATCAAATTGATTTCTAAATATTTTCTTTTAGGAATAATGTTTATATTAGGAATGATTATTACAGTGTATTTAGTAGAAGTAATCTTTAATATAGGCGTTTATTTTGGAACTTTCATAAGAAATATCTATAATTTAGTATGTTGTGGATAAAAAACGGCAAAAATCGTAAGAATTTTGGAAAAAAATGTTTTTTTCTGTTGTAAATTGGGATAAAGTTTGCTATAATTTATTTGATTTTAAAGCGAAGGGAGGGAGAAAAATGACACATGTAGCTGTTAAGAATGGTAATTTAGATGGTGCTTTAAGAAAATTTAAACAAAAAGTGGCAAGAGATGGCATCCCTTCTGAAGTTAAGAAAAGAGAAGCTTACGATAAACCAGGTATTCGCCGTCGTGAAGCTAAAAAAGCTGGAATAAAAAATTCACGTAAACGTGAGAAAAATAACAGGGACTAGAAATAGTCTTTGTTTTAATATGCATGGGAGGAAATAAATGGTCATAAAAAAAGAATATATTGGGTCATACGGAATTATTATTGAGAATAATGAAATTATTTTAGTAAAGAAAGCCAATGGTGGATATAAAGGTAAACTTGACTTACCAGGTGGAGGAATTATGCATAATGAAACTCCTATGGTAACATTAAAAAGAGAAATAAAGGAAGAAGCAGGATTAGATGTACTAGAGTGTTCATTATATGATGTGACAAGTACGAATATTAAATGGCAAATGGATAATGGTAAATATGAAGACTTGCATCATATTGGTGTTTTATACCTTGTAAATGCTCAAGGTAACTTGAAAACAATTCCTGATGGTCTTGATTCACTTGGTGCTAAGAGATATGCAATAAATAAATTAAAAAAAGACGAATTAACTCCCTTTGCAGTTTATGTATTAAAAAAAATGGGTTATTTAAAATAAAGGGTGCTTATATGGAAGAATATCAAGAAATAGAAAGAAGTATTATAAAAAAATTTCGTAAAGAAATATGGAGTAAGTTTGTAAAAGCC
>CACZNM010000048.1 GCA_902782535.1 uncultured Erysipelotrichaceae bacterium
CACGATATCCTCCCATATAACGAATTGCACCTTCACTAACACCTAATATAACTGGTGTTTTTAATTCATTACATTTTTCTAATATTATTTTTGTCCATTCTAAATTATTTATATTAAAGTGATAAATCACTCTTCCATCACGTCTTGCTTCGTCAAGCATTTTCTTTCCATTAACTAACATAAAATCACCAATATTAATAATAATACAAAAAGTTCATAAAGTCAAAAAAATGTACTTATAAAGTACATTTATTTTCTTGGACCATAACGATTTACTAAAAGTTCAACCGCTCCACTATATAATTCAAAATATTCATCAGCCAACTGATCATGATTACAATACTGTCCATTTATTCTTCCAGTATATGTTGGATCACCCAATAAAGTTTGTGCGCCAAGTACATCAAGTATATAGCAGCATGATGGTGATAATTCATAATAATATGCTGTATCAAAACCGTAATCTATTGCAGTACCATCAAAAATATAACTGTTGATACTGTCCATATAATCTCCCAAAGCTCCTCTTACTGTTTCAGGTCTTTGACTAAATGCATTATAAGCAAGATCTTCACGTGATAAACAGAAAACCTTTAATACAATAAATTCTTTTGAATCTTCTGGGAACATCTTATAGAATTCTATTTTAGCGCCTCTATCACCACTCATTGATTTTCCACTTAATAAATCATTTATACCTGGAATATTTATATAAGCAATTCTACTTACCTCATTCATAAAGTAATATAAATCATCATCGCTTACATGTTCACCATTATACATCCTAACTGCAATACTTGTTAATCTATCTGGTATTTGTGTTGGTGTTACTGTAGGAGTTGGCGTTGGTCTCATCGTCGCCGTTGGTGTTGGTTTTATCGTAGGTGTAGATGTTGGTCGTGCCGTTGGTGTTGGTGCTATAGTACTATATGGTGTATTACTAACGTATGGCGTATTACTAATATATGGTGTTATATCATTGTATGGTACCTGAGTTTCAATACGTTTATCAGGTTTTTTATCTTCTTTATTAGTTATACTTTTATAAATTTCTCCTCCGTAACGTCCTATTAGCGCTCCAACAACTCCTATTGAAGTTACCTTAATAATTTTACGAACAATTCCACTCTTTTTCTTAGAATCAGCATCATCATTATCTATAACGGCTTCTTTTTGAATAACGATTTTGTTAGCAGCAATAAGTTCCTCTGGTGTTTGCATACCATTTTGCATAGCAAATATATCCATTATATCTTTCAATTGACTATATGTTGTAACAGTTTCAGAATCACCAGGTACACCTTCAAAATATGCTTTTGCAGTAACAAAATCTGCTTCTTCAACCTTTGTTAAATCTGTTCCTTTAGTACTAATCTCTATTGAAGTATACACTTTCCCTACTTGTTTTATATTAATAACTTTACTATTTTTTAAATCCTCTTCTGTTTTGTTTTCTTGATCAATAAATTCATTAACTTTTGTTTTATATACATTAAAATCATTAATATTATAATGGGTTCCATTAGCATAGATTACTCTTGCGCAAACAAAATCCGCTTCTTCAATCTTTGTTAAATCTGTTCCTTTAGTATATACCTCAATCTCTTTACACGCAAACCTAATATCAACTTTTACCTTACTTGGTACTTTACCTTTTACAATTGCAAACATATGAAGTCTATCTAAATATTCCACATAATCATCAACATGCTCATCAGGAGCATTTTTATAAGTTACAATAGCCTCTTTAAAATCTGCTTTACTAACACTCTTATCATCTTTTCCATTAGAATAAACTACAATTGATTTAATAATCTTGTCCATATTTAGTACCGGAAAAAATCCTTTTGTTTGAAGATAATCTAAAGCATCACTTTCTGTTGGTGCTTTACCTTCATCAACTATTTGCTTAGCAAACTCTTTCTTTTTAAGCTCATACTCTTCATGTTTATTTGTATATCCAGTTGTTGCATCATCATAAAATATTTCAGCACCAACAAAGTCAAGCCCATGTACATATGCATCAATTCTTACATATTTTTTTGACATAATCCCCTCCAAATACAAGGATATTATACTACAAAATGCAATTTTTGTCAATTATTGAGGATATCGTATACGAAAGAGCGATAAGAAACATCACTTGTTGTGTCATTATCGTTTATTAAACATAAAGGTGGATATAAAACACACCACCAATTATCACCAAGGCCCTTTCCCAATGTTATAACAAGTGATTCATAATTACCTTCTGGATAAATTACACCTTTATATACTTTTTTAGGAAAATAGTTAATTCCATAATCTAATTTAAAATCAGATGTTTTACTATTAATAAGCTTTCTAATATTTTCTAAATTGTCTTTAATATAATTCCTTGCTGAATCTATACTTTTTGTATTGCTAACTAAACTATAAATATCATTTTCAATTTCTGATTTAATTTTCTTCTTTTCATATAAATCCTCGATATTATTACTATTTGCAATAATACGTAATCTTATAGCATCATCTGGTATAATTATTTCATTATTTTTTTTATATACAAGTAAACCAATAAATAGACATATACATAAATATACTATCTTTTTCAAATTAATCACCTTTCACATATATAGTGATGTAATTAAAAAAAATTATTCACAATAATTGTGGATAAAAAAATATTGATACTAAATATCAATATTCCTAAAGATAAATACCATTCGATCTCGATTAGATAAATCTTTTTTAGTAATTATTTTAACATTTTCTATATCACTAAAAAGTTTAACAACATCTTCCTTCTGTAAATCTCCGATTTCTAAGGCTAACATAAATTTGTCTTTTACATGTATTAATAAATCTTTTCGTATTTTTCGATACAAATCAAGACCATCCAAGCCACCGTAAAGTGCTAAATGGGGTTCATTATTTTTTACAATATCTTCTATTTCTTCATCATTTCTGATATACGGTGGATTACTAATGATAATATCAAACTTGTTATGAACATTTTTCCACATATCACTTAAAAGATAATTAACATCACATTCTAAACATTGGGCATTTTCACGAGCAACATCTAAAGCATCATTACTAATATCAAGAAGAGTTACAGAAACATTATCTAATTTCTTCTTTAAAGATAAGCCAATACATCCACTACCACAACCTAAATCAATAATACCAATGGGATAATTGAAATACTTTTTAATATAATCAATGGTGTTTTCCACAAGTTCTTCCGTTTCAAATCGTGGTATTAAGACATTTTTATTAACTTTAAAAACATTTCCATAAAAATTGACATTCCCTATGACATATTGAATAGGCATATTATTTTTAATTAGCATAACTTTTTCTTTGTAGTTATCAACAATTTCTTTATCAACAATTTTATCTAACATTAGTAATAATTCTAAAGTATTAACATTAAGAAGACTTGCTAAAAGCATTTCAGCATTGGTTTTATGAATAAATTTTTTACCATAACATAAAAGCTCTTCAACAGTCATTACTCTTCGCCCATTAATTTTCTTTTTTGATCTTCTGTAATTAGGGCTTCAATAATATCTTCCAAATCGCCATTCATTACGCGATCAAGATTATTTGTCGTATAACCTATACGATGATCTGTTACTCTATTTTGTGGATAATTATATGTTCTTATCTTTTCACTACGATCACCAGTTCCTATTTTACTTTTTCTTTCACTTCCTACGGCTTCATCTTGTTCTCTTTGCTTAGCTTCATATAGTCTTGCGCGAAGGACACGCATTGCCTGTTCTTTATTTTGAATTTGACTTCTTTCATTTTGGCAAGTTACAACAGTATTCGTAGGAAGATGCGTAATTCTTACCGCACTTGGCGTAGTATTAACACCTTGTCCTCCATGACCACTTGCACAATATACATCAATTCTTAAATCATTAGGATTAATATCAACAGATACATCTTCTACTTCTGGCATAACTAAAACTGTTGCCGTTGATGTTTGAATACGTCCATTTGCTTCTGTTACAGGAACTCTTTGTACTCTATGTGATCCATTTTCATACTTAAATTTCGAATATACATTATCACCTTTAATAATAAATTCAATCCCTGCAAATCCTCCGGCGGCACCTTCTGTATAATCAATAATTTCAATTTTCCAACCGTTTTTTTCGCAATACTTTTGATACATTCTAAACAAATCCCCAGCGAAAATATTCGCTTCATCTCCTCCGGCAGCTCCACGTATTTCCATAATAACGTTTTTCCCATCATTGGGATCTTTAGGTAGCAAAAGTATTTTTAATTCATCTTCTATTTTCTCTTGTTTCTCTTCTAATCTTGATAATTCTTCTTTTGCAAAATCAGCGATTTCAGCATCATGTAGCATTTCTTTTGATTCTTCAATATCACTTAATACTTTCTTATATTCACGATACTTTTTAACTGTTTCTTCAATATTTGATAATTCAATTGATAATTCTCTTGAACGCTTGATATCACTAATTACTTCATTTTGCATTAAAAGATTATTTATTTCTTCATATCTCTTTTCAATTAAATCTAATCTTTCTATCATAAAACCCTCTTAATTATTTTCAATATCCATATCATCTTCATCTAATACTACTAAATCTGATAATCCATCATCTTCATCATCATAAGTATTTTCATCATCTACTACTTCTTCATCAAAATTTGGTTCTTCATCTTCATCTTCTTCTTGTTCTACCAACTCTTCTTCCTCTTCTTCTTCATCAGGAAGAGTTAATACTTTATCTGATGTATGCCTACTTCTTAAATCCCATACACCATCAACCATTAAAAATCTTTTATCTGTAGTTAAAGAAGTATAATAATCCGCAATACTAGCATCAATAGTATTTTTAGGAAGTTCAAGTAAATTAACTATTTTAGTAAATAAATCTAATGTATTGATTCCACATTTTTCTTTTTCTAAAATTAAATAAGTAATATCTTTATACGATAAATTTTCAATATCCTCTTTTTTCATATCTTTCATAAATCCTCCACATTTTATTAATATTTTATATAATATTCATTAACAATATCTTCATCAATCAACTTATATCGTGCTAAATAACTCTTTGGTGTTTTTTCATTTTTCAATGTTCTAATTTCTTTATTAAAAACTTTTTTCAAATGTTTAGCATTAATAATAATATTATTATTTTTAAAATCAATGGTAAATAGATAATCGTTATTTTCTCTTGTTATAATATCATTATCCATATCAATAATCATTTTATTATTTGCAAAATCAATATATTTTATTACATTATCATTTTTAATTGCAAGATATTCATCATTTTCTACTTTTTTATCTAATTCACTATAAACTTTAATCTTCAATTTCATAACATCACGCGACTCATTATAACATACTTTGATAAGAAATCAATACATATTTTTAATTTTTTTTTGCATAATAAAAAAGGTGATATGTATGCTATTAAAAAAAAGATTATTTAAATTATTTTTTATTCTAATAATTCTTTGTATTTTTTTTATTAATGGAATATACTTCTACGCTAAATTGAAACCAAAATTAGATATTAAAAACGTTAATAGTTTTTTTCTTTATGATATAAATAGTGAATTATATTTTCAAGGTAGTAATGGTAAAGAATGGGTTTATTTAAAAGATATAAGCGATAATTTAATAAAAACGACAATAAATATTGAAGATAAGAGATTTTATGAACATCATGGTTTTGATATCCTAAGAATTGGTAAAGCCCTTATAAATAACTTAAAATCCGGAAAAATTGTTGAAGGAGCCTCTACTATTACACAACAATATGCAAAAAATTTATATTTAAATTTTGATAAAACTCTGAAAAGGAAAATGAATGAACTATGGTATACCATTCAAATAGAAACACATTATTCTAAAGATGAAATATTAGAAGGTTATTTAAATACCATTAATTATGGACATGGTGTGTATGGTATTAAAAATGCAAGTCAATTTTATTTCAATAAAGATCCTATTGACTTATCACTTAAAGAAGCATGTATCTTAGCGAATATACCAAAATCGCCCAATAATTATTCACCTATTAATAACTATGAACTATCGATAAACAGATGTAATAAAACACTAAAAATGATGCTTGATGATAAAGTCATTAATGAGGAAGAATATGAGGATGCAATAAACGAAGAAATAATTATTTATGGCAAAAAAGAAAAGATTAATTTAACAACCTTAATGTATTATGAAGATGCTGTATTTAAGGAACTTAAAACTCTTCCTGGAATTCCTAATACATACTTAACAACTGGTGGGCTTAAAATATATACTAACTTAGATATTAATGCTCAAACTATTTTAGAAGAGAATATTAACAACATAATTAAAAATGATAATCTAGAAGTTAATAGTATTATGATGAATCCTAGTGATTCTGGAATAATCGCTTTAATTGGAGGAAGAGATTATAATAAAAGTCAATATAATAGGGCTCTTTCTTCTTATAGACAAGTAGGTTCAACGATGAAACCAATTTTATATTATACAGCTCTTGAAAATGGATTTACTGCCTCTAGTTCCTTTATTTCTGAAAAAACGACCTTTTATCTATCGAATGATAAAAAATATTCTCCTCAAAATTATGGAGATGTTTATGGAAATAAAGCAATATCTATGGCTGAAGCTATTGCAGTATCAGATAATGTCTATGCCGTTAAAACCCATTTATTTCTTGGCGAAGATGCCATGATTAACACCGCTTATAAAATGGGAATTAAAACGAAATTAGAAGAAATACCCTCTCTTCCTTTAGGAACTAATGCTCTTAATATTATCGAAATAACTAATGCTTATGCAACACTTGCAAATGAAGGAGTATACAATGAACCATATTTAATAAAAAAAGTATGCGATATGAATGGAAATGTTCTTTATGAGCATAAAAATAAGCAAGAAACAGTTTTAAATAATGATTACGTTTATATATTAAATAATCTTTTATCTCTTACCTATGATTATGATTTAATTGATTACGCTTATCCAACCAATGTCTCTATTAAAGCTCTTTTATCAAATAAATATGCTATTAAATCTGGTTCTACTACGACAGATAATTGGATTATTGGTTTTAATAAAAATGTTGTAACAAGTATTTGGATAGGAAATGATGATAATAGCAAATTAGAAGATAATGATTATAAATATGTAAAAAAGATATGGGCTAATACCATGGAAAAATTCTTAAAAGATAAAGATAATTCTTGGTACGAAAAACCCAAGAATGTTATTGGAGTATTCGTTAATCCCATTACAGGAGAAATAGCCGATGAAAACACAAAAAAAAGAAAACTATTATACTATATTAAAGGTACAGAACCAACATATATTCAAAATGTCTTTGATGAGGCAAAATAAAAAGTATCATGAAGATACTTATTCATTATCAATTATTTCTACCTCATCACCTTGGTTAAGTAAGAATCCATTAGCATCATCTGTATCTAAATGAAGTTCAAAATAAGCTTCCTCTGAATCTTTTAGATAAACATTATTAATAATACCAGACTTTTCACCACCAATTTTGACACAAACTTTTTCTATTCCTTCTAAATTATGTTCTCTACGGATCTTTTTATCAACATGAATATGTCTTGTTGCTATAATTGCAGCTTTCCTTTCTATTTCGCCATAAGGTCCTATAATAATGATACTATCTGCATCTTCTAAGTCACCAGAATTTCTAACTGGTGGATTACAACCTAAAAAATATGCATCGGTCTTAGATATTTCTACTTGTGTATAATCACGAAGAGGTCCTAATAGCCTGACATTTTCAATGCTTCTTTTTGTACCCTTAATTGTAACTGTTTCATTATACGCACACATACCAGGTTGTGTTAAATCATTTCTCTTTGTTAATGGTATATCGCCAAACAAAATTTTATAATCTTCATTATTTAAATGTACATGACGATTTGATATACCTACATTTATCTTCATAAATCACCTACCAATATTATTATAACTTATTTTAGAATAAATTTAAAGATTATTCATATTATTAATTGGTGATAAAAATGAATAATAATTTATATAATGGAACAGCTTTTATTCCTAATCAAGACATAATATATCAAGATAATTATGTTGAAAACTATTTAAGGAAAAATATTGGTAAAAATGTTGAAGCACATGTATCATTTTGTGATTCTATTGAATGGCGAGATAGTGTATTTACAGGAATTTTAGAAGATGTAGGTAAAGATTATACTGTAATTAAAACTAATAGCAAAAAATATGTTATATGGAATGTTTATTTAGATTATTTGATACTCAATAATTAACATCTTCAATAATATAGACATATAATTATAAAATTGATATAATTATAAATAATAGGTGTAATATGAAAGAAAGAGAAGAAAGTCTTTATGAAGGTTATGAAGTAGTTAAGCAAATTAAAAAAGATGGTAAATATAATTTTATAAATACCAAAGGCGAAATAATAAGTCCTAATTTATGGTTTGATGTAGTAGAAGATTTTCATGAAGGCTATGCTAGAGTATATATAAAAGGAAAAGGCTATAATTATATAAATACAAAAGGGGAATTTTTAAGCCCGGATTTATGGTTTGATATAGCATGGAAATTTGAAAACGGATATGGTAAAGTAAAAAAAGACGGTAAAATAAATTATATAAATGCAAAAGGCGAAGTACTAAGCCCTGATTTATGGTTTGATGTAGCAGAGCGCTTTGAAAACGGATATGCTAAAGTAGAAAAAGACGGTAAATTTAATTATATAGATACCAA
>CACZNM010000049.1 GCA_902782535.1 uncultured Erysipelotrichaceae bacterium
TCATTAATTAACTTCCATGAATTTACTGATGGTAACAAACAAGCTATTATAACAGGAAAACGTCCTGCTACAGGTATTCCAGTATTATTTGGTATTACGAAAGCATCTCTTGAAACTGATTCATTCTTATCAGCAGCTTCATTCCAAGAAACAACAAGAATTCTTACGGATGCAGCGATAAGAGGTAAAGTTGATCATTTACAAGGATTAAAAGAAAATGTTATTGTCGGTAAATTAATTCCAGCAGGAACTGGTGTTAAGGCTTATCAAAACATTGATTATGATTTAACGAATGAATTCACTGATGATGAACCAATGGAAGCATTAGAAGATGAATTTATGGAATAAAGACTAGAAATAGTCTTTTTTTTCACAATATTGTGGATTAAATTTTTAATAATTTACAAAATAAATGTAAATGGTATATTTTTTGCTTTAATAATCTTTTATTTAATCATAGTTATGATATACTAAAGTTAGGAAGAATGTTGGAGGAAGAAGTGAGAAAGTATCTATTTGTATTTTTATTAATCTTATTTATACCTTTTACTGTTTTAGGAGATGCAGCAGGACCATATATAATTGAATATGATGCTGTAATTATAAATAAAAAAGGTATTGAATATGAAGATGAAAATGGTGATAAAAAAACGGTTCCTTATAATAGTAAAGTTCGTGTAATATATGAATCTGATGAATCTGTTGAATTAATATATTATGATAAAAATAATAATAAAATATCTATTAATACATCAATAAATGATATTATGCCATATGATAAGGAAATTAATCCACATACTTATAAGAAACATGATGATGGATGGGATATTTTATCTAAAGAGAATAGTTCTATAATTGTTTTTGCAAAAGATGGTTTAAAGTTACGTAAAGGTCCATCTGAAAAATGGGATGAATATGCTGATACAATTGATTATATGACAGTACTTGATACAACTTATACTATGTATGGTTCAATGATTCATGGCGAAGCAGGAAATCTTTGGTTTTATGTTGAAAATGATAAATATCATGGATGGATTGATACATCGAAAATAGGATATAAAATAGATAATACGATATTAACATTTCAAGATGTTAAATTGAAAGATGATAGTAATAATGTTATAACCACTATTCCTGTAGAAACCGTTTTAAAGGAAATCTATAGAATAGAAAGCAAAAAGCAATTTTATGTAAAATACAATTTTGAACAAGGATATATTGATTTAAATTATTGGGATGATAAAAATAAGAAGGATGTTCATTTATTTGATTTTGGCTATGAATTAACCGATTATGTATTATCAAAAAAAGATATTAAATTAACTTCGATGAACGGTGAAGTTCGTTCAACAATTCCTTTTGGAACAAGAATTGAAGTTTTATATGCTGATATTGACGATTCTGATTTAGGTTGTTTATATGGCCCTCGTGGATATCTTTATGTAAAATATAAAGACAAACAAGGTTTTATTAAAGAAAGTGATGTCTTTATTGATGATTATTCTGAATTAGATTCAAAATTTATTCCACAAAATTTTACGGTTACAAATGATATACAATTATATGAATTGTCGAGTAAAAAAGAGTTAGCAACAATAAGCGCTAATACTAAAATTAATTCACCATATTGTTATATAGATAGTTATAACGAAGATGGTAATTATTATCAAGAAGAATGGTGTGTTATAAAGCATGATAATAATATTGGTAAAATACTAACTAAAAGAATAAAAAATGATATTGTAATTGTAAACAATACTAATCAAAAAGATAAAGGAACTATAGTAAAAGCAGATCTTCGTTTAGAGAATATCTATATTGAAAACTACTATATTGATTTTAATAAACAACAAAGGCAATACACCATTAAGATTAAAGATGAAAAAAGTCTTAATATAAGAGTTTTAAAAGAAATAGAAACAGATAAAGTTGAAATAATTGGTAATGAAGATTTAAAAAATGGTTCTATTATAAAAATAATTGTATCAAGAGGAAATGAAAGTATTAAATATTTTATTAATATAGAAAAAGATTCATTCTTTAAAACTCATCATATCTTAACTTACTGTGTAATAGGGGCTATTACTTTAGCAATAATAAGTTTAGGAATTATTCTTTTAATTAATAGAAAGAAGAAAAGTAAAAAAGAAGAAATTATTGTTAAAAATATTGAAGAAAAAAATACGGAAGTTCCAAAAACAGAAGAAGAACATGATACTTCAAAAAAAGCAGATGCAACTCTTCCGGAAAAAGAGGAAAGTAAAGTAATTAATAATACCGCTACAAAGGTAAAATCAGTTTATAAAAACAAAGATAAAAATATTAAAAATTATAAAACAAAGAGGAAACAGTCACAAGACAAATAGAGTTGTTTAAACCTTCTATATTTGATATACTTATCATATGGTAGAAGGTTTTTATGATGGAAGAAGAATTAAAAAATATTAAATATGAAATAGTTAAAATTAATAATTATAATGATGGTATAGTTTATAAAGTTAAAATAAAAGTTCCTATGGCTCTTGGTTGGATAGAAAGAATGAAATTTATTGTTGAGACTAATAGTGAAAGAAATGCTCATCAGTTACATCATACAAAAAATGAAGATAATTATGTATATTTTGAAGGAATGTTTTCTTTACCAACAAAAGCATTATATCACTATTATTTCTCTTTTGAAGCTAATCATCGTTTTATTTATTATAAGAATAAGAACATGGATAATTTTCAATCAATATCTCGTGATGATATGTGGAAAATGAGTGTTAATTTTGATGTTCCAGATTGGGCAAAAGGAAAGATGATGTATCA
>CACZNM010000050.1 GCA_902782535.1 uncultured Erysipelotrichaceae bacterium
AAACCATGTTCACTTGTTGTCATACTTGTTAATTGATATCCAGCATCTGGTACAATACGAACAGTTATTTCTGTTCCATATGGTGCTAAAATATTTCCCCAGGCATATCGACGGTCTTCTTCAGGATAATTTTTATCGCCATTAGCCCATTGGAATATTTCTCCTGTTTCATGATATCTTCCGTTATTATATGCTTGATAACTACTAAATTCATAAACTTGATTATCTTCATCAACGTATTTTGCATGAACAAACTCTAGTCTTCCATGAGCGAAATCGCCTTCCTCTTCAACAGGAACATCAGGACTTCTATCATGACTTAGATAACTCCAAGAAAATCCTGCAACTTTTTTATCATCAGATACTTGCCTACCTTCAACAACTACATTATATCCAAAAGCATTATATGGAACATTTTGAATACAAAATTGAGAAGATGCTCCTCCACCAAAACGTTCAAATACCTCCTTCTGAGTATGAGGTGCTTGATTACTATAATCAACACCATTAATTTCTATCTTGGTATATTCATCAGTTCCTCCACCATTAACACAGAATTCTACATAACCAGAATCATTATATCTATAACGATAATGAATAGGTTCTTTTGTTTCTGCTTTAGAAACATTTTTTGGTGGTTCTTTACCATCAATATAAGTATACTTAGCATTACCAAAAGTAAATGGAACAATATCATCTGAATGTTGGGAATTAATTCCAAATTTAAAATACGTTACATCTGCTTCATTAGGTTTATCTTCTACATAATGATATTCTAATTCTTCACCACTAATACTAATGGTAATATCACATTCCTCATCATGAAATGGAATTGTTGGCTCAGGTCCATCTTCCATACGAACACCAAACATTTCAAAATCGTTATCCCAATCATCATTATAGTCTGTAAGAGTTAAGGTAAAAATAAATTCATCACCAACAACATTTTGATTATCATTAGGATTTGGTCTACCATCATAAGTACCATATTCATCGTACCCACCTGGTGTCATTACTTGGGGAAAACTATCACCACTTTTTCCTGCTAAGACAACAATCGTATAAATGTTGTCATTAGTTAAATATTCATGGACATCCTCTCCATCTTTTACCCATTCTACGCCATTTACTTTGACACTAGTAACAGGATATCCATTAGCATCAAAATCAAATCTAAAACGATGCTCCCCTGTACCATGATTAATTATTTCTCCTGCAAAAACATTAATAGAACAAAACATAATTGTGAATAAAATTGCCAATAAAAACATATTTCTTTTTTTCATAAAATCCTCTCTACTTTCACTAGTAATTTTATATTACTAATCAAAAAAAGAAAAGGACTAAAAAAAGACTAATTAGTCCTATAATAGTATTTTTCTTTTAAATCTTTCTTTTTCATACCTGTTTTTTTATAAATTGATGCAATATGATTCTTAATTGTGTTAACGGATAAATATAGTTCATCTGCTATTTCTTGATTATTTTTGTCAAGTAAAAGTAAACTAAGCACTTTTTCTTCTTGACTACTTAAATTATATTTGATAACTAATGCTTTAATTGTATCATCTTCACTAAGTTTATTGTTTTGAAAATAAAGCAAAAAGTATAAAACAATAACTAAAGATAAGACAATGGTGATAACGATAATTAAGATAGTATAATCATTAATTAATTGATCTTCAAATAATACCATTATTCCTTCCATTATTCGTGAATACATTAAGCCAAAGGCTGATACCCAAACCATGTTTTTATAATTATCAGAAATATTAACAAATGTCATCGTTCGAAATAAAACAAAGAAAGCAACAAATGAATAAGACAATCCCGCAATAATACTTATTGAATATCCATCTTTTAAAAGAATTATTGCTAACAAAGAAAAAACAAAACTAGAAATAGTCACTATTTCAAAAACATTATTTTTCTTATCAACCATTATTCCTGCGATTAATAAGCCTAAACAATAATATAATCTTGAATCACCATATCCCCCTACAATATTAATAGTATGAATCGAAATAGCATCAGTTGATAAAGCAGATAAAAGACTCATTGCCAAGACAATAATGGAAAGACGAAAAAAATAATTTTTAAAGCATACTTGCTTATTTCCTTTCTCTAATTTCATTAAATCTGATTTTTTCAAAACCAAATACAAATTAATTAAAATTACAGGTACATAAATAATTAAGGAACTAATTGACGAATAAAAACTTTCTGGCAATAAAACCATTAAGTAAGTACCAATAGAACCCAAGCCATAACCAATAGCAAAAACACGTCCACGAAATTCTTTTTCTACTCGGCTTGCAAGTAAAGAAAAATGATATCCTGCACCAAATCCTGCTGTTCCAAAAAAACATGTTAATGATAAAAATATGGCCATAATATATTTATTATTCGTTGCAAAAAAAGAAATTGCACAAACTATTGATAACAGCATAAATATTGTATAATACATACGAACATTTTTATTATTTCTATATAGAAATCCAAAAATTAATATACCTAGTGCCATTGATAAACTTCCAAATAATAATTCTGCAACATTTACAAAATCAACATCAGCATATCCTAATAAAAACTGTTCTTGTGTTAAATATAAAGAACTACACCAAAAAAAGCCAAAGAATAATATCAAAATATATTTTATATTATTTTTACCAAACATTATAACCACCACCTTTGTTATTATATAATTGATAATTATTTTTTTCAACAAAAAAACTAGGATCTAATCCCAGTTTATTTAATTACTTCAAAGGTTGTTCCTTCCCTTGTATCTTTTAAAACGATTCCCTTTTCTAATAATTCATCACGAATTTTATCAGCCAAAGCATAGTCTTTATTCTTTTTAGCATTATTTCTTTCTTCTATCTTTTTCATAATTTCATCATCAACAATAGAAGAATCATTATCATCTATAGTTAAATCAAGAGATAATACTTCGTCAAATTCACTTATTAATTGATATTTAGTATAATCATTCATATCACTTTTTAGAACATCATAAACACAAGTTAAGGCTAAAGAAGTATTTAAATCATTATCCATAGCA
>CACZNM010000051.1 GCA_902782535.1 uncultured Erysipelotrichaceae bacterium
AAGAATTTAGCAAGTATATTAAATGTCACAAAAGAAGAAATGGATAGGCATGTATATAAAGAAACAAGCATTGAAAGAGTTCATCCCGAAGGAAGAAGATTATCATACGATATCGCTGATAAGATAGAAAGCTTGAATTATGACGGTGTTTATTTAGTAAGAGAATCTAAAAGGTATTATCCCTATGGAAATCTCTTATCACATGTTTTAGGATATGTTGGTATTGATAATCAAGGATTATCAGGAATAGAACTAATGTATGATGATTACTTAAAAGGAGAAAGTGGAGCGATAAAGTATTTTAGTGATGCTAAGGGAAATAAATTAAATTTACCAGAAATATATTTAGATTCATCGCCCGGAATGAATGTCTATTTAACAATTGATATTAATATTCAACTTGCTTTAGAAAGAGAATTAGAAAATACGGAAAGTACATTAGAACCAGATCATAGTTTAGGTATTGTCATGGATCCTAATACAGGAGAAATACTTGCTATGGCTTCACGGCCCACTTTTGACTCTAATAATTATCAAAAATTCACTAGTGAAGTATTGAATAGAAATTTACCGATATGGATGACATATGAACCAGGTTCAACCTTTAAAATAATAACGATGAGTAGTGCCATTAATGAAGGTATTGTTGATTTGTTTAAAGATACCTTTTATGACTCAGGGAGTGTTAGAATTAATGGAACAAGAATAGGTTGTTGGAAAAGTGGAGGACATGGTATGCAAACATTTCTCCAAGTATTAGAAAACTCTTGTAATCCCGGATTTGTTAAATTAGGTGGAATGCTTGGAAAAGAAAAACTGTTTTCTTATTTTGATTTATTTGGCTTTGGTGAGAAAACGGGGATTGATTTAAATGGTGAAAGTAAAGGTATTATTTTTCCTCTTAATAAAGTTGGCGACTTGGAACTTGCTACTAGTGCCTTTGGTCAAGGAATCAGTGTAACACCAATTCAACAGGTTACCGCTGTATCAAGTGTTGTAAATGGAGGGACATTATTTGAACCATATATTGTTAAAAGTGTAAATGAAAGTTTATCAGGTGGCATTATTCTTCAAAATAATCCCTTTGAAAAAAGAAAAACAATAAAGAAAGAAACAAGTGATATTATGAAGTATGCTCTTGAGAGTGTTGTTGCTAAAGGAGGAGGTCATTATGCCTATATTGATGGATATCGTGTTGGTGGTAAAACAGGGACTGCTCAAAAAGTAGAAAACGGAAGATACTTAGTTAATAATTATATTATGAGTTTTATGTCCATAGTACCTGCGAATAATCCTCAAGCTGTATTTTATTTAGCAATTGATAATCCTAAACATACTGCACTATTATCTAGCTATACAACCGCTCCTGTGGCAAGAAAGGTTCTACTAGATATTATTGATGCTTTGAAAATACCAAGACAAGAAGGAGGAATAGAACCTGTTCATTTATGGAATAATCCTGTGTATTATACTTTACCTAATGTTGTTGGACTAACAAAAAAGGAAGCGGAAAAGCAATTGCTTTATTATGATATTACATATTCAGGATATGGTAATTATGTTATATCACAAAGTCCTAAAGCTGGTACATCTCTTGAAATGGGAAGTACTATTAGAATTCTTTTAGGTGATAATAATCAATGAAAAATGCGTTGTAATTTACTTTTATTTTTGATATAATTTTCTTATAAATAAAGTATATGGAAGTGATGAATATGACAATTAATAAAGAAAGTATTAAATATATTAAACTACTAATAATAACATTTATTATTATCGCAGTTTTAGTTTCATCAGCTGGGACATTTAATGAAATTATGGAAAGTTATTATGCTCAAGCTACGGAAATAAATTATTGGGTTTATCCTGTTGCACTATTGGAAAGTATAATTATGGGAATTATTAAAAATATTTATCTTGTAGGTTTTTTCGTAGCTTTTCTTTTAGCATCACGCTCAATTAATAGAGCAAAACTTGATGAAACAGATTTTGAAAAAAATAAAACCTTTTATAGAGATATAATTAAAAATTATAGTGTTAGTGTTTTAAATTATATTGATAATTTTAAATTAGATTATAAACAATCATATACTGCAGAGTTATTAAAATTGGAGAAAAAGAAAATTATCAAAATCACTGGAAACAAGATAGAAATACTTAAAGAACCAACTGAAGAATTAGATAAAAGATTTGTTGATTCTATAAAAAATAATAAGGTAACTATGCCATTATCAGAATATGAGAATTTAATTCAAGAAGAAGCTCTTGAAAAAGGATTGATTACTAAATCAACCTTCTTTGGTAATGTAAAAGATAGGAAAACAAAAGTTATCATAATAATCATTTTCCTTTTAATGTTTGCAGGGGCATTTTTTATTGCCTTTGTTCAGGATGCGGATTTAAATTCTAAAATTTTTATTGCCATAGTTTTATCATTGCTGATTTGGGGATTTATTGTGTTTTTTGTTTTTGCATATTTTATTGTATATTTTGTGAAATTTTTATTTGAAAAGAATTATCGAAGAACTGAGAAAGGTAAAGAAGTAAATAGGCAACTTGATGGTCTTAAATTGTTTATGGAAAAATTTAGTAATATTGATAGCAAGGAAGCTCAACATTTAATTCTTTGGGATGATTATTTAATCTATTCTGTTATGTTCAATATTAATAAAAAGATTCAAGATGAATATTCAAAGTTTTTGTTTAATTGATATAGTTAAATTGTTCATCACTGATTTTTAATACAAGACCAAATAAAAACATATAGGATAAAAGACTACTACCACCATAACTAATGAAAGGTAAGGTAATGCCTGTTATTGGAAGTAAGCCAATCGTCATACTAATATTTTGTATTTGTTGATAGCAGATCATGATAAATACACCAACTAAAAAGTATCTATGCTCTAACTTTGTTTTTCTTTTTACAATTGATAAAATAGTTAAATCAAAAATAATGAAAATCATAAATAAAATAATATCCCCCATAAATCCAAAATTAGAAGAAAAAGTTGTAAAGATAAAATCGGTACTTGCTTCAGGGAAATATAAAGGTACGTTATTAAAACCAAAACCCAATAATCCCGAAGATGATATGGTAATTAATGAGTTTTCTAATTGATAACCACTACCATCTTTCCAATTAAGTAATCTATCTAATCGATAATAGATATTATTTCCTAAGATATTTAATAATAATTCACGATTAAAAAAATAAAGGTATGCAATACTTCCTAAAATAATACTCAATATAAAGATGGTAAATAAATACCATTTTTTATTTAGCCCTCGATATAGAAGCATTCCGATTGTTATAATAAAATAGATGATAACAACACCAGTATCAGGTTCTAAAAAAGTTAAAACAGAAGGTATTAATAAAATAAAAACGATTTTAATAAGAAGAGTAAATTCACTTTTAAAACTCTTTTTATTTTTATATTTACCCAATATTTTAGAAATAGTAATTATTAAAGATATTTTCATAAATTCACTAGGTTGAAAACTAAATGGTCCAATTATAATCCAACACTTACTACCATTTATACTAATGCCTAAAAACAATAAAATCAAAAGTATTATATTAAGAGAGATATATAAGAACAAATTATATTGAAATATATCATTCTTTTTTTTATAAGAGAAAAATAATATCATGATACCTATAATATAAAAGATAACTTGTTTAATAAAAATAGATTTATCAGAACTGATTTTTAACGATGTGAAAATACTAATAAGACTAATAATAAAAAACAACATAATAATAATTTTAATTTTTGTACTATAGATATTTTTCTTCATAGTATTATTATCTTCTTTATATAATGGATTATACTTTTTTAATAATTATCATAAAATTAATTAGGAGGATTTATGAAAAAGAATAAAGTGTTTCAAAATAAATTAGATAAAGATATTGGTAATAATCAAAAGTCTTTTAGTATCTCTGATGATAAGAAAAATAATATTAAAGATGATGTAACTTTAAATGATGATTTAACAGCTAAAGAAAAAATTGAAAAACTATTTAATAGGAATGGTTATGTTTTTAATGTTTTAGTAGAGATAGTAACTAGTAAAAAAACTTATCATACAAAAATTGCAGGGAAAGTTAATAATCACTTAATTACTTTAGATAATGATATTATTTGTATTAATGATATTCAAGATATAATAGTTAAAGAATAGGCTTTCTTCCTTATCAATTAATTTGCCTAGAATAAAATAGTATTGATAGGGGGAAATATGAATTATGAATTTTTAGATAATGTGAACATGTCTGATAATGGAAATGTGGTAAATGAATTTGATGCTTTTATAAATAATAATCCATATAATGGTTTTGATATTTTAAATGGTAATGCTAATATGAATTATCAAAATAATAAAAGTAATATAAATTTATTTAATCCATATGAAGGATATTTAAAAGGTAATGCCTTTAAAGATGAATATAAGCCATATAAAAATTATAAAGTTGCTAAGCTTAATATTAATAGTGAAAAAGAAGAAATGTTAATTGCTATTGGAGAATGCTCTTTTATGATGCATGATTTAAATTTATATTTAGATGTTCATCCAGATGATATGGAAGCATTAAATAAGTTTAGTATGTATCGTGAGAAGACAAATGAATTAATTACAAATTATGAAAGGAAATATGGACCAATTTGTGTAAAAGGAGATATTTTAAATAAGATACCTTTTGCTTGGCAAGAAAATAATTGGCCATGGGTGAAATAATATGTGGGCATATGAAAAAAGATTACAATATCCTATTAATATAAAAAAGAAAGATCTTCGTATGGCAAAACTATTAGTGACGCAGTATGGTGGAAGTAATGGAGAATTAGCAGCAGCGCTTAGATATTTAAATCAAAGATTTACAATGCCAGATGATAAAGGTAAAGCTTTACTTACGGATATTGGTACGGAAGAACTTGCTCATGTTGAAATGTTAGAAACAATGATTTCACAATTATTAGATGGCGCTACTGTTGACGAAATGAAGGCAGCAGGACTTGATAGTCATTATGCTGAACATAAAAATGCTTTGTATCCAACGGATGCTAATGGTGTTCCTTTTACAGTAGCATATTTTGCAACGACAGGTGATCCTGTTGCTGATTTAACAGAGGATATAGCAGCAGAACAAAAAGCGCGAGCAGTGTATGAAAATTTAATTAACTTAACGGATGATCCAGATATCTTAGGACCACTTCTTTGGTTAAGACAAAGAGAGGTTGTACACTATAATCGCTTTAGTGAACTATTAGAATATTATCAGAAAAAAGGATATTAAAATCAAAGACCAGAATTATTCAAAATGGTAAATTCTGGTTTATATATTTTTATAAGTTAAATATTGACAAATAACACAAAGAAAAAAAATAAAATTTGACAAAAAACATTTGACTTTTTCAGTAAAAGTGATTATTATATGTAGGTACAAAGGAGATATTGCATCTTTTGGCGTACAATTAAAAAAAATTAATAACAAATAAGATAAAATTAATGAATTATATTTTAATTGTTGTTAATAATATTGTTGATGGAGGTTGAAGTATAATGAGAAAAAAATTAGGGAAGGTATTTGGTATAATTTTTGTAGTACTGATGGTATTAAGTTTTACATTAAATGTAAGAGCTCTTGAATCATCAGGTGAAGAAGTTGAAACTATCGAAAAAGAAGTTAAGGAAACAAATCAAGTTAGTGTCTCGAAGAGTGAGTCCAATGAGGTAGTACAAAATAACGAGATTAAAAAGAGTGATTTGGTTAATCCAAAAACAGATAGTATAACTCTCCAAAATGGAGATAATGTTTTACCTCAAAAAAACAGTGGTACAGATGTAAAAAACGTTGAGTCCATAGTTAATAAAGAAGAGGTAGATGTTAGTAACAAAAAAGAGAATGAGAAAATTGTTAGCGAGAATAATGTTGTAAATAAAGAGAAAGAAATAAGTAAAGAGAACAATATTTTAACAACAAATAAAAGCGAAGATACGCCAATAGAAATAAATGATAATCCTATTAAGAATGGTGAAGTAGAACAAGTTGTAAAAAACAACAATGAAAAGCAAGAAGAAAATAAAATAGAAGAAAATGAAAATCAAAAAGAAGAAAGCAGCAATGAAAAACAAGAAGAAAATAAAATAGAAGAAAAT
>CACZNM010000052.1 GCA_902782535.1 uncultured Erysipelotrichaceae bacterium
AAAAAAGCATCATATTGATGCTTTATTCCTTACTTTCTTTTTTTTCTAATTTTTCAATTGCTTCTTTAGCAACTGAAAGAGCTTTTTCTTTTACTTCAAGAGCAGCATCTCTTAACACTGGAGTTCCTTTTTCTTTAGCTAATGTTACCAATTCTGTAGCTTTTTCCTTAATTTGGTTACCTTTTTCTTTAGCGATTTTCAAAACTTTTTCTTTATCTAAATCACTAATACTTTCTTTTAATTCACTAATTTTCTTTTCAATATCGGCCTTAACATCTTCTAATTTGATTTCTTTTGCTTTATTAATTAGCTCATCAGCCTTTTCTTTTAACTCCTTTCTTGTTTCACTACCTTTCTTTGGTGCAAATAGAATACCTAAACCTGCTCCTATTCCTGCTCCAACAACAAATTTTCCCCATCCTTTTTTTGACATATTAATCATCCTCTCTTTCTTTCTTTACTTTCTTTTTTTTAAACACTTTACTAACAATTGATGTCATTCCATCAACAAAACGATCACTTGCAAGAGATAATGCATCAACTACCCTATCTACTGCTGTAAACGCCTTATCTATTGTTCTCATCTTCCTTTCTATATTATCTAATAGGTAATTAATCCTGTTAACAGAATATATCAGTTTAATTACTAAAATTATTAAAGCGAATAATAACCCTGCACCTAATACATAAAGCAATATTTGCAAAAAACTCATTTCCACACTAATCCTCCTTACTATACATTGAATCAATTAAATCAAATAAATTATCATCAACATCTTTTTTATCTTTTCTTTTATCACGACTGTATTTAGCACTTCTACTTTCAGTATTTCTTGAAGCATCACTATAATCAACATTATATGCAAGACCTAAGTCATTATAATATTCTTCAGCATCAGCAAGTGTCACCTTATTGACATGAGGTTTACTATTATTTACATCATATACTTTTTTCTTTTCAACATTATCATCCCTCTTTTGTGGTGCTGTCTTCTTATCTTGAACATCTTTAAAAGCTTTATTTCGAACGCTATCTAAATCCGGCTTACTCGATGACGTAATCCTTGTTTCTCTTTTCGTAACAACTTCTTCTTTTCGATAATTTTTATCAAGAATACCATAAATTGGTGAAATAATAGGAGAAGGCTTAAATATTTTTTTCTCTTTTTCTTCACGATAGATTTCTTTAGTATATGTATAAGAACGATTTTTTATCCCTTCGGTGTATGATTCCTTTTTTCCTGAATATAATTCCTTATCAATAATATCATTTTTATCTTCACGTCTATACACAACTTCATCTTCATGATCATTTTTATCTAAAAAATCACTATGATCTTCTTGAAAATCAGCATCATCAAACATCATTGGTACTACTTTTGGAGGTTCTGGTTCTTCTACCTCAATAAAAGTGTCAATATCATTCGTTTTTTCTTCTTTTTCCTCTTCTTCTTCAAGAAACTTATCTAAATCTTTTTCTTTAACTTTTTCTTCTTTCTCTGGCTTAACAACACTAACTTTCTTTTTAGGAATTTCTACCTTTTTTGCAAATGTTTGTGGAACTTCATCTTCATCATCTTCCACTTCCTCAAAAAAGACATTTTTCAATTTATCAATTAATGACATATTCTCACCATCCTATTCTATTGCCTCTTCTTCCACATCTATAACATCATCATTTTTGTTAATTGGACTCTTATATGTACCATATTCTGCTTCATACTTTAAGAAATTATCATTTTCTACTTCTGTACCAAATATATTAAATTTCTCTTCATGATATGTTATTCCCTTTTTACCAACATAATTATTTATAATCGCATTATTGTACTTAACAGTTGATAATATTTGGCATATACTAATAAGCGATTTATTAAAATCAGTTTTTTCAATATATGCCTCTATTTTGGCATAATTGTACATTATTACAACAAAATAATTATTGCCATTATCCACAATATCAACATAACCTATTTTATTATTATGACTAAATTTTTTTGAATAAAAATGGGAATTATTTTCATTATATAAATTATCTGTTTTATAATAATATGCAATTGTATCTATATACAAATAGTATCTTTGTTTTCCTTCTTCAATAACTAAATTATAATCACTCTTATTAGTTATTTTTAATCCTTGCGGTAAATAAAAACTATAGCCATCCATATATGTATTACTTAAGTTATTATCAATATAAAGAATCGTTTCAAAAAGATCACTTACACTTTTATCCGATACCTTCATACAACCGGTTAATAATCCTAACATGAGTAAAGTAACAAATAATTTCTTCAATATCTCACCTACTCTTACTTTATTATAGCATAAAATATCATTATTAAATATATTTTTTATAAATAATTAACATTATTTTTCT
>CACZNM010000053.1 GCA_902782535.1 uncultured Erysipelotrichaceae bacterium
ATATCATACTTCATACCGTCCTTTAGTTTACATATCAATTATATCATACAAAAAAAATAATTCAATAATAAAAGCAAAATTTGTCGAAAAATGCTGTAAAAAAAAAGACAACTAGTTATTTCTAGCAGCTTTTTTTCTATCTTCAGCATTTAATATTTTCTTTCTTAATCTAAAACTTTTTGGCGTTACTTCAACAAGTTCATCTTTATTAATATAGTCAAGACAAGTTTCCAAACTCATTACTCTTGGTCTTTTAAGTACAACTGTATGATCACTTCCTGAAGCACGTGTATTGGTAAGATTTTTTCCTTTTACAACATTTATTGCAATATCATTGTCATGATTATGTTCACCAACAATCATACCTTCATATACTTCATCACCAGGTTCTATAAACATTGTTCCACGATCTTCTAGTTGTCCTAAGGCATAAGCTGTTGCCTTACCATTTTCCATTGAAACAAGTACCCCAAGTTTTCTTTCTCCAACCATTTCTCCAACTAAAGGACGATATTCTTTATAAGCATGATTTAGTATTCCATATCCTTTAGTTAAAGTCATAAATTCTGTTGTAAAGCCAATTAAACCACGTGATGGAATAACATAATTTAATCGTACTTGATTATCATGATTAACCATATTTTCCAAAATTCCCTCACGCGAACCTAATGTTTCTATTACTCCACCAACATAATCTTGTGGAACATCCATTTGTAAATCTTCAAATGGTTCACACTTTACACCATCAATTTCTTTAATAATTACTTCCGGTTTTGATACTTGAAGTTCAAATCCTTCTCTTCGCATATTCTCAATTAATATTGACAAATGTAACTCTCCTCGACCAGATACAACAAAACTTTCTTGATCATAAGGAACAACTCTTAAACTTACATCACGTTCACATTCTTTCATTAAACGTTCTTCTATTTTTCTAACCGTCAATAATTTACCTTCACGTCCTGCAAAAGGACTTGTATTAACACCAAAAGTCATTTGAAGTGTTGGTTCATCTATACGAAGTGGTGGAAGTGCTTCTTCATGTCCTATTTCACAAACTGTTTCACCAACATTAATATCAGGTAGTCCTGCAATTGCAACTATATCACCTGCAGATGCACTTTCAATTTCTATTCTTTTAAGTCCAAGATATCCAAACATCTTTTGAATTCTAAATTGTTTAATGCTACCGTCAAGTCTAACACATGATGCCATTTGCCCTGTCTTTATATTACCTCTTTTAACAACACCTATACCAATTCTTCCAACAAAATCATTATAATCTAAAAGTGCTGGTTGAAACTGTAGTGTTCCTTCACTAACTTTTGGACTAGGAATATTTTCGATAATAGAATCTAATATATAATCCATAGTATGTTCTTGTGTAGTTATATCATCACTTAAACTACTAGTTCCATTTATAGCACTTGCATAACAAACAGGAAAATCAAGTTGATCTATATCAGCTCCTAAATCTATGAATAAATCCATAACTTCATCAATTACTTCTTTAGGACGAGCTGATTCTTTATCTATCTTATTAACTACGACAATTGGCGTAACTCCAGCGGCTAAGGCTTTCTTTAATACAAATCTCGTTTGTGGCATAGTACCTTCATAAGCATCAACAACCAAAAGTACTCCATCCACCATATTCATTATTCTTTCTACTTCTCCACCAAAATCAGCATGACCTGGTGTATCAAGAATATTAATACGATAACCTTTATAATTAATAGCCGTAGGTTTTGCAAGTATTGTTATACCTCTTTCATGTTCTATATCATTACTATCCATTGAACCAATAACTTCATTATCACGAAAAGTACCACTCATTTCAAGCATTTTATCAACAAGTGTTGTTTTACCATGGTCAACATGCGCTATTATTGCAATATTCCTTATTTTATCCATTCTTCCACTTCCCTTTTTTTAACTTTCCTAGTTTAGCATAAAAACAAGATAAAATCAACTATTTTTATAATTAAAAAAATATATCACACGATATATCTTTTTTTATCTTCTTGATACAAATCTATTAATTTTACTTTTATCAGGCATAGTACTATCATCAATACTTTTTAACATTAAATCTCTATTAAAGGGAACTAGAATTTCTTCAACATCATAACCTATTTCTTTCTCCCTTATAATAATATATGATGCATAATCTATTGGATCATTTTTATATGCCATTCCTAAGGCTCTTATTGTCCTTATTTTAACTTTTTCATCTTCCGTTAAAAATTTAAAATGCACATGTCCTTGAATTATTTCATCATAAGCATCTATAGTTTTTCCACCAAAAAGTGGATCTTTTTTCGCCGAACGATAACTTTCATATTTTGGAAGATGTACTTGGGAAAATGCTTCTATTTCTTCTTTTTGGATATCACTATTTGTATAATAAAATTGTCTTTGCGGATCTTCAATACCATTATTTATAGAACTTTGATATGACCATGTACTATGTTCACCAAAATCTATACGTACATCATTAGCAAAATGACATAAACCAATATTCATTCCTCCAATTTTTAAATCATAACTATGTAAATTCCCTTTTAGCATTGCTATTTGATCAGGTCTTAATCTACTTAAAGTCCATTTATGACTAGCGACCTTAGTAGGATTAAAACATACATAACCAAATGGTGCAATACCAATGATAACATAATCTTCACTATTTCCATTAATCATTTTAACATTATTTTCAATTAATAAATCTAATACTTCACTAGGATTAGGTCCAACACCAATGCTATCACCAAGTGAATATATTTCTCTTATTCCTCTTTTTCTTATATCATCTAAAATTGCAACTGTTGGTTCCAATAATGCATGTATATCTGTAAATATAGCAATTTGTCTTCCTGTATATTTATTCATCTTATCCTACCTATTTTTATATTTTATTTAAATAACTTTATTATACTATCTTTATTTAAATTATTAATACTCAAATCAATATCAACATCAGAATTACTATTAACAATGATAGCACCTGCTTTTTTTAAATAGTCTTGTAGTTTACACTTAACATTATTTTCATTAACCAAATATTTTCTCAATATTTCTTCCATTTCACTATTCGATGAACTTCTCCTATTGGAAGTAGACAAATCTAAGAATACTAACTTAATTTTATTATCTTCAATAATAATATTTCCTAAAGAATGTTCGCTCTGTCCTAATTCTATTGTGTTTTTAGGTATCTTAACAATAATATCATTAGGATTAACAATATAATTTTCTTGTAATTCATCTTTATTTTTTCTAGCGATAATTATATCATATTCAATGTTATCAATATCACAAGTATAATTATTTACTTTTAAACTAAATATACCATTTTTGACTTTTTTATCAATATAAATATATTCAGAAGCTCCAAGTGGATATGGTGCATCCGTCATATCACCTGTAAAAACTAATTCATCCCCTACTTTATATTCACAATCCCAACCAATACTATAGTCATTAGCGATAACCTTTAAATCTAAATCAACTCTTTCTTCTTGGATATTAAACCAATGTATTCCTACTAATAAATTATCTTTTTCTAAATCAATACTTGATGAAAAAGGAATATTACCAACAAACTTCTTTTCAGATTCAGGAAACATTAAATGAACATTTTTATCAATATATATCTTTTTACCTAATACATTCGGTTTTAATTTATCGATTATTATCTTATCTAATACATTAATCGTTTCTTTATTTATTCTTATTTTTTGATCTTTAGTAGTTATCCATACTTTTCTATTACGAATTTTATAAACACGAGATATAATATTACTATTAATTAAATGAATATAATTTCGTAACTTTATAATACGCCAAATAGATTCGTGTTCTAATTTTGAATTTAATAATTCGATATAATTATCTTTTTTGTAATTATCTTTATACCAAATAATAAAGTTATCCAAATTATTCATTTTAAAGGGTTTATGATATCTTTTACTAAGTTTAGATATTTTATTAATTATTTTATTTAAATCTTTTTGATCTTTAGTTAATGTATCATTTTTGGATATTATCTTTTCGTTTTTATCATTATAATAGGAAGCATTACTTGTTTTCAAAGCTAAAAATAATGGTTTAAAACGATTAAAGATTTCTGATAAAGGTACTAAACTATTTACTTTTTGATAATTTTTTATCATTGACAAGGTTAAAGCTTTATTAGATTCATTTAACTTATTCATCGTTCGTTTATCTTTAATTAAAAGAGTTTGATTTGTTAATTTATATATTAAATATCTTAAAAATTCAATATTATTTTTAGGAAGAATATTTAATTTATCATATAAAGCTACTTTAACTTCTTTATTAGTGACCATGTCGATATTATCATTATCTATTTTTAAATAATCACTTAAACATATAATACAATTAACTGTTTTACTAGATAAAGGAATCTTACTAGTTATTAAATCCCATAATCTTTCTTTTAGCTCTTCTTCTGTTATTGGTAGAATATTAATAAATTTAATATCTTCCTTTAATTCTGGTAATTCTAATTTTTCTTTAGGAAGATATACCGTATCCTTATCGTATATTCCTAATGCCTCCAAACCATAAGTTGTCATATAATGCATTATCTGTTCAATAATTAATTCTTCCATGTCAGTATTAATTACTTTATCTAGTGATTTATGAAATGTTTGATTTAAAAGATAACCATCTATTCCCCATACCTTGATTGCTAAATCAACAGTTTCTCTTTTACATTTATTATCAATTAATATACCTTTCTTTATGGCATCAGAATTTAATTTAGCAGAAGAACTTCTCTTCTTTGTTACATAAGCTTTATATAAATACATAATAGATTCTTCTTTGGTCACGATATCACTTCCTATAAATAAAAAGGAAGGCGAGTAGTAAATCGACTAAACAATATAGGAACTACTTTTGCCTCCCAAATGATATTATAACATATTTTACGATATATTCCAGGTTCTTTCATCAGATAATTTAAAATTCTCTAGATTTTTCATTTCAATATAATTTTCTTTGATACATTTATCTAATTCATCTTTGGTTATATATAATGATGAATTAATAAGACCATCCGACGATATATAAAAATCACCAATACCTGATAAAAAAGGAATATTATCATAGATATACAAGCACTCCGATAAAAAGGTAATATTCTTATTATATTTTTGACATATCTCTTTACAATAATTTTTCTCTATTAATTTAATCAATTTAGATAAATCCCCACCATCATAATAATCATCAGCATAATTTTTTAAACATAAATGTGGATAATTATCTTTCATTTTATATTCACAATTGAATTCAATATAATAATTATTATTTCCTAACTTAACTCTCTTTCTTATAATCATCTTTATTCCCTACTTCATTTTAATTTTTTTAATATATTGTAAATTATTTTCTTCATCTTTTTCTAGTTTTAAAACAAAGTTAAATTTATCAACATCTGTACTCAAATAAAAATCTTTCTCAGGAAAAATATCTTGCAAATTAATATCAAAGAATTTTTTACCTGATGTTTCTTTTAATTTATCTATTTCACTTTTTAATTCCATAGGATGTTTTTCTAATAAACTTTTAATATAATAAGCACATAAATTATCCTCTTCTGTCTCACTTACAGATTCTAACCCCATACATACTAACGAAACATCTTGATAATTATTTTTAAGAATATAATTAGCGATAGCTTTAGCATTAACTAAACTTCCTGTTAAAATGATATCTGCATTTTTAGCATTAACTATTCCTTGGGTACCTGCACTTGTTGTATGAATAACTATTCTTTTAGTAAAATCAACATTTTCTATGACTGATGGAGAATTACCATAATCAAAACCTGGTAATATTTTTCCTTGTCTTTCACCTACTAAAATAACATTGGGATTCTTTTTCTTATAATCATATGCAATTTGCATGTCACCAACGGGAATTATTCTTTCTGCACCGTTATTCATTAAATATGCTTCAACAGTAAATGCTCTAAAAACATCAATTATTACTGCAACACCAGTTGCTTTCTTTGCACCAGAGACCATATGTAATATTTTTATTTCCATATTCACCTCTTAATAATAAATAGTTATTGTATGATGAGTTGGCGTTTTATGATCTATCTTTTTTCCTAATAACCAAATTAAATTATCTAATTCAACAGAATTAACAATTATCTTTTTCTTTCTTAATTTTTCTTTAATTAATTCAATAACATAAAGCATATTACCACGAATTTCTATTTCCATATCACTATCATGTACTATTTCCTCTTCATTATCAACTTTCTTTTCTAATTCATGATTATATTCAAGAATACCATAATCTCTAAAAGTTCTTGGTATACCATAATCTGCACAACCACTTAATTTGTTGACATTTAAAAGATTCTTTCTTATTGTTCTTGATAAATAAAACAAATCATTAACTAAAAGAGTTGCTCGTTTATTAAAATGAATTATCTTTTCTTTATACAGTGATTTATCATCAAAACTTTTAAATTTTCTAGTTAAATAATGTAATAATGCCATAGCACTTTTTTTGGTAAACAATTCCTCAAAAAAAGCATTGTTTTTGATATAGTTAACTACTTCCTTAAAATTTTCATATCGCTTATCAATCAGAGGGCACTCACCTTCTACACCCTTTAAGATATCATAGAAAGTTAATTTATCTATTTTATCTAGATTACTTATTTTAAGAAAATCATGATTCTTTTCTACCACTTTAATAATTGAATAAAAGATAGCATTAGAACCACTATATATATCACCATGATATTCTATTTTCCATTTAGGTTTTTGCCAAAAACAAAAATTCATTGATTCAATTAGGCAAGCTAAAGTAATCCATTCTTTCTCATTCAAATCTAAAGATAATTCACAAGACCAATGCTGATAATTAACTTCTCCTAAGTCATTTACAAATTCATCTATTTTAGATTGATTTATACGAACATATTTACTATTATCAACAATATATTTAAATTCTTCTTTCATCTATTTTCTCCTAAGCATAACTTTTCTTTTAGTTAATTGATGATTTATTTCATTAAGTGTATTATCAATACTATCATCATTACTTACTGAAAATATTCTATCACTATTTAAACTTAATTGTCTATATATTTCATTTTCATAGTTAAAAAAGTCATTATCAAATAAAGAAATATCTCCTCTTTTAATTAATCTTTTTATCATATTATCTTTACTAACATATAAATATATTACTGCATCAGGTAGTAGTTTAATATCTAGTATTTCTTTAACTGTTTCATCTGGATTTTTCGCTAATTCATAGTTTAATCTTATAATTGTCGTATAAAAAAAGCGATCTAAAAGATAATCTTTATCTTGACTAAACGTTACATAATTAGCTTCATGTCCAATCATATACACTTGCTTTTGTATCTCTGGGGGCAAACTTCTTGCAAAGGGTAAATATTTTCTATACCAATCTGGGATTGATTTTAAAGAAATGATATCATATTTTTCTAAAACATTATTGATAATTGTAGACTTCCCTACACCATGACTACCTTCAAATACTATTACACTCATCTTTTTTTCCTCATCACCATTACATTTTTTTGTTCATTTGTTCTTGTCGTTAAATCACTAGAATTAGATAACGAATAATTCCATTCATTAGGGTTAATTATTTCCATAACATCCTGCCAAGAAAAGAATCTTTGTTTAAAATCCCATGCTTTAATAAGACAATGATTATCATATAATTCATAATAAGTTACTTCATCACCTTTTTGTTTATTATACGTTCTTCTAATTATCAATTGATATTTACCATCATCATATAATACTTTATAAAAATAAGGATTAATAGAATCACGCCATATTTTATTAAAATAATCAATAATTAATATTCCATTATCATCTAATAATGTATGACTTTTAGAAATAATATTATCTAAATCATCCAAATTAGCATAACAATTATATAAACTGTATGCTAAATCATATTTTTTTTGAAAATCATAAGTTTTAAAATCAGCCTGAATAAATTTAAAATCTTTGATAACACCAAGAAAACGATATCCTTCTGAATCAATCCCTGTAATATCTTCATATCCATCATGAACTAAAGCATTACTAAGTCGGCCATAACCACACATAATATCTAAAATACGTGCTTTTTTAGAAGGACAAATACTTTCTATAAATTTAGCTTCCCTATCCGTATAACTTGGCATAACTTTCGAAGAATAATTATGATAAGTACCGACTTCATTAAAACTATTTAATTGACTTAATGTATCAATATTTATCTCTTGAGATAATTCTTGATTATATATTTCCTTACTAAGTTTCTCTTTCTTTAAAATATTATCTACTCTTTCATTCATAATTTTACTTAAAAAATTAACACAGATCATTAAATAATTTCTAATCAATTCATTATTTAATAATTCACTATTGTTTTTTAAATCATTAATAATTGCCTGAATAATACTATCAAGACTATATCTTTCATAATCAGGTAAATAAAGATCATTAACACCATAAACTAGAATTTTATCAATTATTGTTCCTCTATATGCATTTTTTTGTAAATTAGAAGATAATAAATAACCCAAAAATTTTCCAAGTGCATCTAAAAGATATTGACGATTGTATTCATTATTTTGCATCTTTTCAATATAAGATGTAAATGTCATTTTATATGGTTTATTATTAATAAAGTTAAAGGCCTTCCTAGGATAATCAATATTGAAATCCGTAGTTAAGATAATGGGATTAAGTTTTTTACTTTTTTCTATCTTACCTCTTATTTGACCAAATAGATTAAATTCTTCTAACAACTTCTCTTTTAAATAATTAGGGAAATATTGATTATTAGCGAACAAATTAATATAACATGTTGAATCAATATTATTTTGATAAAAATAATTATGAATATTTTTAATAAATTTTTCTCTTAATAATTTAAAATTAATCGTATCATAGTTTTCTCTAAATCCTTTTAGGATAGCATCTGCTAAAATACCTAAATAAATGTTATTATTTTTTTCAACAAAAGAAAAGTCTAAATGAACATAGTGATCTTCATTATCTGTTACAAAGGATGGTGCGATAAAATTAATTATTATGCGAGAATTATCTGAACCATATGCAAAAAATAAACTAGTATTTCTATTATGTGCAATTTTTTTTATTATAACTTTTTCTTTAAAATTACATATTTTTTCAATAAGTACTCGTGGTACTAAATTAATAGTACTTTTCGTATCTAAATAATTTCCACTTAACCTAATAATATCAATTTTCTTTTTTCTTAATAAATCACAATCTAATGGCAAATATTTTGTTTCAAAACTAAAATGACTTTTTTCTAGAAGTTCTAATATTTTCGGTATATCAGATTGATTATCATAAACTATCATAAAATCAAAGTCACCCTTATTATCAGCATTTTGATATTTTATTGAATCATATGCATATCCTCCTCCTGTAACAAAAGCCACTTTCATTTTATTTACATCTAATATATGATTTATTTCGTTACAAAATAATTTTCCTTTTTCTCTATAATTCATCATTGTCACCACTTTATTTTTTTCTTAAATACATTGTACATACATCATTTTTTGTCATTACTTTACTTCTTGAATACATTGTTTCCATAGGAAGATAAATACCATTTTCTTGATTATTAATATAATTTGAAGTGATACTATATATTGTATAAAGCTTATCAATACGATTTCTAATTTGTTCATAACTCCAACCTAATTTTCTATAAAACACTATATTGTTCTTAAGAAAAGAATCATAAACTTTTCCATGACATAATTTTTCATCAACAAAACCATATTGATAATCATCACCTTCATATATATTAGACATCTTCATTATTTCATCACGTTTAAAATACTTATTGGCCAGTTCAATAAATTTTTTTTCATGCTCAACTAGTTCTTCTTTCCAATTAGGATTAACAAGAATATTAGTATTTTCTAAAAAGATATTAGCAAGCATAATATTAAAATGTGCATCTATTTCCATCTCTTCTAATTTACTTGCCAATTGATATAATGTCATTAATCGTAACGTATTATTATTACCAACATAGTTTTTATATCCATTATTAGTATAACCTGGACAAAAAATAGCATCTATATTTAAAGCATTATCATTTAATATACTACATAAGAATTTTGTTAAATCAATTTTACTATTATAATGATAATCAAAAAAGCGTTCTAATTTATTTAAAATTTCATATAAATATTCAACTTTTTGATAATCTGTATCAATAGCTTGTTTAACAAAGATAGCATCACCATTTTTTATTAAGGCATGGATTATCGCTTTTACTTTTTTTCTGCTTTCAATATTATTACCTACTTTTAATTTTTCTAATAAATTATCATAATTATACATATTATTTTTTTAACACTTTCTCATTATTATTAATAACCCCTTTAGCATATACATTATGTTCATGAATAGATTCATAATTAATTAACTCTGCTACTACCTTACCATCATAAATATTTCCAACATTTATAAGTAAATCTCTAAGTAAATCTTCTGAAAATTTTGGATTTTCATAAGCATGCTCAGTAAGATACTTTTCGTCTTCTCTTTTAACTGTACTATATACATTAGCACTAAATTGTTCTTCTATGGTTCGAATAATATTATCAAAATCCATTGTTTCATAATCACCATATAAAGTTATGATAACTTTACATTTTTGGTTATGTGCTCCATATTTAGAGATTTCTTTTGAACATGGACATAGGGATGTTCCTAACATAGAAATAGAAATACTTTTATCCGTATTTTCGGATAATCTTGCATTATTAATTTGTAAATTAACAGTTATATATGATGCTTTTTTAGAAATAGGGGCAAATCTCTGTAAAATAATATCAAAAGATATCTTTAAAGAAGCACCATTCGTTCCAGACAATCTTATCGTTTCTTCCACAATATAATTAAAATCTTTTAATTCAATAGTTTTACCATACAAATACTCATTTAATACCGTAATAATTCTACTTAGATGAGCTCCTCTTGCTTTTTCATCTAACATTACATTACTAGCTATTGTACAAATGGAATGATATACATTTTCACCAATAATTAAAGATATTGGTAATTTATAATCACATATTCCTATATTACTAATTGAAATATGACGATTATCTTTTTCATTTTGTAAATCTTTTAACATTTTTAATCACTTCTCCTATTTCCTTTATTTTTTCCTTTTCCTTTAGGGCATCTAACCATTTTAAACTATTCTTTTCAATATATTCTGCTGTTAATATTCCATCACTATATAAAGCAATATCTTTTAACAAATTATATAATATACAATACACTAAAAGATCATCAATATAGTTCTCTTCCTCTTCTGTTATAGCATTTTGAGTAAAATATGCATTAACAAAATACTGTATCATTTCGTAATCATAATTATCATTTTTAATAAAAAACCACATGATTACCCTGATAATATCTATTATTCTAGTTCCTATATAACAATTCCCAAAATCAATTAAATATAATTCTTTATCATTTTGTAACATGTTCTCTTTTTTGATATCTGAATGTACTAAACATTTATCAAAATTATTTAAATCTAACTTTAATACTTTATTATATATTAGGGTTATCAATTCTTTTTCTTTAACCAAATATTTTGATTCAATTGCTTTTAGATAATAATCATGTAACTTTTTTAAATCTTCCTTTTTATCTAGATACTCACTTTCTTTGAAATCACATTTAATAGAGTGGAGTTTTTTTAACAATATGGCAAGATTATCTAAAAAATTCTCATCAATCTTGGAAGGATTATTTCCTTCTATATATTTATATAGCATAACATATTTATTACCTAGTTGAAAATTTGT
Organism: uncultured Erysipelotrichaceae bacterium; assembly: GCA_902782535.1. Classification (GTDB taxonomy): domain Bacteria; phylum Bacillota_I; class Bacilli_A; order RF39; family UBA660; genus RUG12783. Next base: position 11,897 of record CACZNM010000053.1, read on the forward strand.
AATTACTTTCGGACAATTATAATCATATTTTTTTAATAACTCTAATACTTTACATTCAAAGTTATTATCAAATTCATTTATTCTTATAATATATTTATTTTCTTTATCACTTAATAAGTATACTTTATTCATATTTCCATTTCTTATTTCGTCTATTTTCATTTGTTAGTACCACCCATATTGATGTTTATACTATCTTAAAATATATGATTTGTCAATGAATAATAAAAAAGACTTTTATATGTCCATGTATTATAATATAGAAAAGTTCATTAACTTTTATTGTATTATTGAAATTAAGATGAAATGAACAAGAAAGATTTTTTAATTCTATCTTTAGTAACGATTATCTTCCTTTTATTATTTCTACTATTTATAGTTTTAAGATAAAAGAAAGCCACCTAACAGCTTGTTAGGTGGAAACCAAATTATTTGGTAACACCCAACCTTGCAAATTAGATGTTCCATTTTTATTATATTCAAGTTCCCTTGACACATTCATAATAACAAAAAAAAGAACTTTTTTCAAGCTCTTTTTAATAAATCTTCTAAGCATTCTTAAATCTTTTTAAGACATTTACTCCACTTATTATTCCACCAACAAACATAGCTAGTCCACCGACCATCATGATGATTGGAACTATTAAACTCTTTGATTGGGTTATTTGAGCTGGATCTTTAGGATCATAATAAATGGTTATTTTATCACCAATATTATATTCTGATAATCCACTTAATACCCCTTCATATTCTTGTCCATCAACAGTATATTGAACATTAATATCATATGTTGCGTCCACTTGATTTCCATCCACATCAACATGGGCTTCTTCAGTTAATACAACATTTGAGACAGTAGCAGTAATTTCAATATAATCCTGATTGTTTTTATTAATAATGAAGATAATTAAACCAAAAATCGTCAAAATAAAGCCGGCTGGGATTAAAAATCTTGCTAAACTAGATTCACGAAATAGAGTTACAAGTTTATCCATATATTCTCCTTTCATTTTTGATTATATCATATTTTTTTTATTTTATCATAAATTATTTATTTACTTTAATTGGATATTTACCAGTAAAACAACCTTTGCAAATTCCTAAATTATTAACTAATTCTTTTAATCTTTCAGTTTTTAAATAATCTAAACTATCCGCTCCAAGCATTTTACATATTTCTTTTTTATCATGTTTATATGCAATTAATTCTTCTCTTTCAGGGACATCTATACCAAAATAACATGGCCATAAAAATGGTGGGGAACTAATACGAATGTGAACTTCTTTAGCACCAGCCTCCTTCAATAAAGTAATAATTTCTTTACTCGTTGTTCCTCTGACAATAGAATCATCGATTAATATAATTCTTTTATCTTTTACTACCTCTTTTAGAACATTAAGTTTTAATTTTACCCCAATAATTCTTTCTTTTTTATCCGGTTTAATAAAGGTTCTACCAATATAATTGTTTTTCACAAAAGCATCACTAAAAGGTATATTAGACTTTTTAGCATAACCTCTGGCTGCGATATTTCCAGAACTTGGAACGCCAACTACCAAATCAGCTTCAACTTTGGAATCTATTGCTAAGAATTCCCCAGCCTTAAAACGTGCATTATAAACGCTAATACCATCGATATAACTATCTTCTCTGGCAAAATAAATGTATTCAAATATACATCTTCCGTAATGATTAGTAGAAAGATTTTCTTTTTTGATTGAAGAGATGTTGTTTTCTGTAATAGTTATTATTTCTCCTGGTTCAATATCTCTTATAAATGTAGCACCAATAGTATCCAAAGCACATGTTTCACTTGCTAAAATATAAGCATTATTTTTTTTACCAAGACATAATGGTTTAAATCCATGAGGATCTCTTACACCTATTAATTTTTTTGGTACAGAAATAACTAAAGAATAAGCTCCTTTAATTATTTTCATTGTCTTAATAATCGCTTCTTCAATAGAATCAGTCCTAACTCTTTCTTTAGCAATATAATAGGCAATTATTTCAGAATCAATGGTTGTATGAAAAATAGCACCATTTTTTTGTAACTTTTCTTTCAATTCCTTGGTATTGATTAAATTACCATTATGAGCTACTGCTAATCTTCCATTAATATAATTTAACACTAATGGCTGAGCATTTTCTTTAATACTTCCTCCCGTAGTTGAATACCTAACGTGACCAATTCCCAAATTACCTTCCAGTTCAATAATCTTTTCCTTAGTAAAAACTTGATTTACTAACCCCATATCTTTATAGCATACAATACTTTTATCATCAATATTAGTATTACATACCGCAATACCACAACTTTCTTGACCACGATGTTGAAGAGCTAATAATCCATAATATATACTATTACATACATTATTACCATCAAAATCATATATTCCAAATACTCCACATGCTTCTTTTAATTTTTCTTTATCCATATTAATACTACCCTTACTCTATTTTTAATAAAATATCTTTTATTATACAATAATTAATTATTTATTTTCAATATTTATTCAAAAAAAAAGACTAGTTATCTAGTCAACTTCTTTATCATTACATTTCTTATCCCACCATAAATATTTAAGACATGTAATATTTGATATCCTTCATTAAGAAAATTATTTAAACTATATATATTATCCGGATGAACTGTTGCAACTAAACCATCCATTTTCAAATCTTGTGCTCTTTTATTAGCATACTCTAGCATTTGACTTTGTAAACCATATCCTCGATATTTATCTTTGACCATGATACTACCAACAAGCATGTAATTACCATTTGGTAACTTGTATTTCTTTAAGATATTTGGAATAAAGCATGTAAGAATTATTATACCTATTAATTCTTTTTGCATTTTATGTATTAAAACATTTTGCCAAGAATATACTTGCTTTTCATTACGTCACTTCCAAAGATTATTTTATTTTGTCTTTTACTTCTTTATTCAACTCTTCTACTTCTTGATTATATTTATCAACATCTATTGGTTTATTTATTTTATCATTTATCTCATATTTATCTTTTATTTTAATA
>CACZNM010000054.1 GCA_902782535.1 uncultured Erysipelotrichaceae bacterium
ACATCTATTCCTCCTAAAGCATCAACAACTTTTACTATAGTTGTAAAATTAACTTTAGCATAATAGTTTATATCGATATCAAGAAGTTTTTCTATCGCTCTGATACTCTCTTGAACACCATAATATCCAGCATGCGTTAACTTATCATACACATTATCACCTTTACTAGGTAAATTTACATAATAATCTCTAGGTATAGATGTTAAAAGTATTTTGTGCTTTAAAGGATCAACAGATATAACCATATTAACATCCGTATTCATAACTTTACTAATAGAACCTGTTTTATCTCCTCCGGCTACATAAATATTAAATGGTGTATTCGTTACATCAACTACTTTAACAACCTCACTAATTTCACCTTTTATTGGAACACCAATGGTATGTACAGTTTTAAGTTCCATTTTCATATAACTTAGATCTTCTGCTAATAATCCATATACTGTTTCACTTGCAATAACAGCATCAATTTTCTTTTCATCCAAATCTTCAAAGAATTTAACAGGATCATCATAATCAACTAATTCACAATCAATATCTTTCTTTAAATATTTAACAACATCATCATAACTATCGTTTTTAAATATCCCTATTTTTTTACCATTCAAATCATCTTTTGTGTTATATTTACTACTATTCAATGTTTTAACTTCATAATCTTCTTTTTGAGCCAAATTATAATTTATTTTATCTAACGCTTCAATCGTTTTATCAGAATACTTAATTCCAAAACTAAAAACTAAACCAAAGATAATGAAGAAAATACATGCTGCTATTTTAAAGCCCATTTTCATATGCCTTGGCAATGTAACAGCAAGTAAGATTAAATATAATACACCAAGGCCTATAAATACTATTCTTAAATATTTCATAGGTAACATATCAAGTTTATATAAATATATACAAAAAACTAATGCAAGTATCGTTGATATAAGTGCAATTATATTGAATACAATATTTAATACAACCTTGCGCTTTTTACTTTTTTTCTTTCTCATAAATCCCTCTTTTTCCAATAAATCTAAACAATTATATCATATATCATAGAATTAAGTAAATATTATAAACATATTTAGTCAAAATTAATTGAAAAAAATAGTAAAGTATACTATAATTATTTTGAAAGTAGTGATTTATGTGAAAAAAGAAGTGAAAAAAGAAGAAATTCAAGAAGAAATTGAAGTACTAGATGACGTATTACCTCAAAAAAAAAATAACAATACTAAGGTAGATGAAAGTAAGAAAGAAAAAAAGAAGGAAAAGGAAAAACCACCTAAAAAGCAAAAATGTCTATTTACCAACCTATTCCTTATAATAACAATTATTTTAGTAGGTTTAAGTGGATATTTTCTTTACCATTATAAAAGTGAGAATGAAAAACTTAATCAAGATATAACCGAGCAAAATCAAAATATTAAAAAGATTGAAGATAAAATAAGTAATGCATCAAGCGAAAAAAACGAAAAGAATAATGAATATGAAAAACTTAAAGAAGAACATAAACAAGAGTTAGAGGAATTAGGTATATGGGAAGAAATGGAAAAAGAATTAAGAGAATCTTTATCATAATTAATATTGTTATTGTACTTGTTATTTCTTATTTTGCATACAATGAATACTTAAAAAGTAAAGATACAAAAAAAGAATTAACTTCAATTAAAGATAAATATAAAGTATTATTAAACGATAGTAGTATTGATGATGATGAAATAAAAGAAATCAATGATAAAATAAATGATTTAGAAGAAATTGGAAATAAAACAAAAGAAAAGATGGCAGAAGTTTTTAAATTAGCGAGTGAATTAGAAAGTAAAATCAAAAAGAATGAAACAAAAAAGAAGATTGCTTATCTAACCTTTGATGATGGGCCATATTATAACACATATAATGTTTTAAAAATATTGAAAGAAAATCATGTTAAAGCAACTTTTTTCACAACAAATGTTAATGGAGAACATTGTTATGACAATAAAAATTACGAATGTCATAAACTATATAAAGAATACGCTAAAGATAATCATACGATTGCCAATCACACATACACTCATGGTTGGAATAAGGGATTGTATTCAAGTGTAAATAGCTTTATGGATGCAATAAAAAAACAAGAAGAATTAATTAAAAGTGAAACAGGTATTATTCCTAATATTGCAAGATTCCCAGGTGGATCATCAACACCAGGAGCAACAAAAGGTAAACAAATGAAAGCTGCCTTGCTTAAAGCTGGATACGGATGGGTAGATTGGACAGCAAGTGATGGTGATGGTGGTTATATCGCTAATACCGATGTTGCATGGAGCAATTTTACTAAAACTATTGGAGATAAAATAGAAGTCGTATTATTCCACGATTATGATAAAAAAACAACGGCAATACTTCCCAAAGTTATTAAATATCTAAGAGAAAAAAATTATATATTGCTACCACTATTTTATGAAAGTGTGGCAATAAATAAAGGCTAATAGTGAATAAACACTACTAGCCTTTTTAATTATAATTTCTTGGTATTGGATAATCTTGGAAACATAAATCATGATAATATGCCTTGCTTACTTTCCATTCACCGTCTTCTTTAATTAAAACAAAATCTCTAATTTTCTGATGCTCACCTTCGAAAGCACCTGCTGTTATATTGTCAACGTAACTAACCTTAAATGTTAATTGATTTCTTTCTTTTTTTGTCAATTCCAACGTTTGATCAAGACTCATTCTTTTAATATTGCAACCAATCGAATTTTGAAAGAAATAGCCATCTCCTCTTTTTTCATACCAATAAACTGCTAATCCATCACCATATACATCATTATAGGTTATATCAGAAGCAAAAACGTTACGAAAGGCTTCTTCAAAATTTTCACCTTTACACCATTCTTTATCTTTATCATATTTACAACTAAAAAGTGTTTTTGTTTCATCAATTTCCTGATTGTTAACTTTGATTCTACCTTCATACCTTGAATCATTAAAGGCACTATCAACCATCCATAAAAAATCTAAGTATTTCTCTGTTCCAATCGATAAGGCTTCCTCATCACTTAAACTACGTAACCCGGTACTAATAACAGGTTTATCTCCCGTAAATAAATATACAAATAAAACAATTACAAAAATAAGCGCTAAAATAATATAAATCATTTTATTACTTTTCTTTTTTTTCACATTATCATTTAATTGCTCTTTTTTTTCTTCATTAACTAATGTTTCTATTATCTTTTTATTTTTTTTGGATTTCTTATTTTCTTCATCCATCTACATCACCTCTACTATAGCTTCATTTTATAATATTTTCATTTAAATTTCAAGATGTTCTTATTTCCACTTACTGAATAATATTTTATATATTTTATATGAATCTTTTAAGACATTAAAGTGACTTTTCTTATTACTATCGCTTAGATACACTGTTTTTATATCAACTTCTTCTATTATTTCTTTTTTCTTAACTAAAGCGATTAATTCATTTATTTCATATTCAAAACGATTTCCTGCAATAGTTAACAAAAAAGGAATTAATCGATTAGGACAAGCTCGAAGACCAGTTTGTGTATCTTTTAAATATACTTTATAAAGCCTTTTAAATACACGGGAAGTAATCCTATTTCCTACTTTATTTCGCCATGGCGTATCTTTGGTATTAAATAGCCTTGTTCCCAATACAAAATTGTTTTTTTCTTCCAATATCAATGCAATTTTTTTAACATCCGAAGTCTTATGTTGACCATCAGCATCTATAGTGATAACACCACGATAATTATTTATCAATTTTTCTTGATAATAAGCAAAGGCTGTTTTAAGTGCTACGCCCTTTCCTTTGTTAACTTCATGAGTTAATACTATACACTCTTTGTATTCTGCAATTTTTTTAAATATTTCATCACTATTACTACCATCATTAACAATAATTATTTTTTTAAAATCTTTTCTCAATTCTTTTATAATTTCAATTAATTTATCATCGGGATTATAGGCTGGAATTATTGGTACTATCATATATCACCTTATAATCTTTCTAATTTCTTTACACCATATGTATTTAATAAAATAAAGAGGATAATATCAATAACAAAAATAATAATCGTTAACATAATACAATAAGAGGTTGTTACTTCTTTTAATGTTAAAGGAACAAGTACTGATATAATACCAATAATCATGGTCAAAAAGACTGGTAATGCTTGTTTGATAACTTGTATTTCATTGGTATAATCAAATTTAGGATCGAGTAAGTTAAATAATAATCCCATTTGCGATGTAAAGAGTGCATAACCAATTGGTACTAAATATAGCAAAAGAAAGTCTACAAAACCCAAGTGTAAATATATACCAAAAAAGGTACTTGCAATAAAAATTGTTGGCAATAAGAAAGTTAAATTAACAAATAACTTACTTAATAAAATTTTAATTCCCTTAATTGGAATCATCTTAACAATCCAAAAAGATTTACCTTCTAGTGATATTGCACAATGCGTTGTTGATGATAATGCACAACATAAACTAATAATCAACAATACTTGATTTCTTAAAAATGCACTAAATTCTTTGATATTAAACAAACTAGCAATCGTATTCTCATTAAAAATAATTATCCCTATTACCATAAAAACTAATAACAAGCATCCAAAAATAGAATTTAATGGATACATTGAATTAGCGAAGAATCTTTTCATTTCTTTTTTATATAAACTCCATATTGGCTTATTTACCTGATAATTCTTTATTTTATAATCACTCGATGTACAACTCTTTATTAATTCTCCTCTTATCCTATCGTATAAAATATTTAAGATAAAAATCATTAATACTAGTAAAATAATTGGAACAATTAAGAAAATTAGTAAATCTATAATATTAAATTCTGTAATTAATCTTAAATAATTATTAACAAGTGGATAGAATCTACCAACACTATTTATCGAATTTGATCCAAAATTGGCCATATCTGCACTTGTTACACCATTCATTTTAAAAGAAACAAAAAAAGCAATCGCAATAACCGTTAGATTAACGATATAACTACCAACGGTCTTATTAATAAATTTACTTGCTAATAACGAAATAAAGACACCTATTATAATTGAAGCAATCATTGGAACAATAGGTACAATAAATAACAATAAAAAATATAATATATAATTCTCTAATGGTAAATATTTAATATAGGCAATAAACGGTGGAACCATAAAAAGAAAAGTATATATCAAATTTAAAATATATAATGAAGTAATCTTACTTAATAAAATAGTATTTCTTTTTAAAGGTAAACTAAATAATAAATCATGATCTTTAAAATCAAACAATATTCCTTTAACTCTTAAAACATTACTAGTAATAATAAATATACTAACAATTAAAAACATTACACCAAAGAGAATATGTGGTACATTAAGCGCAATTAACCCAGGCATAAATTCATTTGATAAATAATAAACATAAAAAGCTAGATATAAAAATACAAATAATAAAAGTAATAATTTGGCATAATTTTTTTTATTAACACTTTTATATTTCGAATTATTAACTCTTTGTAAATTAAAGAAACTTAAAAGATTAATCTTTGTAATTAATAAATATTTACTCATGAATCTTCTCCATAAAGACATCTTCTAGTGTTTTATCTTTTAATACTTTCTTCATTTCACCGGCAATGACAAGTTTACCATTTTTGATAACGGCAACTTTATTACATAATTTTTCAGCAACATCTAAAATATGGGTGGAAAAGAAAATACTACATCCATCTTTAGTCATTTCTTTCATTATCTCTTTTAAATTATGTGTACTTTCGGGATCAAGCCCCACAAAAGGTTCATCTAAAAGCAATAATTTTGGTTTATGGATTAATGAAGATATAATAGCAAGTTTTTGTTTCATGCCATGCGAATATGTATTAATTGTATTACCAAGAAAACCTGTCAATCCAAACAAATCGCTATATTTTTTAATTAATTCTTCACGATTATCATCTACTTCATAAATATCACAGATAAAATTTAAATAATCAATTCCTTTTAAAAAATCATATAAATCAGGATTATCTGGTAAATATGCTATTTTCTTTTTACAAAGAATAGGATTAGCAAGAATAGAAACTCCATCAATTAAAATATCTCCTCCTTCAAAAGGTAGTATTCCTGCTGCTGATTTTAAAGTTGTTGTTTTTCCCGCACCATTATGACCAACAAAGGCATAAATATCCCCTTCTTCAATAGATAAATTCAAATTATCAACCGCTTTTTTATTCCCATAATTTTTACTAAAATTTTTAAATTCTAACATAATATACTCCTACTAGATAATATTAGTATATCAAAAAAAAATGCAAAATAAAAGACTCTAAGGTCTTTTATTTATCTCTTACTTCACATTTAAATTTATCTTTAACATCCTGCATTATTTTCTCAAATATAGGCATAATATCTTCTATTTTTAAAGTATTATCTTTATCCGTAAAAGTAAGATTATAAGCAAGAGATTTTTTATCATCTAATTTATATACATCAAATAATTCAATATTAGATAACAATTTTCCGGCACTCTTTTTAATTTCTAACATTACTTCTTCATTTGTAATACTATTATCAACAATAAAAGCAACATCTTTCGAAATACTTGGATATTTACTTATTTCTTGATAACTTATTTTGCTAACTTTAAGTTCTTCTAAGTATTCTAAATCCATTTCCATTAAATAGACATCATCTTTGGTAACATTTGGATGAACTTTACCAATAATACCAATATTTTTACCATTTAAAATAATATTAGCCGATGAACCCGGATGAAATTCTTTTGGTATATCAAGTACTTTTAAACTATAGCGATTACTAAATCCTAATGAATCAAGAACTTCTTCCATAATACCCTTTAAGTGATAGAAAGTTATTTTTTCTTTATTTAATCCTTCCGTATAAGCACCACTCATTAAAAAGGCTATTTTTTCCTTTTCAAGATACTCGCCATTAATCTTACCAAAACTCTTTCCTATTTCAAATAGACATAAATTCTTATTATTTCTTTTAACATTATAATCATATGTTAACATCATACTAGGAAGAAGACTATAACGAAGTGTTGCATGATCATCACTCATTGGATCTAAAAGGTTAATTTCTGTAAATTCATCATTCGTATATTGATGCGATAAATCATTAGGAATTAAAGTATAACTTAAAGTTTCATTAAATCCTAGGGAAGATATTTTATCTCTTAGCATTCTTTTAACTTTATTGTAACTTCCTTTTTTAATTGGTAATATTGGAAGACGTCCTTCTATTTTATCTATACCATAAATTCTTGCTACTTCTTCAATTAAATCTTCCTTAATAGAAATATCAAGACGTCTTGTTGGAACTGTAACTATTAATTCATTTTTTTGTTCCTTAACTGTAAATCCAAGTCTTTCATATATATCAATTATTTCTTTCTTAGAAATATCAAGACCTAATAAACTATTAATATCTTCAATAGTTATTTTGATTACTTTATCAGCTTTATCACTTTGATCAAAAATATTGATATTATCGACTATCGTAGCATCAGCATACTTATTTAATAGGTATGATGCATATTCCATCGCTAAATATGTTCTCTTTGGATCAAGTCCTTTTTCAAAACGATTAGAAGCTTCACTTCTTAATATCTTTTTTGATGTTAATCTAACACTAACGCTATCAAAAATGGCAGCTTCAATTAGAATATTTTTTGTACTATCTTCGACTTCCGTAGAAAGTCCTCCCATTACACCAGCAAGTCCTACAGCATTTTTTCTATCAGCGATAACGATATCATCAGGATTTAATTCTCTTTCGATATTATCAAGAGTAACTAATTTCTCATCTTTCTTAGCATCTCTTACAATTAGTGTATCACCTAAATTATCACTATCATAAAAATGTAATGGTTGTCCTGTTTCTAACATAACATAATTTGATATATCAACAACGTTGTTAATCGGACGAATTCCTGAAGCCATAAGCCTTTTTTTCATGAAATCAGGACTTTCCATAATCTTAACATTTAAAGCATGTCTAGCTAAAAACAAATTACATTTCTTTGTTTCTATTTTTAAATTAAAAGGGATATTTTCTTTAACCGTTGGATATTTTCTTTCTGGCAAGGTAATTTTTCGATTATAAATAGCTCCTATTTCATAAGCCATACCAATAATACTTAATAAATCGCCCCTATTACTTGTAAGTTCAAAATCAATTACTTCATCATCTAAATTTAAATATTTGATAGGATCTTCCCCTACTATAGCATCATCACCTAATTCACAAATACCATTAATATCTTCTTCTTTTAAGAATTTATGGTCAAGACCTAATTCAGCAATAGAGCATAGCATTCCATTTGATTCTACACCACGAATAACACTCTTTTTAATTTCTCCTCCAGGAAGATGAGCACCATTTTTGGCAACTATTACTTTAATTCCACTTCTTACATTAGGAGCTCCACATACAATATCAAGTATTTCCTCTTTTACATCTACTTTACATACATGTAAATGATCTGAATCAGGATGAAGGCTACATTCTAAAACTTTTCCAATTACTAAATTAGTAACATTAATTAATTTTTCGCAAGATGCAAATTCATTACCGACACTCGTCATATCAAGAGCAAGAGTATGAATATCAATGTCATTAACATCAAGGTAATCATTTAAGAATTTCTTACTTAATTTCATTATTTCACATCCTTTCTCATGAATTCATTTAAGAATCGATAATCATTTGTATACATTAATCTAATATCCGGAATAGAATACTTCATCATTGCCAAACGATCAATTCCCGTACCAAAAGCAAATCCTGTATACTTATTAGGATCATACCCGTTATCCCTTAAAACATTAGGATGAACCATACCAGCACCAAGAAGTTCAATCCATCCTGTATTTTTACATAATGAGCATCCTTTTCCGTTACATTTGAAGCAAGTAACATCTACCTCAACAGAAGGCTCTGTAAATGGGAAAAAGGAAGGACGAAAACGAACATTAGTTTTCTCACCCAATAATTTTCTTGCCATAACAAGAAGGGTTCCTTTTAAATCGGCTAAAGTAATGCCTTTATCAATTACAAGTCCTTCAAATTGACCAAATTGATGAGAATGAGTTGCATCATCATCTCTTCGATATGTTTTACCAGGACATATCATTCTTATTGGTCCTTTGTCAATATTCTGTTCCATTGTATGAGCTTGGACACTAGATGTCTGAGTACGAAGCAAATAATCTTTATCAACATAAAAACTATCTTGGGTATCACGAACAGGATGACCATAAGGAATATTTAATCTTTGAAAACAATATTCATCTGTTTCAAGTTCTGGTCCATCAATAATATCATATCCCATCGATACAAATAAATCTTCTATTTCCTCAACAATCATGTTAAATGGATGAATACTTCCGTGTCTAATTTTTTTACTTGGTAAAGTTATATCAATTGTTTCTTCTTTTAATTTTTTATTTAATAGTTCTTCTTTTAACTTTTTTTCTTTATCATCCAATAATTCAAGAGCCTTATTTCTTATTTCTGTAACTAATTTACCATATGAAGCTCTTTCTTCTGGTTTTAAATCACGCATATTTTTAGTAAGAAGAGAAATAATCCCTTCTTTTCCTAAATATTTAGCTTTTACTTGTACTAAATCATTAGGTTTTTTAACTTCTTTTAAATCATTTATTAATTCTTTTTCTATTTCTATATTTCTTTTTTCTTGTTCTTTTTCCATCTTAATCCTCCCTTTAAGAAATCTTTAATATAACCACTTACAATTTCTTTTCTTTCACTCGATAAAACTGTATGTGGCGCATCTTTAATATCGGTTATCCATTTATTATTAGTATTTATCTTCTCGTAAATAGTATCGCCTACATCATATGGTACAACTTCATCATTTAAACTGCGAAGAATTAGCGTATCACATTTTACTTTGGATAGAAAATTTTTACTTTCTTTTACTAGTTTAGTAAATTCATAAAAAATAAATGGTGATGTTTTCTGTAACTTTTCCAGTATTTTTGCAAAAAATGATTCTCCTTTTCCTTTTTTCGTATTTCCATAGTCAAATGCAGCATTAATAAGAACCAACTTTTTTATTTCTTTGTATTTACCTGCAACATATGTTCCTAATATTCCACCCATTGAATGACCAACAACATAAATAGTATGATAACCATTTCTAATTAAATCTTCCACTTGCTTATCTACAAATTCTTTCCAATCGGCTACATTCGCATTACTAAACCGTTCTTTATAATGACCTGGTAAAGTCCTTGCATATACATCAAATTTTGGATCAAGCTCCAAATAATTCATTAAATACTCATTATCATAAAGTTTTCCCGTAAACCCATGGATAATTAAAACAGCTTTTCTAAATACAATCATAAACACTCCTTTAAATTCAAAAAAATTCTATTAACTATAGGAGCGAAATATCGCGGTACCATCCTACTTAATAGAATTCTATTATCTTTTCGTTATAACGCACGTATGCGATCTGTCTTTAGAATTGAAGATTCATACAAACTTATTATTGATATTCCACCAACTATCAACTCTCTATAAATAACCTTTTGTACTATTAAGTTCTATTAAAGCGACAAAATTCATAAATTATTATAGCATATTTCAAAAAAAAGTAAACAATTTATTTTATTATTATTGACTAAACTTTACGGATGTGCTAATATAACTAGTGTTCATTTGATTTGCGCTCGTAGCTCAATTGGATAGAGCGTCTGGCTACGGACCAGAAGGTTGCGGGTTCAATTCCTACCGGGCGCACCATATAAATCGGAATATGGCTCAATTTGGTAGAGCACTAGGTTTGGGACCTAGGGGTTGGGGGTTCAAATCCCTCTATTCCGACCATTTTTGAAACATAGATAATCTTTTACAGATTATCTTTTTTTATAATTCCTAGGTCTCAAACACTTAAAGAAACGCAACCTTCTTGTCCGATAAAGAGAACTCGCTTAGTCTTCAACTGTAATTTCATCATATAATAAATTGATATCCTTAACACTAATCGAAAAATCTGCACCATGATCATAGATTTCTCCAACTCTTCTTCCACTTTTATAATATCCAATTTTAAATGATATATCAATAATACCATCTTCAATAAGTTTTATAAAAGTTTCAAAACCCTTTAATTTATAAAAATTAATAGTATGATAATAATAATATCCATTACCATCGATAATTCTAGAAGAAGCTCGTATGATAGCCAAGTAGTTAAGTTTCAATGATAATCTTTCATTAATGTATTTAAAAGACCAATAGACATTCATATCATATTTATTACCTTTATTATCAAATATTAATAATTCTATTCTTTCTTTTTCTCGATTTACTTTTATTATTCCACGTCTACCATAAATCATATTTTTAAATTCTCTGCCATTAAAGCTACGATAAAAAACTTTTTTTGTTTTATCTTCCTTATCTGGTAAACCTAATTCTTCTAGTATTCTTTTTATTGGAAAGAAATCCTCACCATCTGGTGTTAAATTAAAAAGATGAAGATTAGTTTTAGCATGCGTATTCATTGTTTTAATTTCTATATTTTTATAATCTGGTAATGGGAATTCATCCTCATTTTTCTTTAATAATTTTTCAAAAGTATAACCAACACTTGTGAATCCTTTTCTTTCCTCTTTAATCCAACCCATCTTTCTTATTCTTTTAAATTCTTTTTTTAGCTCAATAATATTTTCTTGCATATATCCTCCATATAATATTATACGAAAGTTCAAAATACAATAAAAAATAAGGCTACATAGCAAAATGCATCCTTATTTACAATATTATAAATTATTTTCTATAATTTCTTCTAATGAAACATTATTTTTACGCAATTGTTCTAACTTATTAAGATAATTAACAAAATCTTTTAATGCTACATCAGTTTTATTGCCATCTTTATTATTTTCTATAGTTATTACATTATTATCAAGTGTTTTACCTAATACAGCACAATATGGTATTCCTAATATCTTAGCATCCTTAATCTTTGCACCAATTGATATATCAGAGCGATCATCATATAACACAGAAATATTTTTATTTTCTAATTCTTCATATACTTCATCTGCAAGTTTTAATTTTTCTACATCATCATTTTTGGGAATTATATATATTGAATAAGGTGCTATATTCAATGGTAAAGAAATACCATCAAACTTTCCATCTTTTTTTATAATACTATTTTCATAAACCATCGCAAGTGTTCTACTGACACCAATACCATAGCATCCCATAATAAAATTCTTATATCCATTTTTTTCATCAATAAAAGTGGCATTCATGGATTTAGAGTATTTATCTCCTAATTGAAATATATGTCCTAATTCAACGGCTTTTTTCTTTTCTAATTTAGCAATATCATTAATATTATATGTTTCACGTAAATACTCTTCAGCATCACTTCGTTCTAGTAATTCACAATTTAATGCCTTATTACTTTCTTTATCGATTAATATATTATCTTCCCCTATATCAGAAATCATCATAAACTCTTCCGATTTACTACCACCTATTGCACCACTATCGGCACCTACTGGTTGTACTTCTAATCCAAGCGAAGAAAAGATTTCTAAATAAGCTAATTTCATTTGTTCGTAAGCTCTGTCAAGATCTTCCCAACTTCTTCCAAAACTATAAGCATCCATCATATCAAAAGCTTTACCTCTAAGTAAAAAACCACGGCTTCTTAATTCATTTCTAAATTTTTGTCCTATTTGAAAATATGTAACTGGTAGTTGTTTATACGAAAATAATCTTTTCTTGGCATAAGATACAACGGCTTCTTCAGCAGTTGGAGCTAAACAAAAGTTTCCTTTTTCATTCAAGCATCTAAACATAACATTTTCTTTAACATATCTATCTAATCTACCTGACTCTATCCAAATACTCTCAGGTTGTAATATTGGTAATGATATTTCTGAACAATTATACTTTGATAACGTTTTGCAAATAATATTATCAATATTCTTTTTTACTAAATACGGAATATGTCCGTATGCATAAACTCCACTACTAAATTGATCAATTTGACCAGTTTGAAGAAGCATATCTTGTACTGGAAATTGTTCATCTAAATTTGATATTTTTTTTGAAATAAGTCCTATTTGTGAAACTTTCATCTAATCATCTCCAATTCACTGTATTAGTTTATCATATATTTATATTCATTTCAATTAATATTAATTTTTTTAAGCAAATTAAAAAGATTATACACACGTATAACCTCCATCTACAGGCAAAATAACTCCTGTTACATAACTTGCTTCATCACTAGCAAGGAAAATAATTGCAGCATTAAGTTCTCCATCACTACCATATCTTCCCATTGGTACATGAACTTTAGCAAATTCTTGAAAAGACTCGGTATTTAAAACGTCCGTCGTTAATTCCGTATAAAAATATCCTGGACACACACAATTAACCGTAATATTATATTTAGCAAGTTCGGCTGCCGCTGCTCTTGTATAATTAACAACTCCTCCCTTACTTGAATGATATGCTATTGTAGGTATTTCTGTATTTCCTACCATCCCATACATTGAGGCAATATTAATTATTCTTCCATAATTATTTTCTTTCATTAAATTACCAAAAGCTCTTGTAACTTTAAATACACTTGTTAAATCGGTATTAATAGTAAAATCCCATTCATCATCAGACATATCAAGTGCACCTTTATCTTTAGATGCTCCGGCACAATTAACCAGAATATCAACTTTTCCAAATATTTCTTTGGTTTTTTCGACTGCAAAATCTATCTCATTTGTCTTCGTAACATCACACTTAATAGCTAAAACTCTTGCTCCTTTACTTTCTAAATCTCTTTTAAGTTCTTTTAATTTATCAATTCGTCTTGCTAATATTACAAGACTAGCTCCTGCTTCAGCAAAAGCATAAGTCATTGTTCTTCCAAGTCCAGATGATGCACCAGTAATAACTGCCACTCTTCCCTTTAAACTAAACATATATCCTCCTATTTATTCCTTAAATATTTAACGGCTTCTAAAGCCGCAACTGCTCCATCACTAACAGCCGTAACAAGTTGTCTTACTTCTTTCGTTCTTATATCACCTGCCACAAAAATACCTTTAATATTTGTATGACAATTTTCTTTCGCTATCACATACCCACTATTATCAAGATTTATCAAATTTTTAAAGCAATCATTCATTGGAACATGGCCAATTGCAATAAATAATCCTGATACTTTTATATTTATATTTTCTCCTTCTTTAGTAGATAGGTCAAGACTTTCTAAATGATCTTTACCATTTATTTTAATAATACTACTATTCAAAAGAAATGTAACATTTTTTTTATTTTTTAAGAGAGTAGCATCTTTTAAATCCGCTCTTAATTCATCTCTTCGGTGAACTAAATAAACTTTATTTACAATATTCGATAGATAAAGGGCATCACTAACTGCTGTATTACCACCACCAACTACACACACATCTTTCCCTTTATAAAAGTTTCCATCACATGTTGCACAAAAAGATATACCTTTACCTACTAATTCTTTTTCATTAAGAATGCCTAAATTTCGGTAAGTGGAACCAGTTGCAATAATAATAGTTTTTCCTAAATATTTATTTTTATTAGTAATAATCTCTTTAATCTTTTTATTTTTTATTTCTATTACTTTTTCAAACTTTATTTCAATCTTTAAATCTAATGCTTGTCTATAAAGATTATTGGCAAAATCAAAACCACTGATATGATAATTAGCAGGGTAATTTTCTATATCCAAAGTATTTACTATTTGACCACCATAATTATTTCCTTCTAACACTAATACTTTTTTTTCTGCTCTTCTTCCATAAATACTTGCGGTTAATCCAGCCGGTCCTGCTCCTATTACTATAATATCATATACCATTATATCACCATTCTTATCAAGATAATTTTATCAAACATAAAATATTATTGTCAATTACTATGCATATCTTTTGTAAATTAATTGTAAATACAATGTAAAAAAGGTTAACTTTAATTAACCTTTCTTTTCACCTTATTACTTTGTCTTGGTATTAAAATAACTTTATTAGAATCAGTAAGAACCTCACTATTTAGAATGATCTTTTCTATATCATTACTATCAATATCTTGAATACTAATATCCGTTAGTACTTTTTGTAATACTTTATCAATTCCTCGTACTCCAACATCTAATTTCATTGCTTCTTCAGCTAATTTATCATAAAAATCATCCGTAAATTCTAATTCAATACCTCTTTCATATAATCTTGTTTTTTCAATTTTTAAAGCACTGGCACTAGAATTAATCATAATATTTTTTAATGATTCTTTAGTATTTTTTTCTAGATTAACAATAACCGGAATTCTTGCCATGAATTGTCTCATCATACCAAACTCAACAAAGTCTTTATCAATTACTTCACTATCGATAGTTAAAGGAACTTCCTTAGCATTATTAAATCCCATTGCTGCATTTCCTCGCAACTTCTTGATTCTTAAATCTCTTATTTCTTCTATTCCTTCAAAAGCTCCTGAACAAATAACAGTAAGTCTTGAAGTATCAAAAGTCATTTCTTCTGGTGCTGTTTTAGTACCAACATCAATTGTTATTTCTGCACCTTCAATTATTTTCAATAATGAATTTAATACCGCAGCACGACTTACATCTGTATTTCTTCCAGCACTTGTTGCTTTTTTATCAATTTCATCTATCACTAAAATTCCTTTTTGTGCACTTTCTAAATCATCACCTGCTCGATGATATAATTCAACTAACATATCTGTAACATCTGCCCCAACATATCCTGCTTCCGTATACTGCGTAGCATCCGCAATGAAACATGGTATATTTAGTATTCTCGCAATATTATTAATGATAAAGGTTTTCCCTCCACCACTTTCTCCTCTTACTAATATGTTTTTAATATATTGTTTAGGATCTTCTAACTCTTTTTTATTAGCCATTCTTCTGTTTTCAATAATGTTATATAAAAGATTTTTTAATCCTTTATCTTGACCAACTATTTTTTCTCTTAATTTTTGATAAACAGGTACTATTTCACTTAAAGGTTCATTTTCTTCCTTTGGAACTTCTTCAGGAGCATCATATAAATAAGTACTACAAAATTTCTTTACTACACCAAAATTAATGTAAACATCCTTAATATATTCTGATATAGAAAATTTAATAATATGTTCGATTACTTTAATTAAAAATTCTAAACTCGTATTAACGCTGTTACATTCCTTAACTAAATATTCAATTGCTTTTCTACTAACCATTAACTTTCGATCATATCGCGCTAAAAATCTACGATATGCCATTAATAATCCATTAGGTGATGTTATTATATTTACTTTTTCATCATCCGTAAGTTCTTTAATTGGAACAATATAATCGCAATTAGACTTACTTAAAACATCTGTTATATCAAAGTTATCATTTTTTTTAGGAAATCTTTTATCATATGAAACAATAAAAGTCATTGTGCCAAAATCAAACATATGACCACGATATTTAAAAGGTTTACTATCAACAATATAGCTTACAAATTCTACAAAAGAATCACTAAATTTATCTGATAACCCTCCAATTATATAATCAATTTTAGGGAAACTATTAAATTCAGTATTATTAACAATCGCTCTTAAAGCTTTAATCTTTTCTTCATAATCTTCACTAATAAAAACAATTCCATTATTTATATCAGCATCATTATGACTTCTTTCTAACATCTGACGGGCAATTTCAAAATTAATATCTTCTCGTGTTGGATACTCTGCACCACCTTCTCGTAATGATAAAGGCACCTCCACATATGCATAAGGTAAATTTAGTTCATCACCTAGTAACGTCGTTATTTCTTTCTTACCATGACCACGTGGACCATATAATAAAACATTATTTCTTAAAAGCCTTTTACTTTCTACAGGTAAATCACTTCCCATTATTTTTTGATTACGATATATTTGCCTTACTAGTTCACTTACACAATCTTTTTGGTATTTAACTTTTTCATTTATTCTTTCAACTATTTCATCAACAGGTTTTAATTCAATAATACTAATTTCAGCATCTTTTAAATCTTCATATTTCTCTTTAAATTTATCATATACTTCACTTAATACATGAACATCTGTAATAGTTTTAAATGTTCCATTAGCATCTTCAAATATATAATATAAATACTTATCATTGATTGAGATCCTATCTTCTCTAACATAAAAGAAATCTTTATCATCTCGATTATCAAAAGTAGTAAAATCATCATTAGGTTTAAAATCCTTAGCTACTTCATAAAACTGATAAAACTTTTTATTATTATATTCTAACTTTCTAAACAAAAAATAATTCATAATTACTCCTACTTCCAAATATTTTATAATAATAATTATTATAATTGTCATATATTGTCACTATTTTACTAAAAAACCTATTAATTCACATTATAAATTATTCTATTTTTCTTCAAAAAAGATAGCTGGCATAATA
Organism: uncultured Erysipelotrichaceae bacterium; assembly: GCA_902782535.1. Taxonomy (GTDB): domain Bacteria; phylum Bacillota_I; class Bacilli_A; order RF39; family UBA660; genus RUG12783. The sequence continues at coordinate 17,518 of CACZNM010000054.1, forward strand.
ACACTGTTATCATATTTACTATTAATATTATCAATTAATTTCTGTAGATTATCATCCTTTCTTTTATTATCAAATAGGCTTACTTGTTCATTTTGTTTAGCTTTTAAATCTCCTAATCTAATTCCTATATTTCTTATTTTCTCTTTTTTATCAATATTATCATATAAAGATAATACTTTATGATAGATATCCATTGTATTATTAGTAGATATTTTAAGTGTTTCTTGATGAGAAATATTTTTAAAGGAACTTGTTTTAAAAGTAATTGCTATATTACTAGCATATAAACATTTCTTTCTCGCTCTTAATCCTACACTATCTGACATATCAAGTAATATTTTTTTTAATATTTTTTCATCATTTGTATCTTCTTTTAAGGTTCTTGATATACTAATACATTTATTAATATGACTATCCGACACTACCATACTATCATCAATTCCATTAGCAGAATTAATTAAGTCTTCTGTACGATTTTTAAAATGTTTTCTTAATGTATCTGGATTTATACACGCTAATTCACCTATTGTATTAATACCAATACTTTTTAAAATATTCGTGGTACTTTTACCGACAAATAGTAAATTATTAACATCAAGTGGCCACATTTTTTCTTTAATTTCTTCCATAAATAAAGTATGGACTTTATCTGGTTTTAAAAAATCACTTGCCATTTTAGCACATAATTTATTATTACCAATACCAACATTAACGGTAAAACCAAAATTATTCTTAATATCATTTTTTATTTTATATGCTAAAGACATAATATCATCATATAAATATTTAGTATTAGTTAAATCAAGAAAACATTCATCAATTGAAGCCCTTTCTATTTGGGGAGTATAATCTTTTAAATAATTATAAAATTTACTAGACATTTCTACATAAAAATCATATTGTGGAGGGTATATTTCTAAATTAGGACATTTCTTTTTAGCACTATATATTGTTTCTGCTGATACTACACCATATTTTTTAGCAATTGGACTTTTAGCAAGAACAATACCATGACGTGTTTTTTCATCACC
>CACZNM010000055.1 GCA_902782535.1 uncultured Erysipelotrichaceae bacterium
TACAAGTGGAGAATATAAATCAAGTAATGTTGATGAAAATGCTATTTCTGTAAGAGGGAATATAACTGCTACATTATCCAATATTACCGTTAATAAAACCGGTGATTCTGATGGAGGAGATAATACAAGCTTTTATGGAACTAATTCGGCTATTATCGCTAAAGATGGGGCAACATTAACTATAAAAAACGCTAATATAACAACAGATGCAACGGGAGCTAATGGTGTCTTTAGTTATGGTGGAAGTGCTACTACGAATAATACAAATAGTGATGGAACTGTAGTTAATATCAGCGATTCTACTATCACTACAACAAAAGGTAATTCAGGTGGAATTATGACTACTGGTGGTGGAACAACGAATGCTAAAAATCTAACAATTACAACAAATGGACAATCTAGTGCAGCGATTAGATCTGATAGAGGTGGTGGAAAAGTTACGGTTGATGGTGGAACATATACTACTAATGGTGTCGGTTCACCTGCTATATACTCTACTGCTGATATAACTGTAAAAAATGCGAAGTTAATTTCGACAACTAGTGAAGGTGCTATTATTGAGGGTAAAAATTCCATTACACTTGAAAATGTAGAACTAACTGATACTCATACTAAAAATGTGAAATCTAAAACTTATAAAAATATTTTTATCTATCAATCAATGAGCGGTGATGCAGCCGAAGGAGTTGCTACATTTACTGCCAAAAATAGTACAATAACAACTAATAAAGGAGATTCATTTTATATATCTAATACAAGTGCTATAATCAATTTAACGAATAATAAGATTATAAATAATGATTCTACTGGATATTTCTTAAGAGTAGGAGCTGATGCTTGGGGTAATACCGGAAGTAATGGTGGTAAAGTAACTTTAAATTTAACTAATCAGGAAGTAAATGGTAATATTGGTGTAGATGAAATATCTTCTCTTACTATCTCTATGATAGAATCAAGTTTTAAAGGAGCGATTGATGCTAAAGATGGTGAAGTTAATCTAACTCTTGATAAAACAAGTACAATAACTTTAACAGGTGATAGTTATGTAACTAGTTTAACAAATTTAGATAGTTCAAATAGTAATATTGATTTAAATGGATATAAATTATATGTTGATGGTAAAGAATATAAAATATAAAGAATTAAGTCAGGAGTAAAATCCTGATTTTATGTTATAATGATTATGGAGTGATATTATGTCAAAGAAAACATTGCTTTTTTCTAATGTAATTGGGAATATCATGAAAGATGATAAAGATATTCGATTTAATGATTATATGTTAGAATATCTTAAAGAAAACCTTGATAATAATTATAGTATGGTTTTTATAGAAGCTCCTGGACTTAGTGGAGAAGAGAATTATCTAACTAATATTCTTAGATGTTTTAATAAAATAGGAATAGTTTTTAAAGACGTAATAAGTGTAAATTCTTCGACATTAGAAAGTGATGTAAGCTACTTTTTAAATAATAATGATAAAATAGTATATTTCTTAATGGGAGGAAATCCTTATTCACAATTAGAAATTATTGATAATTTGCATTTACGGGATAAAATTAAAAATCATGATGATCTTGTAATAGGCTTTTGTGCAGGGGCAATTAATCTATCACGATACTCGATAATTACATCCGATGATGATTTTGATAATCCTGATAGTTATGATGGTATAGGAAGAGAAGATATCTGTATAGAGCCACATTATAATAATATTAATAATAACCAAAGAAATAATGAATTAAATGTCTTTTCCAAAAAGTATAATACGATAATATACTGTATTCCTGATGAAAGTATTATTTACTATGAAGATGGTAAAAAATATACAAATGGTCGAATATATACTATAGAAAAAGATATATTAAAAGGTGAATAATGAATAAAATAGCATTAATTAACTTTACTGATAAAGAAGATAATTATGAATTAATGTACAAATGGTGTAGTAAAGAAAACATTTATAAATGGTTTGAACAAAGAATGCTTACTAAAGATGAAATAAAAAAGAAATATAAAGATAAATTATTAAGGAAAGAACAACAACTGTTTTTTATAAATTATAATGGAATAAAAATAGGCTTTGTTCAAATATATCAATATCATAATCTAAAATATACGGAATTAAATAAATATAATTGTATTTATGAATATGATATTTTTATTGGAGAGGATGATTATTTATCTAAAGGAATAGGAACACAAGTAGTAAATTATATTAATAATTATATCTATGATAAATATAATTGTGATTGTATTATTTTACGTCCATTTAAAAAGAATATTGTGGCAATAAAATGTTATCAAAAAAATGGCTTTTGTATATTTGACGAATATAATGATACTGATACAATAGGTAATAAAGAAAGAATAGTTTTAATGATTCATAAAAAAGGAGAGTAGAAAATAAGATGGATA
>CACZNM010000056.1 GCA_902782535.1 uncultured Erysipelotrichaceae bacterium
ATAATACCTCTATCTACCATAATATTAAGATACATTCTATGAATACCTAATTCAGTTAATTGTTTAGATGTAATGTATCCATTATTAACTTTCATTAACTCCTGTATTATCTCAATATTACTTTGATTTTTAAACTCTTTTATAGTCATCTTTTTCATATACATTCTCCTTTTGACTTTTACACCTCTATTTTATATTTTATCAGTACAAATGTCAATATTGTTATAAAAATAAAATACTAATAATTTATATAAAAAATTAGTATTTTTTTAAATTTACATACCTAGCTTAGTATCTAAAACAAATTTATATGCATTATACCCTTTATTTTCAACAAAATATAAACTATTTGCTCTCTTCAGGGGGAAGAGAGCATTTATCCCCCCATTTTCTAATATATAATTTTATCTTTTTCTTCTTTAAATCTATCAAATACTTTAATAGCTTCTTCTCTATTCATGCATTTTAGTTTTAATACTTTATTATCAGTTTTATTATCAGCTAACTTATCAACATATTCATATATAAAGTCATCTCTAAATCCTATATCTTTAGCATCTTCCTTAGTATTACCATAGTATACTACTTTTATATTAGCCCAGATAATGGCAGATAAACACATAGGACAAGGATAACAAGAAGTATACATTTCACAATTACTTAAATCATAAGTTCCTAATCGTTTACAAGCATTTCTAATAGCAACTATTTCTGCATGAGCAGTTGGATCATTATTTTTAAGTACCATATTAATCCCTTTACCAATAATTTTTCCATCTTTAACTACACAAGCTCCAAAAGGACCACCATATCCCTTATCAAAATTATCATCAGATAAATCTATAGCAACATCCATAAATTCATTCATATATATTCCTCCTACTTTCCATTAACTATATTATATCATTATTAATGCTTTTTTATTATATTATTTTTTTTACTTTACATATAAAAAAAGACCGCATACAAACAGCCTTTTATTCTACACTTTTTAACGATTCAATTAAGTTAATTTTCTTTAAGGCAAAGTGTACACCAATACTTACAATTAATCCAAAAATAATCATAAATCCAAATGTTTGTAAATAACTATCTAAATGGATATTTTTAATATATTGCATAGTATTTATTTCTATTGAATCTATTAACATATAAGCATACTTTGTTCCAACGAATAACCCTATTAATATTCCTATTATTGTTATTATAAACTCTTCTTTTAAAATATAATTATCTACTTCTCTATCATAATAGCCTAATACTTTTAATGTTGCTATTTCTCTTTGTCTTTCACTCATATTAATATAAGCTAAACTATAAAATACGACGAAGGATAAAGCACCAGAAAATAATATTAATACCACAACAATAATATTTAATGACTTAAATAAAGTATTCGCTAAATCTTTAGCATTTGATACAGATACAGTACTTAAAATATGTGGATTATTATTCTTTATATTAGTCATTATTTCGTTTTCTCTACTTATATCTTTAAATTTTAAATATTCCGTATTTATATTATATTCATCAATATTTTTACTATATGTATCTTTTGACATATATATATAATCACCAATATAATTTTCACAGATATTAGAAATAGGAAATTCATATATTAAGTTATTACTTTCTAATATTTTAAGAGTATCTCCTACTTTTTTATTAAAATATTTAGCAAGCTTTTGCGTAATAATAATAGATCCTTCTGTAAAACTTATTTCTTCTTTCGTATCAACATCTATTAAAGTTAAAGCTTTTTTAAATTCTTCTCTATCATCAGGTATTATAAAAGAAACTCTTTTATTATCTACTTCTACTTGATCTATTCTTGCATATACATTAAATTCTACATCATTATTATCAATATATTTATCTAATTCATCTTGTTTTAGTTTTCCATCTAAAGATATTAATACATCATTATGATTTATTTCATTATATTGTTTATCAACAACATAGGCTATTGAATCTTTTATTCCATAACCAGAAAGTAGAATCATTGTACAAGATGCAATACCAAAAATAGACATAGCTATTCTTCTTTTATATCTAAAGATATTTCTAATTGTTAATTTATTAGAATATTTTAATTTATTCCATATAAATGGTATTTTTTCTAAAAGAATCTTTTTACCTATAGGTGGTGCTATTGGTCTTAATAATACCGTTGTTTTTTCTCTTACTAAATTATTTATTGTAAATATTGTAGAACCTACTATACAAATAATACTTATAATAAGTCCTATAATTATTGGAGTAATATCTCTACTATAAATAGTTGTTGGAATATTATGCATAATATTAAAGACACCAATTATTATTTTAGGAATTACAATATATCCCCATATAGCCCCAAGTATTCCCCCTATTAATGTTGCTAATAATGCATAAATAACAAATTTTAGTCTTACATCATTATTACTAAATCCTAGTGCTTTTAAAGTACCTATTTCACTTCTATTTTCAATGGCCATTCTAGCCATAGAAAGTAGGCTTATCATTATTGATACTAAAAAGAAGATTATTGGAAACATATTAGAAAGTTTTTCAATACTATCATAACTACTTATATAAGTTATATATTCATTATTATCCTCTCTAGTTTCTATAAACCAGATAGCTTCTTTCATTTTATTTATTTTTTCTTTAGCTAAACTAATTTCTTCTTCAAACTTTTTTTTATTTTCTTCAAACTCTTGGACATTTTTATTATATAATTTTAAATTTACATTATACTCATTTATACCTGCATTATATTTCTTTTTACCATCTTCATATTCTTTTGATGCTTTATTTAATTCATTTTCTTTATTATTTACTTGTTTTAAATTATTATTATATTCTTGATAACCTTTTTCTATTTCTCTAATTCCTGAAAATAATTTTTTAATTTGCTCATTATTATTTGAAAACTCATTTAAATAATTTTCTATTTTATTATAATAAGGTGAACTAGTAGGAATACTACCTTTAACAATTGTAACAAATCTATCATCAAATATTATATTCTTTAATTGATTTATGGTCATAGTATCTATTAATTCATCTAATTTTACCTCTGCTTTTTTAAGAAGTTCATCAATATTTATTCCATATTGATTAAGTAGACTTTCTAAATTAATACCATTTGCTGCTGCAACCACTTTTATATTTGCTAAACTAGATTCTATTGTTTTTTTTATATCAATATTTTCATCACTAAAAATTTTAATTATATCATTTATAGAAAATGCTGAACTATCATATTTTTTTATAAAAGTAGCTAATTTATCATAGTTTGTATTATAAGACTTTAATTTATTATTTATTTCTAATTTACTAGAATCTAATTTCTTTTTTCCATTTTGAAGTTGTTCTTTATAATCATTTATTGATTTTCTTCCATTCTGTATCTGAGTATTGGCTTTATTTAATTCATTTTTAGCCTTATCTAATTCTTTTTTTCCATTATCTAATTTCTTTTTATATTCATCTAACTGTTTTTTGGCTTCATTTAATTTACTATTACCTTTTTCTTCTTCCTCTTTAAGTTTATTATTCGCTTCTTCTATCAACTTATCATATCGTGCTCTTTGCCTATTTTCTTTTATAGATTCTAATTTATTTTCATCATCAAGAATTTTATTTAAATAATCATTAGTATTAGTAGTATATTCTTCTGCTTCGTTATCAATAATATATACTTCTGTATAATAATCGAAATTAAATAAATCTTTTAGGGCATAAGAATAATAAGCTACTTGTCCATTTCCAAGTGTAGTATTGCCTCTACTTTGGGTAATTTGACTATTATTTAAATACTCTGGACTTAAAACAACCCCTACTATTTCCAGTTCATTTGTTTTAATACTATTATCATCACTCTCTAAATCTAAAGTTATTTTATCCCCTATTTTATAATTTGTCTTATTAATAATTCCATCTTCAACAACAATTTCATTATAATTTTGAGGCATTCTTCCTTCAGTAATTATAATATTATTAATATCTTCTTTTATTTCATGTAATCTTAAAACTGCCTCATGCTCTCCATCATTAAATAAGGCATCTTTAGTATGAGAACCCACTATTTTATATTCATTACTTAATTTTTTTATTTCATCAATATCTTCATCAACAAGTCCAAGAGTTGAAATAACTTTTAAATCATATATTTTATGACTATCATAATATTCATCTAATGTTTTTAACATTGTGGGACCTGACATTTTCATTCCCACAAAAAATGATACTCCTAGAATACTAAGAACACATAACGAAAAAAACCTTTTTTTAGATTTTTTTATTTCTCTTAAACTCATAGTAATAATTCTATTTTTTCTCATATTATTACCAATCCCTTTTTACCATTCAAGTTTTTTTACACTAATTGGTTTTTTATTTAAAATTACATCATCAGCTTTACCATTCTTAAATTTTATTACTCGATCAGCCATAGGTGCAATAGCACTATTATGAGTTATGATTATAGTAGTTATCTTTTCTTTTCTTGCTGTATCTTCTAAAAGTTCTAATATTTGCTTTCCAGTTTTATAATCCAAGGCTCCTGTTGGTTCATCACATAAAAGAATTTTAGGATGTCTTGCAATAGCACGAGCTATAGACACTCTTTGCTGTTGACCACCAGACATTTGGGAAGGAAAATTATCCATTCTATCTTCTAATCCCACCTTTTTTAATGCTTCTTTAGGATCCATAGGATTTTTACACATTTGAGTGCCTAATTCAATATTTTCAAGTGCAGTTAAATTTTGAACTAAATTATAAAATTGAAAAACAAAACCTATGTCATTTCTTCTATATGCAATTAAATCTTTTTCTTTAAGTTTAGTAATATCCTTTTTATCAACTATGACACTTCCAGAGGTTACTTCATCCATGCCACCAAGCATGTTTAAACAAGTAGATTTACCTGATCCCGATTGCCCTAATATTACAACTAATTCACCTTTTTCTATTTCAAAAGTTGCCTTGTCTAATGCCTTTAAATCAACTTCTCCCATTTTATATATTTTTTCGACATTTTTAAATTCAATATAGGCCATTTCGTTCTCCTTCCATTGTCTATTATATTCCCCCTATTATCTAATTTAATTTTAGCACATTAAAAATAATTATTCAATAAATCTATCTAATGGTTAAAGCTTTTATATTTTAATATTCCCAATTAGAATATTATTATTTTCATTAACTTGGTTAATAATATTAATTATTCCATCGTTTATTTCTTTAATTTCTTCTTTAGAATATTGTTCAGATAAATAATCATATATTATTTTAACTTTGCCTTTGTATTCAAAAATATGAATAGAAATTACATCAAATCCATATGTTCCAACATTATTATCTCCTTCTATTTCAAAGTTAATATTCATTTTATCAGTATCTACCTTTAAGTCTTGATATGATAAAAATATTTTAGAAGGGACAGGACGATTATCATTATACTTTTTAAATAATTCTTTTACATAATTATAAATATAATTCATATGCTGATAACAAGATTTTAAAGAAATTCTCATATTTTTAGCGAAATCCGAAAATGATTCATTTTGAATTTTAACAACAAAATATGCTGTTTTTGTTGTCATTCCCGTCATAAGCATTTCGCTAATTTTTCTTCTATTTTTATTAGCAGTCGATAAGAAAAAATTAGTTAAATTAGTCCTTTTATTTACATATATACCATATATGCTCATATAAAAAGTTGCATTAGATATCTCATTTGTCTTACAAAAATTTTTAACTTTCTTTACAATATTATC
>CACZNM010000057.1 GCA_902782535.1 uncultured Erysipelotrichaceae bacterium
TCAATTAATGCTTCATCAGTATTTTTAGTACTATCTTTACTAATTGTATTTTCAATAAATTCATCCTTACCAAATAAATTATATATATCTTCATCACTTGATAGTCCAAAAGCACGTAAAAGAGTAGTTAAAGTAACCTTTCTTGTACGGTCAATTCTAACATAAACAACATCCCTTGCATCTGTTTCAAATTCAAGCCATGTTCCACGTGTAGGGATAATTTGTGAAGTTATAACACTTCTTCCATTTTTATCTATTTCACGATTAAAATAAACACTTGGACTTCTAACCAACTGACTTACAATAACACGTTCAGCACCATTTATAATAAATGTACCACCATCCGTCATAACTGGCATATCCCCTAAGAATATTTCTTGTTCTTTTACTTCACCAGTTTCATGATTAAATAGTCTTACATCTACCTTTAGGGGAGCTGCAAAAGTTGTTTCTCTATCACGACTTTCCTTAATTGTATACCTTGGCTCATCAAAATGATAATCACCAAATTCCAAAGAAAGTGTTCCAGAGAAATTTTCTACGGGGAACAGATCTTCCAAAACCTCTTTTATACCAGTTTCAATAAACCATTGATAACTCTTTTTTTGTATCTCAAGTAAATCCTTAAGTTCATAAGTTTTCTTAATTCTTGAGAATGATCTTCTTTTGCGATAATCGCCACAATCAATAAGCCTATAAGCCATTTTTTCACCCCATTACAATAATAAAATTTTAAGTACATATTAGAAGAAATAATATGTCGCCAACATATATTAATAGCACAAATAAAAAAAATAGTCAATTGTTTTTTAGGGAAATAATTAAAAAACCTTTTTCTTTGTCAATAGTTTTTACATCATAATAGACACTCATATCTTTTATCAAAGATAAAGCCCCTTGTTCTTTTCTCACTACAACAAATATTTCCCCAGTTTTATTTAAGTATTTTTTAGCATCAATCAATAATTTATAAAGATTCTTTTTTCCAATTCTAATTGGTGGATTAGATATAATAAAATCATAATTATTATTAACATTTTCATAACCATCAGAATAAAAAGCATTAACATTAACATTATTCTTTTTAGCATTCATTTTAGTTAAATGAACAGCACGTTTATTAATATCAATCATATCAACATTAATATCTTTTATTTTCTTTAATATAATTCCAATAGGACCATATCCACATCCTAAATCTAAAACATTTCCAGTTATATCCATACTCAAAACATTTTTAATTAAAAGATTAGTACCAAAATCTAATTCTCCTTTAGAAAAAACACCATTATCTGTACTAAAGGTAAATTTAATATTATTAATACTAATATCAAAATCTTTTATATTACTTTCTAAAGTATTATCATTTTCAAAATAGTGACTCATATTATCCCTCAATAAAAAAAGGAAAACTTACATAAATAATTAGCTAAGTTCTCCTTTCTTTTTCATTATTTTAATACAAACTCATTAAGATAACAAGTATTTTAACTAAATTCAATTAAATCAACTGTATTAACATCATAATTTAGAGATTTAATAATTGATTCTAATTCATATTCATCAAATACACTTACTATCTCTTCTTTTGTACGATGAAACATTCCTATTTGTAAAACAAACAAGTCTTTAATCGAAGCATCACTTACACCTATTTCCTTAAAATAGTTAACTATTTGTTTTACATTTTCTTTATTCAAAGCAACATTTTTTAAAACCGCTTCATCATTATTTTCTTTTATTTCTTCAATATCTTTATTAGATAAACCAAATCCAAGTAAAAATTCCATTATTCACCATCTCTTTCTAAAGTTTCTTTTACCATGTTATATTCCTCTTCAGTAATTACTGAATTATAACATACTGCAAACAATAGAGCTTTTTTAGTATCGATTCCATAAGATCTTAATGTGTTATAACAACGAACAACTTTATTATAAGAAACATTGACATCTCCTATCGTATAACGTAATCCATTATGATATTTCTCTAACTTAGATAGCTCATCAGTATAATTTCCTATATTACTACTATTACGACACAATTTTGTATATTCTCTTACTTCATCAAGAGATATTGTATCAAATCTATTATCGAAGAATCTATTCATATATTCAGGACTAATTTCCAAAGCATTAACTTTCAAATTAGTAATTTCTCCTGCTAATGAATTAGGTTTATTACCAAATACTTTTTTACTATTTTCACTCGAAAAACGAAGTCTTTTAATCGTTTCACTACTTACAATATTAAGTTTATTAGGATGTGTACTTATATAAGTTATACCATCAAACTTTTCATTATTTTTCGTTCTATCTGGATATACACTTTCAACATAGTAATCAAGTCTCTCACCAATATTAGGTAACATTAATAAATATTTAACATTCTTGAAATCTAATTTAATATTATAATTCTTAACAATTTCATAGTTATTTTCTAAATTCTTATGATTTGCAATAAATACTTCTTTACTGAAGTCAAACAAACTTACTAAGTTAATTCCCATCTCTTTAAACATTTTGATATTACGAACAAAGTTTTCATAATTACCACCTTCACGTACAAAAATAGAAGGAATAGTATTAATCGCAATTTTCAACGTCATATTATAATCTTCATCATCAACTGATAATTCATTCTTAATAATATTTATAATGTCAGATAAATCTTCATCAGTTGAAGAAGTTAATACATCTTTTAATAGCTCTTCGTTCTTTTCAAATTCGTTAATTATATTATTGTTTTTCAAGAACGATAATATATTACGATAATTATCAATATTTCCTTTTAATAAATCATCATAATTATTTATTTTTGATATACCAAATTCTTTGAATAATCTTTGTATCTCACGTGTGGAAGTTGACTCATTTTTTTCTTCATCGTTATATTCAACTTTATCAGATACATCATATTCTTCATAATCATTCTCATTAACCAATCCCTCAAAGTCACTATTCTCATTATTTTCATCTACAAAAGGAATTGTTGGCAAATCAATAGAAGGCATAGTATCATCAAGTTCTGGCATTGGTAATGGTTCAATTATTGGTAAAGGCTCAACTTTTTCATTTTCTGTTGATACTTCTGGTGGAGTAAAAATATTTTCTTCCTCATCTACTGAATCTTCACTAGGAACTACTACATCTTCTTTTTGCTCTACTTTATCATTTTCAATATTTTCAAATTCTGGGAAATGAAACTCATCATATTGCTCATTTTTCTCTTCTGGAAGAGGAGGATTAACTGGTTCTTCAAATTCTACACTTTCATGAACATCATTTTCTTCATGGATTTCTTCTTTTTCTTCTACTACTGGTGCTTTTCCTTTATGTTCTTCATAAACACCAGCATTATATTCTAATAAATAAGTCAATAAATCAATTATCTTATTTTCAGGCACTTCGCTAAAGTTAATTGCCTCTAATACATCATCAATTTCACTAACATAATCATCTTTAGACATTTTATCTAATACTTTTTCATATGTAGCTTGTTTTTCATTTAATACATCAACATCTGAAATATTGAAATGATCTTTAACTAACAATAATCCATCAACAGTAGCCTCGTGTTCTTCACACTTTCCTTCTACACTTTGTAAAAAATAGTTAATTGCATTTTCCTGTTCTAAAGTTAAAGAAAGAGAAACACCGTTATTAATACCGTTAATTAGATATACTAAGCCATCATAATTACAACTACTTGTTTTAAACATATCATTGATATTACCACCTAAGCTTTCTACAAGATTATCAAAATCCTCTTTAGAAAGTTTAGTAAAATTCAAGATATTATAGTTATTTTCTTCCTTAAATATATCCAATATGCCATTAATATATGATAATTTTTCATTTTCATCATCAATCTTACCATTAATTTTCATTAGTGATTCGATATTTGCTTTAACATTATCTAGTTTGGCATTCAACACCTTTATTAATTCTTCTTTCATTTCTATCTCCCTTTAACTCTTTCTATCTTTTAAATAATTATTAATATTATTCTTTATTGTATAAACTAACAAATTTACTTTATCTTCATCTGTTAACATTTGTTTATCCAATAATTCTCTAAATTCTTTTGCATCATAAACAAAAGGATTATCAGTACTAAATATTTCAAAATACTTTTTATTAAGGCTTTTATCTGTATAAACGACTTTAAGTTCCGAAACTTCTAATATCAATTCTTCTTTCATTTTCTTAAAATAGTTAATAAGCCTCTCAATGTAATTTACTGATTCAATGTATTGTGGCAAAGAACAAACGTTCTTTTCATCACAATTCAATAAGTAGCAACATGCTCGATACTCTCTTTCAGTCGTATTAATCATTCCTAAATTATCCAAAATCAAATTTTGATTTTTATATTTAGATACCTTTTTTACATCTTCATTTACTTCTTCAAGCATTTTACTTACTTCATCTAATGTTTCAGACTTAGAAGATAACTCCTCTTTTCTTTCATCTAAATCAGTAATAGTGGGCTTTAATAACGCAATTAATTTGCTAACACACTCATCCATAACAATATCACCCTTATTTTATAAATATATACTAACACACTTTTTATGAAAATACAATATGTCAAAAAAAATTTTTTTTCATAAAATAAAATGGTGATAAAATGGCAATAATAAAATATAGCGAAACAGAATTAAATAATCTAGCAAGATTAATGCGCGCAGAAGCCGTTTCAGATGGCGATTTTGGTATGCTAATGGTAGGAAATGTCGCAATAAATCGTGTTATTGCCGAATGTTATACTTTTAAAAAAACACCGACACTTAATGATGTAATATATAATACACCTGGTGGTTTTGCAGGCGTAAGAAGTAATCTTTTTTATAGTTCACCAACCATTAAAGAACGCGAACTAGCAACAAGAGTTTTAAACGGTGAATATTATTATCCTGCTACTAATTCTTTGTGGTTTTATGCACCATCTAAAAACGAGAATTGCGCACCAACATGGTATGAACAAAAAAATGCCGGTAGATATAAATCACATTGTTTTTATGAACCTGATATTGGAATATGTCCAAAAATACGATAAAAAGGAAGCATATACTTCCTTTCTTTACTTATCACTATTCTTCTTATTATATGTATCAAAACTTTTTAAGATATCAATAGGTAATGCAAATACAATGGTATTAGATTGATCACTTGATAAATCATTAATTGTTTCTAATGTTCTTAAATGAACTGAAACAGGATTAGATGCAAGATTATCAGCAGCTTTTTTTAGATTTTCACTGGCTTCTACCTCACCTTTGGCTTTCGTAATAACAGCTTCTTTTTCACGTTCTGCTTCTGCTACACGAGCAATAACTCTTTTCATTTCTTCTGGTAATGCTACATCTTTAAGTTCAACATTTTCTACTTTAATACCCCATGGATCTGTTGCTCTATCAATAATTGCACATATTTTATCAGATATTTTTTCTCTTTCACTTAATAGTTCATCAAGCGTTACTTCACCAACAGCATTACGCATTGTTGTTTGAGCAAGTTGACTTACGGCATAATGAAAATTTTCAACTTCCAATATCGCTTTACTAGCATCAAATATCTTGTAATAAATAACGGCATTAATACGAACAGATACATTATCTTTTGTTATGGCATCTTGTTCAGGAACATCTACTGCCTTTGTACGAATATCGACTTTTTTCATTGACTCAATAATAGGCAAAACTATATTCCATCCTGGATTCATTATCTTTGAAAATTTACCACGTGAAAATTTAACACCACGTTCAAATTCATCAATTTGTTTAATTGAACCTAACAACACAAAAACGAAAATAATAACTAAAGCTAAAATCATATAAATCACTCCTTCTTATATTTATATTACCATAATCCTATTTTTATTTCAATAAAATGATTAATAATTTTGAACCCTTTTTTGTTTCCTTATTTCCTCTATACATGTATTAATATTATAGCCATCTTCCTTAATTAATAATGCTATTTCTTTTTTAGGAAAACCATTATAAAGCATTTCAAAAACACAAGCATTAACAAACGATAAAGAGTTTTTAAAATAGATAAATTTTCCTTTTTCTTCATTATAATCATCCTTATCTATGTAAGGAAAAACTTCTAAATAACTAGTATCGGTGTTAGGTATTAAATTATCGTAAGAGACTGCTTCATTTAGACATTTCTTTTTATATGTCTTATTTAACCTAATTTCATTAGAAAGAGCTCTTTTTAAAGCAATAACAAAATAAGTATAAAATAATGAATTATTGTAACTGCTATATAAACATGTAGCTTTATAAAGAGTAAGATATCCAATTTGCATTAAATCATCTATTTCATAGCCGTAATACC
The DNA here is from genome assembly GCA_902782535.1 of uncultured Erysipelotrichaceae bacterium. Lineage (GTDB taxonomy): Bacteria > Bacillota_I > Bacilli_A > RF39 > UBA660 > RUG12783. The sequence continues at coordinate 6,351 of CACZNM010000057.1, forward strand.
TAAAATATTTTTGATAATCTTTAACTATTTTATAAATCAACGGTTGATATTTTTGATATAAAATATTAAAGTCACTCCTTTCTCCTATCATATATAAAATTTCATAATCATTATAGTCTTTGTACATATTTCACCTGCCATAAATAAATATTAATACATTAAGAAAAAAATAACAAATAACGAAAAATGAATTATTTCTATCATATTATCTATAAAAAGTGTTTTTCTATTTTAATAACAGTTAAAATACCATTTTAATTATTAAATTATTATCAAATTATAAAAAAAATCACATAAAAAAATGTTACTTTTTTAATAACATTTATTTATTTGACACAATACTATACATAAGTATCCCTGCTGCAACAGAGGCATTAAGACTATTTACTTTACCAGTCATAGGAATACTTACAATAAAGTCACAAGATTCTCTTACAATTCTTGATAATCCATTACCCTCATTACCAATAATTAAACAAGTTTTAGAAGGATACTTAATATTTTTAAAATCTTCTCCATCCATATCTGCGCCATATATCCAAAAACCTTGCTTTTTTAAATATTTAATCGTATTCATTAAGTTGGTTACTTGTGATATTTTAACATTAAATAATGTCCCCACACTTGTTTTCATAACTGTTTCATTAACGGAAACACTTCTATTTAAGGGAATTATGATTCCATCAATACCACTTGCTTCAACTGTTCTAATAATGGCTCCTAAGTTATGCGGATCTTCCAAGTGATCAAGTATTACGATACTACATTTATCTTTATTATTAATAATATCATCAATAGTACAATACTTATAATCATCAATTTCTAATACAACACCCTGATGATTATTTTTAACTATTTTATCTAATTGGTATTTATCTTGATAAACAATAGTTATTTTCTTTTTATTAATTAAAGATAAAATATCTTGTTCATTAAAATTCGTTTGTAAATATGCTTTTTTAACAACAATATTATCTTTTAATATTTCTTTTACATTATTTCTACCTGATACTAACATAACTTCTCCTAATAAAGTATTTTATTAATTATTTCATTGATACGATTTATATTACCTTCTAATTTCAAATACCCAATTAAAGCTTCAAACCCTGTTGCATAACGATACGTAACGATATCACAATTTTTCGGATGTGAAATACTTTTATGATTACGAGCTCTTTTAATAATTTGTAATTCTTCTTCGGAAAAGAATTCTTCGTCCATTAATCTTTTTAGAAATGCACATTGGGCTTTAGCGCTAACATATTTAATTGATTCTTTTTGCAAATCA
>CACZNM010000058.1 GCA_902782535.1 uncultured Erysipelotrichaceae bacterium
CCATAACCTCGAGCTTTATGAATAACACTTTCTAACTTTTCCTGTAATCCTTCAAACATAATTATTCCTCCTTTATTAATTATATATATTTTTTACTATTATGTCGATAAACTTAAGAAAACTTTACGTAATGTAAAGTTTATTTTCTTTTTCTTTTTAATAAAACCACTAACGCAATTAGAATTGCTAATAAACAAAATAATCCAAGATACAAATATAAATTACTGTTTTTTATTTCTTCTTTATGTACTTTAATAGTATATTCGCCATTATCTTTAACTTTAATAATAACAGTACTATTATTTTTTAAATCTTTATTGTTTAATACTTCAAATTCTAAATTACTAGGTTCTATTTTAATTGATAATTCCTTTGTATTATTACTAACATTTAAAGTGTATTCGTGCACACCACTTCTAAAAATCAAATCATAACCATCAATAATAATATTTTCTAATTTAGTATGCTTTTCTTCCACCTCATCTGGTAGCATAACTTCTTCGCTTTTTGGTTCACGCAGTATGTTAACACGATATTCCTTCTTTTTACCATTTTCAGAAATTACATTCAAATAAACCGTATTCTTCCCTTCTAAAAGATTAATATCTTTATAATCAACAGATGCTTTATTATTATTTGGCACAACGTTTATTTTCGTTTTTAATACTTCTAAAGGTACACTAATATCATACTCATATTTATCTTTTTCAATCGTTACTTCAATATCATTTATTACTAATTTCTTTAAGGTATTATCACCACTACGCTTATCATCTCTTTCAATATTAATAGTATATATTTTTATATCGCCATTTTCAGATTCTGTCTTTATTTCTACAATATTTTGACCATAATCAAGCTTTACATTACGTGGTTCGTAGTCACTAATAAAAGATGCTTTACTATCGGATAAAGTAGCTTTAACATTAACATTATCAATATTACTATCTACTTTTATTCTAAAAGATGATTTATCCTTATCAAAGACAAAATCTAATCGTGTATCTCCATTATATAATTCCATTGTCTCAAGTGATGCATCACTACTTTTAATAACTTCTTTTACATAAGTAATTAATAATGTATAAGTATTAACATTACCATCTTCACTTGTTACACTAATATTTACTTCGGTAGGAGAACCTCTTCTTATAATTGCAGAACCAACACCTGTAACCATCGCTTTACTATCTTGACCTTTTATATCAATAAAGACAGTTGGCTTATTAACGATAATATTATCATAACGATTAACATCAGGATGAAAATTATTGAGTGAGACACCATCAATTATAATGTCCTCTATTTTATTATTACTAGATAAAGTTTTATGTTCTATTATATTAATTGTTTTTTCAACATTTTTAATATTTTCATTGTTTATTTTAATATTATTCAATATTATCTTTGAACTACCTACATTCTTACCAACTACATTCATTTTTAAAATACTTTTACCTTTAGCTATTTCGATAGGATTATCAGAAGTAATAGAGATTTTCTTGCCATCACGATTCAAATTATCTGTTTCATCAAAAGTAATTTCCAAATCAGAATCATATTCAAAATTAATACTAGAAAGTGAAATATTGGTATCAAAAGATACATCACAAATAGTTTTTTCGTTAATAGATAGTTCATCTTTTTGACAAGTTATATTAACAGATAAATCTTCTGCATAAACTGTTATAAAAGCCATCAAAAAAAATATAAAAACTAGATATTTATTCACTCTTTATACTCCATTCTTTAATAACATCTACGTTGTCACTATTAGGAACGGGATTTGGAACATCCATACGGATAATTGTTGGAACCTTAAAGGCACTACCGAAACCTAAACAATAACCTGGTTGTAAACTTTTTTGTTTAGCAATAATTTCATCAGTAATATATGGAACCATTTGGGTAATATATTCAATATCACGTGGATGAGTTGTCTTAAAAATAACAAAGTTAGAACATTGTGACATAACTGTTTCAGAAAGTTCTACTGGTCTTTGCGTAATTAAATTAAGCAATACACCATATTTTCTTCCCTCTTTACTAATTCTATCAAAGATATTATAACCTATTAAATCAATATCTTCACCGGATTTAATATAACGATGGGCTTCTTCAACAAAAATATTAAATGGAACACTACCACGATTTGTAAGTTTTTTCGCATATTCAAAGAACATTCTACACATTATTTTAACAATAACTTTAGCTAGTGAATCATCAATATCTTCGAGATTAATATTTAATATTTGATTCTTTCCACCATTATCCATTAAAATACTTGCTAAAAACTCCTGAACAGTAATATTACCAGCAGCATCAAAAAATTTTGCATCACTACTAATTGTTAAAGTATGTAATTTGACTTTTATCGTTATCGCGTCACTATAAGTTTTAGGATTATTTAGCCAATCTTCCGAAACTAAAGCAAAGGCAAGTGCTTTCTCTAAATCAGGAAGAGTATAACTATTATATGTTTCCGGCTCATAATTATCATATTCAGCATTGACAAAAGATGAAATATATTCTGTAACTAAAATACCTTCTGTGAAGACACCATTAGCATCAACATGAAAACAATCTCTAAATTTTCTTGTATATCCAGCACCTTGGATTATCGCTTCTAAATTTAATTCCTTAGTTTGACATGTATTAAATAAACCGAAAATATTATTACGTTTTGTTACTGGTAAATCATTAGAATAAAGAATGGATAACATTGCACGAGCAAGTAAATGATTTTTAAACTTCGTACTAGTTTCATCGCTTTGAGAGAATATTCTGGCTAATTTAATCATTCTTTCAATTAGAATTATTTGATTAGATGTCGTCGCTCTTAAAAGTAAGGCAATATCATCAACAGATAAAAGCCAAAGTGGAATAGAAAGTTTTTTATAATCATAAGCAAGATTCGTCGTAATGACTTTAAAATGATAATTAGGATTAATTTCATTCATATTATTAAATGCACTAATATATTCACCATTATTATCAAAGAAAATAAAACTTGCTTTATAAGGAAGAAATCCTGGGGTATTAAAAACACTTTGCATAATACGTGCCGTACCATAACTTTTACCACTACCAGAGTTACCAAGAATTGTTAGGTGATTACTAAAAAAGGTATTAATATCTAAATAAAATCTCTTATTATCATAAAAAGGACTTGTTCCAAAGGAAAAGGTTCTTTCACTTTTAACACCGGTAATCATTTCAATTTCATCAGAATTCATCATACGCATATTGGCATTCGTATCTGGTTTATTAATTACACCATTATAAAATTTACCATCTATAATTTCACCAATAAAATGCGTAATAATAATATCACCATCAACACTATCAATTTCACATACGACTTTTAAGTTAGCATTTTCTAAAATTAAATGTAATCCCATTAGATTGTAATCAGTTGTTGTTTCTCCTAATTTAATTTCTGCCCCACGATCATTAATTTTTAATATTTTCTCAAACATAATTTCCTCCTAAAGCAAGTTATCTACCACTTTTCTTGCTTCATTATTATCTATCAAATCAATTATAGCATTAATTTTCAATTTTTTATCATATAATTTCAATTTTTCTTCATAAAAATTTAATCTATCTTCTATTATCTTTAACTGATGAAAAATAGCATTTCTACTAACATTATATTTTTCACTTATTTCACCATATGATAAATTATCAAAATAATAATCTTTAAAGTACTTTTGTTGTTTATCGGTTAATAGTTCACCATATAAATCAAATAAATTATTTAAATAAACTAACTTATCCATTACATCATATCCTTAAATAATCCATAGATATATTTTTCAATATCAAAAGGACGTAAATCATCGATTTTTTCACCTAATCCCATAAATTTAACTGGTATATTAAGTTCTTCTTTAATGGCTAAAACTATGCCACCTTTAGCCGTACCATCCATCTTACTCAAGATAATTCCTGTTATATTCGTTATTTCTTTAAAATTCTTCGCTTGACTTATACCATTTTGACCGGTTGTGGCATCAATAACTAAAAAGGTTTCATGAGGAGCTTTAGGTACCAAATTACCAATTACTTTATTAATCTTTTCTAATTCCTTCATTAAATTAATCTTATTCTGAAGACGCCCTGCTGTATCAATCAAGATAACATCGACATTCTCTTCCTTAGCTTTCTCTATTCCTTCATATATTACGGCAGAAGGATCACTTCCTTCTTTTTTAGAATAAAATAAGCTCCCACTTCTTTTACTCCACTCTTCTAGTTGCTCTATCGCTCCCGCTCTAAAAGTATCTGCTGCAATCATCATAACTTTCTTTCCATCATTTTTAAGTTTATGTGCTAGTTTACC
>CACZNM010000059.1 GCA_902782535.1 uncultured Erysipelotrichaceae bacterium
AAAAAGAAATCTATTTCATTTTCCTTAGTTAAATGCGATAAACTAACTCTTATAGAACTTTTGGCTTTCTCTTCATCACGCGTTAAAGTATAAACAGCAAGAGAGATGGCATCATCTTTAGAACATGCTGTTTTAGTCGAAATATAAATATCATCTTCTTCTAGGGCATGCAATAGAGTTTCTGGTTTAATACCATTAATACTTAAATTAACAACCTGTGGTACACAATATTCATTACTATTAATACTAACACCTTTAATCTTTTTTAAGCCATTTTTTAATTTTTTATTTAAATCAGCTACATAAGAAATATTGCTATCCAAATCATCCATAATAAGTCTTAAAGCCTTTGCAAGTGATACGATTAAAGCAAGAGCAGGTGTTCCAGCACGATAAGAACTTTGACTTTTTCCTCCAAAGATAATGGGCTCTAGTTCAATACCTTCTTTTTTAACTAATACTCCTACGCCTTTTAGACCATATATTTTATGACCTGAAAAGCTATATAAATCAATATTATCTAAATTAACTTGTTTTTTCCCAACGGCTTGTGTTCCGTCTACATGAAAGATTACTTTCGGATATTCTTTTAAGAATGCCCCTATTTCATTAACATTCTGAATAATACCAATTTCACTATTTACTTCACAGATACTTACTAACAGAGTATCATCATCAATTAACTTTTTCAAATCATCTAAATCAACTTGTCCGTTTTCATCTACTTTAACATATTTAATAGTATAACCATTTTGCTTTAAATAATTAACACCTGATAAAATACTAGAATGTTCTAATTTCGTTGTAATAATCGTCTTACCACGATTTTTGTATTTATTAATTACTCCAAAGATAGCAAGATTATTTGATTCACTAGCTCCACTTGTAAATATTATTTCTTCACTTTTCACATGCAAAAGACTTGCTACTTGATCTACAGCTGCTTCCATAAGTTTTCTTGCTTTAACTCCTTCTTTATGTAAAGAATTAGGATTTCCAATATACTCTAATGATACACTATCAAAACTTTCTAATACTCTTCTATCAACTGGTGTTGTTGCTGAATAATCTAAATAAACCATTTCTTCCTCCAAAAACAAATTTAGTATATCAATATTTACTTTAATAATCAATAAATTAAAGGTTTAGTTATCTAAAATATAAGTTTACAAAGAAAAAAGGAATATATTCTATTCCTTACAAATCTTATTAACCTTTGTTACTAATTCGCTATCAACAGATTTAATTGTTTTTAGTACTAAGTCATAGCTTTCTTTATAATTACCATCATAATATAAAGTTTCTACTTTACATAAATTTTTGTTAACATCTTTTTTATCACGATATTTATTACCGTAAACTAATAATAATTCCGTAAAATAAGCATATTTAATCATATCATCAACTAATTTATATAATTTTAAAGTTAAATCTCTTGCTGTTTCAACACGCATATTAAGATTCTTAATAACAATAGGTTTATTATCTATTTCTTTTTCGACTTCTTTAATAGCATCCGTCGCTTCTTCTTCGCAAATAAAATAACTATCATATATAACTGGTAATTTATAATTTCTTATTTTCTTCTTACACTTTTTAAGAAGATCTTTCATTTCTTTAAGTTCGGTATGTGCTCTTTTTTCATCATCATAAAAACTTCCTAAAGTTCTTAATGCATCATCAAATTCAATAGATACTTTATTAATTCTTTCTAATAATTCATTAATTGTAATAATATATTTTTGATAATAAGAATCTTTCTTTTTAATATCTCTATTTAGTTTTTTATAATCTTTAATTACTCCTGATAATTTCAAGTTTAATTCTTCTATTATCTCTAAATCTTTTTCATTTAAATGATACATTGCTTTAATATCGTCAAGCTCTGCATAAATATCCTTAACTATTTTTTCTAGTTTTTCTTTTTTTTCAACAAACGATTCTGATAATGTATCAAATTCTTTTTTAGCATCACGTTCTATTTCAAGTTCTTTAAATAAACCATCTAAGTATTCTAAAATCGTTCTTAAATCGAATAAACTATCCGTAATGTTTAAAACTTTAGCACGTGATAAAATATCGTTCTTTCTTTTTTCAATATTACTAATATTATTTTCAAAATCAAGATAAGAAAGAGAAAAACCTTCTTCTTCCATTTTTTTATACTCTTTATCTAATTCATTTATTCTTCCTGGAATAAGATCATTTATGAGCAATAAAATATCTGGTACTTCTTCAATTACAACATCCAAATTATCAATCATAGTATCAATTGATTTAACAACCAAGACTACTTCATTATATAATTTTTCTTCCATAACCTTGTCGAAATCATTAAATCTTTTAGCGATATTTTCAAACTGCATTTTAATGGTATCCTTCATATCACCAAACATTGTTTCTTTTTCTTCATAGGAATGTTCTAAAAAACGGAATTTTGCTTTTAACTTAGTTACAATATTACGATATTTTTCTTCATAGGAAGATATTTCTTCTACTTCATCTAATATATTATTTAAAGATGATTCTGCTTCATCAAGCATAAGTTCAATATCAGCGTAATTATTAATATATTCTTTAGTATTTCTGGTTTCTACTATGGTATCTAATTCAAGAATCATATCATTAATTTTGGTTAGTTTTACTTCTTTAACTTCTTCATAACGTACTTTAAATTCTGCTACTTTCTCTTCTAATTGCTCACTTTTTGCGATATCTTCAATCTTAGATAATTCAACCATTATAGGAAGACTTGATAAATTATTCGTTTTAATTTGTAAATTATTCGTTAAATCAGTTAATTTATGAACTTCTTTTTTACGTATTAATTTAATTATAATTAATGATAAAGCGATAAAAAGAATAACAGAGAAACCTATAATTATATATACTGTACTCATCTTATCACCTTCTATTCATATTAATGATATCATAAAAAAAGATAAAAATATAGTAAATTTTAGTATTTTTTTTAATAAAAAGAATTGACTTAGTATTGAATTATCTATATAATATTCATGCATATTCTTATTGACAGCCCAATTTATAAATATTATAACGTGTTTTTTATGGTTAGAAGTAACTTTGGCTATCAAGTGAAACTATTGAAAAAAACTCCCTATAATATGAATAAATGTCAATTATATGTAATAGTAATTGAAGGAGGATAGATTATGGCAAGATATACAGGACCAAGTTACAAGAAGAGTCGTACTGTTGGTTTTTCCACTCTTGAAAATGGAAAAGAATTAGCAAGACGTCCATATAAACCAGGACAACATGGTGCTACTAGACGTAGTAAATTATCTGAATATGGTACTCAGTTAAATGAGAAACAAAAAGTTAAATTTATGTACGGTCTTAATGAAAGACAATTTAGAAAAACTTTCAATGAAGCTAGAAAAATGACTGGTGCTCATGGTGAAAATTTCTTAAAATTATTGGAAAGCCGTCTTGATAACTTAGTATATCGTATGGGATTTGCGAACACTCGTCGTGGTGCAAGACAACTTGTTAATCACGGACATATCGCTGTTGATGGAAAGAAAGTTGATATTCCATCATTCCGTGTTAAAGTTGGATCAGTTATTTCCCTAAAAGATAATACTAAAGAATTAAAATCAGTTACAGAAGCTCTTTCTAATGTAACAACAAGAGTTGAATATATTGATTTTGATAAAGCAAATAATTCTGCTAAGTATGTAAGATTACCAGAAAGAAATGAATTAAATGCTGATATTAACGAAGCATTAATTGTTGAATTCTATAACAGATAAAAAAATACCATAATTTTGGTATTTTTTGTTTTATTTGTGAAATATTTGTGATATTATATAAATGAAAGGAGCCTTAGTATGACAAGTGTATTAGGATTAAGTTTTGCAGCAATTGGTAATGACGTATGGATTACTGTTGCATTTGTATTAGCAATACTTGCAGCAGTTGGTGGATATTTCTTCTTTGTAAAACCAAAAAAAGATTATCCTAACAAGTTTGTTACATGGTTAAGAGAATTCTTAAACTTTAACGAAATGTTAATTGAGCCAATTCTAAAGATAACTTATATTTTTGTAACTGTTTATATTGTATTAACATCATTCAGTTTAATTAGTTACAGTTTCCTAGCTTTTATTGAATATCTATTGTTGGGTGTTATAATGATAAGAGTTACATACGAAGCTGCAATGATTCTTATCTCAATTTGGAAAAACACAAAAGAAATTAACAAAAAAATGAAATAAAAACTACGTTTTTGACATCGAGTAATCGATGTTTTTTTTGTAGATAAAAAGACTAATCAATAGTCTTTAAATCATTATTATAATCTTTGATAACTGGTTCATTATCACATCCAGTTAATAAACTACATCTTGTTTTACTAACCCCAACAACTAAGTAATCATCATTAAGTTTCATTATTTTATTTAAAAGATTATTATTTTCATTATCATATTTTTCTTTCTTAATTATATTACCTTCTAAATCCATTTTAACAAGCATACTTTTTTTAATATCATCATTATCATCAACATTCATATGTGTTGTTAAATATAAATATTCGTTATCCGTTTCAATAGATGTAAATAAATTATGTACATCATCATTTAACGTTAATTTTTTACCAAGATACTTGCCTGATGTATTATATAAAACAATCCCTGCATCATACTTATATATTGGTTCATCATTACTATCTTTTTCATCACTGATATTTACAGCACCACAAGCATATATTGTATCACCAATTAATGCCATATCCATAAATCCACGATTATCGGTATTAGAATAAGTTCTCTGCCACATAACCTTTTTACTTATTAAATCTGTATCTTTTTCTTCACGATTAAAATCTTTTTTAAACTTAACAATGATACCATAATTAGCAGCATCTTTACCACATACTATATATCCATCATCAACTTTAAGAATATCATTAAAATTACCTGATTTATTTCCACCATAATTATTATGTGCAATTACTTCCCCTTCACTATTAATTCTAACGATAATTCCTCCACCTATAATGTGATTACCAATTTCCATATTTTCATAAATACTTTGACCTATAATAACATAATTATTATCACCGTCGTCAATTATTTTATTAAACTTTGTATCACTTAAAACACTATATGTATTTGACCATACAACATTTAAATCATTATCATATTTAACCATTAAAGCATCTCGTGTATTTACTTCAATTTGTTCTTTATCACTTACAATACTACCAACAGCGATAAAACCATCATTAACCTTTACTACCCCATAGAAACTAGAATCATACTCTGAATCAAAAGATTTTTCTTTTATTAACTTCTTTTCTTTATCATAAATCGCTATCTTACATCTTGTAGCAATAATATTGTTATCTTTATAATGATACTTTACTTCTGAAACATCCTTACTATATTTAAAATCACTTTCCCCTACACCAACATAACCATTATCAGTAACAATTAAATCATTTAAACCATCAAAATATTCTATTTCACTTTCTCGATTAATCTTTATAATTAACATAATTGCTAGTTCAATAACAATAATTGCTATACAAAAGATAATCATTTTTTTTATTAATACTATTTTCTTCATAAACATCCTCTTTATTAAGTATAAATCATTTTTACTATAAATTCCATTATTTTACTTAAATTTATTTCAACAAATATAACTTTTATGTTTATTTTAGTATTTAAACAATAAAAACACGATTTTTTCGTGTTTATATAGTCTTTCCTTTTTCACTATCATCATGATAATCAAATGACGTAATACTACTAGAATATAGTTCTATTATTTCGTCAACTTCACTTTTTTCATAATCAACCGCTCTTATTTGCAAAAATAATTTCATTAAATTAATGATATTATTTCTATCATATTTTTCAATAATGTCACGATAATTCTTTTTTCGATTGACATCTCTTTTAGAAAAACGTGAAAATTCACTAGAATCATTCTTATATATCTTGCTTTTTAAAGCACTTTCAAGTTGCTCTTTATCGTAATTCATATATGTTATATAACATGCTTCGCAAAATTCGTTTAATACATTCTTTATTAAAACATTCTGGCAAAATTCAATGATATCGTCATCAACAAGATATCCACTTTTATTAAGCGTCGTCTTAACATACCTAATGGCATCATCCATAGTAACAGTAGTCTTTAAGCAATCTCGATATGCTATTTCACCAGTACCATTTGTAAAATAACCATAATTCCCTTCTTCAATTAACATTTTTAAGGCACATATAGCTTGAAATATATCATATTTTAAAAATGTGGCTTTAATAGCTTCTGTTAATAATTGATACTTCGACTGTTCTCTTTGTTCATTAATGTCTTTTATATTAATAGTATTCTTTTCACCAATGGCATATGCAAAAATATTATTTACCTCGATAGACTGATTATTCTCCTTAAACCATCTATAAAAATCACTTAATACTGGAGCATGACGTTTTTCTATACACATGGTAATATAATCTGCTATTAATGTAGCTAATTCCTCGTTATAACTTATTCCTGTCTCGTACATAAATCCTATACCATTAATAGTTGGTACAAAAGGATTAGTCTTATTTAAATTATTCTTTATTATCTTATCCTTATTAACAAAATCAATTATTTTAAGAGCTGAATCAATATCATCATTAATAAGTCTAATAATGACATTATCAGTCCTAATTTTATCGGCTACCTTTGATTCATGCTTTATTTTAGAATTATTAATATAGTCAAAAAGAATATTAACGGATTCAAATAGTTTTTTTTGTTTCATAGGAATATATAGTTTTATATAGTAAGGATTTTCATCAAAATATTTTCTATCACCTGTGGAATAAAATTGTAGAAAATATGGCCAATCTAATTCATAAAGAATCGTTAATCCTTGTACTTTTTTATTTCGCTCAATCCATTTTTTAAATAGTTCTTTGCATTCGACATAATTCCCATCATATTTAACATCACCTGATGATAGTTCATATTTACGTAATTCATGGCGAACTAAATTTTTATCAATTTGGACATTTAGATTTTCCCTACCAATCTGATATAAACGCATAAGAAAATGTTGCATTTCATTAAATCGTGGTTCATCAAACATAATTTTACTCATTTTTATCACCCCAGGATTTATTAAGCATATTAGAAATTACACTCTTATCTATTTCCAATGTTTTCTCTAATTCTTCTTTTTTATTTGTTCTTTTATCAGTTTCATTATCATCAAGCGGTGTATCATCAATATAAATTTCTTCACCATTATATTTTACTTTCTTCATATATACCTCTACTTTTATTTTATAAAAATCATTAAATTAAGTCAATATATCTTTTTTTATAAATCTATTCCGATAAGTACAACTTTTACATAGATTACAATATATCTTACTATTTTTAAAACCATTATTGATATTTTTAAATAATTCACTATTAATTATCATATCTAAATCATCATTAAAAATATTACCAAGATTTATTACACCATTACTATCCAAACAACATGGTACAACCACACCATTCGATAGTATGCCAATATGTGTTTTAGTACCTAAGCATGTTCCATATTCATTATTATCATCTGTAATTTTAGGCCAAATAAATTCATAATCTTTATCAAGATATAAATTATCTTCTATTTTAATATTCTTATCATTCATTATTTTATTAACAATATTATCATCTAATTGATAATAATCTTTTATTTTATCCACAATTTTTGTGGACATTTTATCTATTTTCATAGATGGTAATGCCCAAATGCGATAAACAATTGTTGTTTTCTTTTTTAACTCATTGCAAACGGAAAAAACATTTTCTAAATAATCTTTAATATCATTTTCACAGTGCAAAGAAACGTTTATTTGGTTTAGAGAATGTTTTTTTAAGATATCAATCTTTTTCTTTAATAATGTTCCATTCGTGGTAATTCGAACTTTTATTTTATTATCTTCACATATTGATAGTATTTCATCTAAGTTACTATGCATTAAAGGTTCACCCTTAATGTGTAAGTAAACTGTATCCGTAAAATCTTTAATTTTATTGATAACTATAGCAAATTCCTCAATAGTCATTTCTTTTTTTGGAAGATTATCTTTAGAACAAAAACGACAATTTAAATTACAAATATTAGTTATTTCCACATATATGCGATTAAATCTTTTACTCACTTTTCATCTCCAAATAAATATCTCTTAATTCCATCGCTCTTTCAAAATCAAGTTCAGCAGCCGCCTTTCGCATTTCTTCTTCAATCTTGTTAATATTTTCCATTCTTTCTTTTTTAGACATTTTTTTAGTTTTATCCTTTTCACTATCATCAATGTTACTAATTAAATCACGAATTTCTTTAATAATTGTTTTAGGAATTATACCATGTTCATTATTATATTTTTCCTGAATACTACGACGTCTTTTTGTTTCATCAATAGCATATTGCATACTATCTGTTATTTTATCAGCATACATAATAACATGACCAGATGCATTTCTAGCACATCTTCCAATTGTTTGAATAAGACTACGATTACTTCTTAAAAATCCTTCTTTATCAGCATCAAGAATAGCGATTAAACTAACTTCAGGAATATCGATTCCTTCACGTAAAAGATTTATACCAACAACAACATCATATGTACCAAGTCTTAAATCACGAATAATACGAAGACGATCTAGTGTTTTTATTTCCGTATGTAAATAGGCTACTTTTATATCTAATTCTTTTAAATAATTAGTAAGTTCTTCCGCCATATGAATAGTTAAGGTAGTAACTAATGTTCGCTCATTTCTATCAATTCTATCTCTTATTTCACCTACTAAATCATCTATTTGACCCATAGATTTTCTTACTTCAACCGTTGGATCTAAAAGTCCAGTAGGGCGAATTATCTGTTCGATAACATGATTATGGACAAGTTCCATCTCATAATCACCTGGTGTTGCAGATACATAAATTACCTGATTAAGTTTACTTTCAAATTCATTAAACTTTAAAGGTCTATTATCAAGAGCACTAGGAAGACGAAAACCAAAGTCTACAAGATTTTGCTTACGCATTCTATCACCATTATACATTCCCCTTACTTGCGGAACTGTCACATGTGATTCATCTATTACCAAAAGAAAATCTTTAGGGAAAAAGTCAATTAAGCAGGTAGGGGCTTCGCCTTCAGCTTTACCAGATAAATGACGAGAATAATTCTCTACTCCTCTACAAAAACCAGTTTCACTAAGCATTTCCAAGTCATAATTAGTACGCTGTTCAATTCTTTCTGCCTCAAGAGGTTTATTATTATCTTTAAAATACTTAATTCTATCAGCTAGTTCTAATTTTATATTTTCAATAGCTTTCTCTAATTTTCCTTCACTTGTTACAAAGTGACTAGCAGGAAAGATACTAACGGATTTTTTATTATTTAAAATAACTCCTGTTAAAGTATCAATTTCACTTATTTTATCAATTTCATCCCCAAAAAATTCGATTCTTATTCCTTTGGCATGTTCATTAGTTGGAATAATATCTACGATATCTCCTTTAACTCTAAAAGTACCACGTTTAAAATCCAAATCATTTCGCTCATATAACATATTAACTAATTTTTCTAAAACTTTATTTCTTTCTATCGATTCACCAATACTTAAAGTTAGCATATGTTCTTTATAATCTTCTACATCACCAATACCATAAATACATGATACGGATGCTACTACAATAACATCAGAATAAGAAAGTAGCATACTTGTAGCGTAATGACGAAGTTCATCAATCTCATCATTAATACTTGCATCTTTTTCAATATATGTATCAGAAGAAGGTACATAAGCTTCTGGTTGATAATAGTCATAATATGA
>CACZNM010000060.1 GCA_902782535.1 uncultured Erysipelotrichaceae bacterium
ATTAGGGAAAGTTCCTATAATGATGTATCATGGTATTATTGATACAGAAGATAACAAATATACAGGTGGTAATGTTGATAAAGATGGATATAATAGAACAAGTAAAGCTTTTAGAGAAGATTTAGAATTTTACTATAATAATGGTTATCGTATGATAAGACTTTCGGATTACGTTAATGGTATTATTAATGTAGAATTAGGCTTCAGTCCCATTATTCTAACTTTTGATGATGGTAATAAAAATAATTTTAATGTCTTAGGAAGAAATGATGATGGTAGTCTTATTATTGACCCTGAGTGTGCGGTAGGAATACTTGAAGAATTTAAAAAGAGTCATCCTGATATGCATGTTACAGCGACATTCTTTTTAATGGAAGGATTATTTAATCAAAAAGAATATAATAAAGAAATAATGGAATTTTTAATTGATAATGGTTATGATATTGGAAATCATACGACCATTCATCCAGATTTCACAGAGATTTCAATAACGAAAACGAAGGAAGTAGTTGGTAAAATGTATCAGAAGCTAGATAGTGTAATTCCAGATAAATATGTTAAGATAGTAGCCCTTCCTTTTGGTTCACCGTATAAAAAAACACATGCAAATTATCCTTATATTTTAAAAGGAGAATATGATGGTTATGAATATGAAACAGAAGCAGCTTTAAGAGTAGGATGGGAACCAGAATTATCACCCTTTAATAAAGATTTTGATAAAACCTTTTTAAAAAGATGTCGAGCTTATGATAATAATGGTAAAGAATTTGATATTGAAAGTGTTTTTAAAGGTTTAGAAAAAACAAGATATATTTCGGATGGTGATAAAAATAGTATTGTTATCAAAAAAGAAGATGAAAGTAAAGTAAATAGTGAATATAAAAATATTGTTATGTATTAGGAGGTTTATATGAAAAATATTTTAGTAACAGGAGGACTTGGGTTTATTGGTAGTCATACCGTTGTTGAATTATGTAAAAACGATTATCATGTAGTAATTATTGATAATTTATCTAATTCTAGTATTGATGTTTTAGATAAATTAAAAAAAATAACAAAAAAAGAAATTGCTTTTTATGAAGATGATGTATGTAATAAAGAAGCATTAAAAAAGATTTTTAAGAAAGAGAAAATAGATGCTGTAATTCATTTTGCAGGTTTTAAAGCCGTAGGAGAAAGTGTCGAAAAACCTCTTAAGTATTATCGTAATAATCTTGATTCAACGATATCTCTATTGGAAGTAATGGATGAATATGCTTGTTTCAATTTAATCTTTTCTTCTAGTGCAACAGTTTATGGTAAACCAAAATCATTGCCAATTAAAGAAGATTTTCCCCTTAGTACGACTAATCCTTATGGAACAACAAAATTATTTATTGAGCATATCCTAGAAGATTTATATACGAGCAATAATAAATGGAATATAACAATATTACGTTATTTTAACCCTATTGGTGCGGATAAATCGGGATTAATTGGAGAAAATCCAAAAGATATACCAAATAATTTGATGCCATATATTTTAAAAGTTGTAACCAAAGAACTTCCGGTATTAAGAATTTTTGGTGATGATTATGATACAGTTGATGGAACGGGTGTTAGAGATTATATCCATGTATCAGATTTAGCTTATGGACATGTTCTAGCTTTAAAAAATAAAAAAGAAGGACTTAAAATATATAATTTAGGTACAGGACATGGAACAAGTGTTTTAGAACTTGTTAAAACTTTCGAGAAAGTAAATAATGTTAAAGTAAATAAAGAAATAACTAAAAGACGTCCTGGTGATATTGATGCATGTTTTGCATCTTGTGATAAAGCTTTTAAAGAATTGGGTTTCAAAGCTAAATATGATGTTGAAGAAATGTGTTTGGATGCCTATAATTTTATAAAAAAAAATACTAATTAGTATTTATAAATAGAATACTGGTCCTGTACTAGTATTTTTTTTATTATCTTTCTTTTCTTGATATAAATTTTCTTTATCATCATCTTTAAGGGCATTAAACATTCTAAACATCGTCTTAGCATTATTGTAAATAGGTTTTACTTGATAATAAAGAGGTATGGCTTGATTAATAACATTAAGTGTTTTTTGGGTATTATTAAGTAAATTATTCCAATTAATTTTAGAAGAAAATAATCCTTTCTTTGTTATTCCATTCAAATTTGTATGTTGATATGGGAAATTATTATACATATATGGGTTATTGTACATATCTTCACCTCATTATAGTTTATGTTAAATTGTCAAAAAAGCGATTTTTTTCATAATAAAATGTTGTTATTGTGTAAAATATGTGTTATTATAAATTTGTAAAAAATGAGGTGGAATATGTATAACGATGAAAATTACGAAGAAGAGAATACAGAAGAAGAACAAAGTAGTGGTAGTAAAATTAGAGAAATATATGAAAATAATAAGAAATTAGTGTGGATATTAGGGATAATTATTTTACTAATTATTGTTGCGTCTCTTTTTAGTGGTAAAGGTGGTTCATCTTCCGGTGGTGGGGGAGGAAATAATTATGTTAAGGCAGTTAATGATCCAGAAACTGTTCAATTAATGCGAACCAAAGAATTGAAATTAAAAATTAATAATACAGAATATTATGGAGCGATTGATTCAAGTAGATTTGCTTTTACTCCTCAAAATTCAAATATCGCTGATATTGATTCATCAGGAATGATTATCGGTAAAGGAATTGGAAGTACGGTAATTAAAGGATCATATACAGAAAATGGTAAGCAATATACTTTTGATGTTAGGGTAGTTGTCTTTAATGGAAATGAAAACGTTAAATTACAAAGTGCAGACTTTAATAATCGAAGTGTTGTTATGAGTCCTGTCCATGATATGTCGCTTAGTAATAAATTGAATGTTACGCCAGAAGATGGATATGTATATGATGTTATGTATTCAAGTAGTGATCCAACTACTGTAGCTGTTGACGAATCAGGAACTGTTAAAGGCTTAAGACCTGGTAGTGCAACAATTGCGGCAAGGATTAATGGTGGATCTACTACTGCTACGATTGATGTATATATAATTGAAGATGTTTTAGAACCAGCATTAATTAAAGTTCCACAGAAGATTGAATTTGAAGCTGGTGCATCAACTAAAGTACCAATTGGTGGTGTATTAACAGAGTTAAAATTATCTTTATCGCCATCTGATTCAAGTAGTAAATATATAAGTTGGAAAAGTAGTGATGATAGTGTAGTTGCTGTAACTGAAGATGGAATGGTATCTGGTATTAAGGAAGGTACTGCTACCATAACCGCAACAGCATTAAACGGTAAACAAGGAAAGATTATTGTTGAAGCTTCACAGGATGTTACAGATATTGAAAGTATCACACTTCCTCAGTCTAGTATTTCATTGAAAGCAGGAGAAAGTAAAGTAATTACTCCTACAATAAAACCAGATAATGCAGGTACTAAGTCATTGACGTTTGAATCAAATAATCCATCAGTTGCAACAGTTGTTCCTTCTCAAACAAAGACTTCTGCAACAATAACAGCGGGAACTGCTGGTAAAGCGGTTATAACAGTTAAAAGTGCTAATGGTAAGTCTGCTACATTGGTAGTTAATGTAACTGGTAATAGTGGCGGAGGTGGCAACAATGGCGGTGGACAAGTTTCTGATGATGGTAGTGTTATTAGAGTTAGACTAGGTGGTAGTAATAACGTTCCTGGTAAGAAATGTAATAATGATACGGTTGAATATTATAAAGGGCCTTTAAAGGCAACAATCTCCGGTTCAGCTAGTTATGTATCTTATTGCTTTGGTAAAGATTGTACACCTCCTGATAGTAAAATGGAAAGACTTAGTAATGGTACTGTAACAATAGAACCAGAAATTGAAGCTGGAAAAACATTGATTTTACGAGTAAGAAAATATAATAGTAGTAAAAAGGAAATTGCTTCTAGTAACAATGGTAATTACGTTAATGGTGCTCTAGAATATTATATTAATACCAAAGAGAGTGGACTTGTTTGTAAATCTAGAGATACTTGGGAAAATGGTGGTACTTCTGGAACTGGAACACATACATGTTATGTTAAATTAACATATGATAAAAAACAAAGCAATGATTTCGAATGGAAAGAAAAGGGTACTTACTTAGATTATGACCAAACAGTAATTACATCGCCAGATGATTGTAAACAAGCGAATAATAATAGTAATGGCACAAAAAATTTATGCTTCAGAAATGGTAGCACTTATTGCTTTGGATCAGATTGCTCAGTAAAAGGTTCTTATACATATGTTTCAAGCATTGAAAAGAAAACAGAGTGCACAAGTAATATTTCAACGTCAAAAAAATTGGAAAAAATTACATTCTATGATGAAAGTGGCAAAGAAATTAAGAATTTAGGAAATGTTAATATTAAAAAAGATGAAACTATAAAAATTAAGATTGAATTAACTCCTAGTAGCATAGATGATAAAGTAACGATTACACCAAAAATTGGAGTATTTACAATTAATGGTAGTAGTAACTCACTTGATATTTCAAATACAAGAACAATTAGTATTAAAGGTGTAGGTGTTGGACAAGGTGATTTGCAAGTTAGTAGTAGTACTATGTCTTATCATTTATTGATAAATGTAACTAATAATGAATCACAGCAGCAAACACAGGGACAGATAGTGGAAAAAACAAAGTCAGTAATTGAAATTAAAGTAAAAGATGAAAATGACCCTTTTCTTAGAGGATCATACAGGAGAGTTATGGTATCTGCAAGCAATACAGGGCAGTTTAATATCTCTTTGCCTGAAAAAAAAGAAGTTATTAGTATTTCTAAGGGTAGTACAACTAGTGTGGATGTACCACATACACAATATGAAGTGATATTATTTGGTAAGAAAACCGGTTCTGAGGAAGTAAAATTTACTTTTGTACCTAAAGATAATAATAAATATTCTGAAGCAACTGTTACAAAGAGCTTTACAGTGGTAACAAACGCCTAAATTCAGATATTGTAAAAAGAATGCGTAAGCATTCTTTTCTTTCGACAAAAAATTAAAAAAATATAGATTTTTTATCGAAAATATGCTATCATATTATCGAATGGAGGGGAACTATGGATAATTTGCAAGAAGAAGTTAATGAAGAAAGTGAGAGTAAATCTGAAAATTTTTATAGTAGTAGAAAGAAGTTAGTGTGGTTATTAATAATAGTTGTATTATTTGTGATAATTGGTTTAGCGGTAACTAAAAAAGATAATAAAAATAATTATGATAATAATGCTAATATTGTTTTTGATAATAATGCTGAATCAATTATGCTAGGTTCATCTAAAAGAATAACAGCATCAATTATTAACAATCCTATTTATGAAGTAAGATATCAAAGTAGTGATGAAAGTGTTATTAATGTTGATAAATCCGGATTGGTTGAAAGTGTGGGTTTAGGAAGCGCTACTCTTAAAGCATATTATTTTGATGCTAATGGTAAAGAACATTTTGTTGAAAGAAGAATAACTGTTTATGAGGGAAATAGTAAAATTAATGTCACAGGCGTTAAATTTCCAGACGGAGATTTAGTTATTAAATTATATGGTGAATATAATTTAGGTAATAAGTTAATTGTTTCACCATCATCTGGATATATGCATAGTAAAGTATTTAGAAGTTCTAATGAAGAAGTAGTAAGTGTTAGTTCAAATGGTCAATTAATTGCAGTTGGTGAGGGAGAAGCAATTGTAAATGTTAGAGTTAATAATCAATTTGATAGTAATATGAGAGTTTATGTAACTAATGAACAAATCGCAGCAGAAATTGTTAAGTTACCAGAGTCAATTAATTTTGATACAAATTTAGTAAAATTAATTGTTGGTGAAACTAAAAATATTAGTTATACTTTAAAACCATTTGATGCTACAGATAGATTTTTAACATGGGTTAGTAGTGATCAAACGGTAGCAACTGTTACTAATGGAATTATATCTGCAATTGGTAAGGGTACATGTGATATAACTTTACGTTCTATAAATGGTAAGAGCGCTAAATTATTTGTTGAAGTAACAGAAAAAATTGATGTAGAAAAAATTAAATTTAATGAAAGTTCAATCGTTTTAAAGGAAAACGATACATATAAATTGACACCAGTTGTTGAACCTAAAACAGCTCTTGATAAGAAATTAAGTTTTTCATCTGATAATAAATCAGTTGCTATAATAGAACAATCTGATACTTCATCTGCCACTATTAAAGCCGTAGGTGAAGGTAAAGCTAATATTATTGTTAAAAGTAATAATGGAATAACCGCAAGTATTAGAGTAAGTGTAACAGGAAAAGATGCTAAGGATGTAAGTAGTAGCGAAGGTGGAGTAACTGTTAGAATTAATAATAATATTGTTCCTGCTAAAGAATATAGTAGTGATATTAAATATACTAATCCAGCAAGTATCACAATTAGTAAAAGTGGAGATACTCAAACAGTAAGATATTGTTATGCACCATATAGTAATTCTATTTGTACACCAAATTTAGTTTATTATAGTGCTTTCAGTATTCCATCTGGTGATTTATATCTATTGCGTGTTCAGAAATTTGATGGAAACGGTAAAGAGATTATTGGAAGTAACAATGATAATTATCGTAATGGAGCTCTTGAATATTTTATAAATACACAAAGTAATGATTTCTATAAAGATATTGGATATAAAATAGAAGGAACATATTATTCAACAATATTAGAAGCTAATAATAATTCAGTTACTAAGGATGTTAAATTAACTTTCAAATTTATTAATACTGTTACAGACAAATTAAAAGTATGTTATACAACGGGAGTAAGTTGTGATCCAGATAGAGTTGCTGATGAAATTCTTACTAAAAATGGTCTTAAGAGTTTTACAATAACAGAAGATGGTTTATGGAAAATCTTTGTATCAGAATATTCTAATGATAATAAAGTTGGTACAACGCAAAAATATTATGTTAAGATAGCAAAAAGTGATACAGGTTATATAATTGATGGAGATTATTATCTTGATGAAGTGGAAGCGAATAAGAATCCTGTTGATAAATATCATAAATTAACATTTAATATTGTTGATTCAAAGACAAGTAAATTAAAACTTTGTTATAATCAAGATGGAGTATGTAGTCCATCTACAATACAAAATAAGATTATTTCAGCAAATACTATTAGTAATTATATTACTTTACCAAGAAGTGGATTATGGTATATTACGGTATATGAATATAGTGGTGATGATAAAATATCTGAAAAAATATATTATGTAACTGTAAAATAAAAAATAATGATTAATTTCATTATTTTTTTATATCCGTAATTATTGGTAATATTATTGGGCGACGCCCAGTTAATTCATTGACATAGCTACTTATTTGTAGTGCTAGAGCATTTCTTAAATCATTAAAAGTAATGTTCTTTTCTTTTAATTTTTCAATAATAATTAGACTACATTTAACTTCAATTCTTTTAAGAAGTTCTTCATTCTTATTTATTTGAATAAATCCTCTAGATGTAATAGCAGGTTTTATTAATAACTTTCTATTTTTAATATCAATATTAGCGATAATAACTAATATTCCGTCACTTGCCATTATTTTACGATCGCGTATTACTCCTGATGCTATTTCACTAGCACTATTACCATCAACATAAATATCATTCTGTTCTATTTTTTCACCTTTAGTTATATGATGATTATCCATAATTAAAGTATCACCATTATCAAGAATAAAGGTTTTATCTTTATCAACACCACACATTACACTTATATCAGCATGATTTTTTAGCATTCTATATTCACCATGAAATGGTAACATATATTTAGGCTTGATAAGACGAATCATTAATTTTAATTCTTCAATATTAGCATGTCCTGATGTATGAATATCAGATGTATCAGAATTTGTATAAACTTTAACTCCTTTTAGATATAATTTATTAATAGTTTTTCCGATACTCATAGCATTACCAGGTATGGGACTTGATGAGAATATTACCACATCATTA
>CACZNM010000061.1 GCA_902782535.1 uncultured Erysipelotrichaceae bacterium
AAAAATCTAGTTGCTGTTAATAATTTTACTAAAAAAGTTTTTAATAAAGAATTAGAAATATTAAAAGAAGGAAATTTCCCTCTTTTAGTTGGTGGAGATCATTCTTCAGTTATTGGATCAGCTCTAGCTAGTAGAAAATATCATGGTAATATTGGTATTATTTGGATTGATGCTCATGGAGACTACAATACCTTTAAAACAACTCATACAGGAAATATCCATGGTCTACCTTTAGCTGCAATTACTGGTTATGACTGTAAAGATTTAACGAATTTTATAACCAATGAATATATTAATCCTAAAAACACTGTTATCGTTGGAGCTCGCAGTATTGACCCATGGGAAATTGGTAATATTAGAAATGCCGGTGTAACTATTTTTACCACTCAAGATATCAAAAAACATGGTGTTAAAAAAGTTATGGATGAAGCTTTTAGAATAGCTCTTAATAATACCAATGGTACACACATTAGTTATGATATTGATGTAATTGATCCATTAGTCGCTCCAGGAGTTAGTGTTCCCGAAATAAACGGTATTAATGAAAATGAAGCCTATGAAATAATGAATTACTTAGTATCTAGAAAAAATAATATTAAATCAATGGATTTAGTTGAATTTAATCCAACAAGAGATATTGATAATAAAACTTATAAAATAGCTAAAAAAATATTAGAAGAAATATTAAAAGAAATATAACAGTTCTAAATGAACTGTTTTTTTGTTATAATCATCTTGGTGAGTCTATGTACTTAATAGAAAAAAATATTAACAAATTAAATAGTTTAGGATATACTTTTTTTCTTAATTCTAAAGATTTAAAAGAAATAACTAATCATTTAAAAAAGAATTCTTATAAGATCTTCAAGCCATACCCTGATAGTGAAAAAAACATTCTTTATACTAATAAAATACCCGAAATAATTCTATATGAAATCAAAATTGGTATTCCTATACATCATTCTGATATCTTAGGAACTCTTTTTAGTTTACAAATTGATGATAGTTTATTTGGAGATATTATCGTTACTAATAATCATTATTACTTTTATACGTTTAAGAATATGCAAACATATTTTGAAATGGAATTTACAAAAATTAAAAATTCTCATATTGAACTTATCCAAAAAGATCTTGATTACTTAAAAAATTATCAACCTAATTTCTTAGAACTTAAAGTAATAACATCAAGTTTAAGAATAGATTCAGTATTAGCAAGAATTATCAAAACAAATCGTGATAACATTAAGGATTTAATTAAAGATAAAAAGGTTATTTATAACTATGAAATATTAAAAGATAATGCTAAACAAATTAAAGAAGGAGATATTTTTTCCGTTAGAAAAGTTGGAAAATTTAAGTTTAATAAAGTACTTACAAGTACAAAAAAAGAGAACTTAATTATTAGTATTCTCCAATATATTGATGGTTAATTAAAATAAGTCTGAATAATTTTTCTATCACTATACGGTAAATATTCATCATTAATTGCCATATATTGATCATCACCTTTACCTGCAATTAATACGATATCATTATCCATTGCCATATCAAGAGCCTTATATATGGCTTTTTTTCTATCTATTATTCTTTCATAATTAACTTTATTTGTTTCACTTACTAATTTATTTATAATATCATTAACATCTTCATTCCTAGGATCATCCATAGTAAAAATACAGTAATTAGAGTTATCCAAAACTATTTTTCCCATTAATGGTCTTTTTTCATGTTCCCTTCCTCCAGCACTTCCAGTTACAGTAATTATTTTCCCTGTTTTTATTTTGTTTAAAGCATGATAAATATTTTTAAATGCATCAGGTGTATGAGCATAGTCTAAAATAATATTATATTTTTGACCAAAATCCAAAAATTCCATTCTACCACATGGTATTTTAATATTTTTTATTCTTGCTATTATATCTTTAATATCATAGTTTAGTGCTAATAAAGATAGAATTGCAGCACATAAATTATAAACATTAAATTCTCCGATTAATGGCGAAGTGATATCATATTCAATATTTTGATATCTAAGAATTATTTCTGTTTTATTAATCGATTCATTGATATTAATTATCTTTAAATCGCTATTTTTTTTACCATAAGTTAATACCTTACTATGACATATTTTATTAAATTCATCATAGTATTTATCATCTCTATTTAAAATACAATATCCACTATTTTTTACTTGCTTAAATAATTCTTTTTTACAATTTGCATAATTTTCCACTGTTTTGTGGATATTTAAGTGATCTTCTGTAATATTAGTTAATATTCCTATATCAAATTCTAAGTTTTTTAGTCTTCCACGAAGAAACGCTTCACTACTCGTTTCCATACTAATTATCTTACATCCACTATCTTTAAATCTTTTAAAATACTTATATAATTTATCAGCATCTGGGGTAGTATTACGAATTTTTTCATTAAAGTTACTACATATTATTCCATTTGTTCCTAGATATCCACTATCCTTTCCTATTAAATTTTGAATAATTGATGCCACTGTAGTTTTACCATTAGTACCTGTCACTCCGATTATTTTTAAATCATTAGGATGATAATCATAAAATTTCTGACATAGATTTATTAATTCTTCATTGGTATCACGAACATAGATAACTGGTACATTAACATTGATTTTTTTGCTTGCAACAATACAAACCGCTCCATTCTTAATAGCATCACATATATAATCATGTCTATCAGTATTAACACCTTTTATGCAAACAAACAAGTCACCGTTTTTAACTTCTTTTGAATTAATCTTGATATCATTTATCATAATATCAGGAAATCCTTCATATAACGTACTTAGCTTTTTCATAAATCCTCGTACTATAATATTATTCATAGAGGAAATGAAAAATGAAAAAAAATACATCTTTGCATTTACTGTTATTATTATTTTTTGATATAATTTAAAGAGAATATGGAGAATAATCTATGAAAAAAGATAATTTAAATAAAACTATATATTTTATATTATTAATAGTAATTGCTATATTCATCTACTATAAACTATTTAATAAAAATACAGAAATTATAGACAATCCTACACCAAGTACAACTACTATATCAATAAATAACATTTATATTGATAAAGAAAATATTATTATGGCAAGTGGTGCAAACGATATATTAAAAATAACTATTGAACCAAGTAATGCTAATTTAGATCAAATTATAATTGAAAGTAGTAATCCTTCTGTTGCAACTATTAGTAATAATGGTGAAATAAAAGCTCTTAATAAAGGAAATGCAACTATTAAAGTAAGAAGTATAGATGGAACAAAAGAAAAAACATGCGAAATAAAAGTAATTGAAACTATAGTTTTTGATCAAAGAAATATAGCAATTATCGATTATCTAAATAATGATTCTTCTGAAAAAATGATAAATACATATAAGCAATATAACTGTAGTAAAGAAAACTGTATGAAACCACAAAAATATCTATCTTCAATAAATGATCAAATTAATGTTTATAAATATAATATCGATAACAATACAAAAGAATTATTAGTAACTACTAATAATAATGAAATAAATGATTATCTATATCCAAATAATACTTATTATTTAGAATCATTGAATAACAATGATGATATTGAGATAGTAAAAATTACAGGAAATGTAAGAATACCTGATGTACCAAAATTAAAGAATATTCGTGATTTAGGTGGTTGGAATGCTGATGGTGGTACTGTTAAATATGGAAGACTTTTTCGTAGTGAAAGACCAGATAGTGATGCATCAGTTTTAATTAATAATTTAATGATAAATAAAGTTGTTGATTTACGTGAAAAAGATCAAGTTGAAAAAAGTGGAACTAGTTCATCATTAAATAACTTTAGAAAAATAATAACTACACTTAATTACTCTACAGATAAATCCGGTCATTCTAGAGATGCTGTATTAGAAATAATGGAATCAATAGTTAATAATCAAAATGTATTATTCCATTGCCAAGTGGGAAGAGATAGAACAGGTACAATAGCCTATTTATTAGAAGGAATACTAGGTGTACCGCTTAATGATCGACATATTGATTATGAACTATCATATCTTGCTTTAGAAGAAAGAACACGAACTTTTGGTAATTATAATAATTTAATAAATAAAATCAATGCATTTAATATGACAAACTATGAACAAGAAAGATTTATTAATTGGTTTTTATCATTTAGTACAAACAAAGAACAAGATTTAAATCTCATTAACAATTTTAGAAAAGTAATGATTGATGGTAACCCCCATATCTATAAAATAGAAAATGATACACTAGTTTTAGACTAAAGGAATACACTTTAGTCTTTTAAATTACAAAAAAAGATAACCATAACGATTATCCTTTGTATCACTTGATATTAATTAGAAATTAAACAATTTAGGAATAATAAGTGTTAATATAAACTCTGCAATAATTAAATAGACTACAAACATCAACCATGAATTCCACCATCTTTGATCTTTTCCACAATGTGGACATACAACGGCTTTTTCATGCATATCACTTAAACAATATTTGCATTTTTTGGTACCTAATTTTTCCATAGATATCCTCCTAAAATCATTTTATCATAAGCTATTAACCTAGTCAATATTTATAATTAATGATAACTGTTAATTTATAAATTAGTTATAAACAATTTTACAATATTTATTTTCTTAAATATAATCAGTTATATCATAATAAAAAGACAATCATTAAGGATTATCTTATCATTTTACTTAACCAATGTATTAATGTAACTTGTATCCCATTCATACTCGAATACCATCCATACATCATCATTTGTAGGTTGAATATAAGTATATTGTTCTTTTTCTAGCAATTTTATTACTTCATTATCATTTGATGGACTAATACTAATCCATCTAGCACTCGAAATACTTAATTCCTTATTACCATATTTTATTATTAATTCATGATCACATGGACCACCAGCACCACCTAAATCATATTTTTTTAAATTAGCTTTCGTCATCTTTTCAAAGATACTCTTCAATTGTGTTTTTGTTAATGTCTTAGGCTTTGTACATTCTTCATTTTCATCTAATGTACCATCTTTATAAGTAATAGATGTTATATTTTGATTTAACACATATGTTGCCCATTCAGGTAATGTATCTTTTTCCTCTTGCTTTGTTTCTTCTTTGATAGGAACATCAGTCTTTTCTTTTTTCAATACTTTATCGTAAACAATATATCCCCCTAATATTAATGTTAAAACAATAAATATAATAAGCCATACTTTTAATCCATTATTGCTATTTAAATTCTTTTCCATAAATTAACTCCTTTCTGTGTATATGTTAGCAACAAAACATAGCTAGTTCAATAATTCTTTTCAACAAAATGTGTCAATTTACATTCTTCTTATTTTTAAATTTCATCGTAATCATTCTTTTGATATCCATAATTAAACCCTTATTAACAGTAAGAACATAAAAAATAACAATCGCTAAAGATAAAATATTAATATAGATATTCTTTAAATAATATAATCCTGTTACTAATAAAAGAACAAACATTGCAAAATAATAATAATTGATTTTCTTTAATTTAACAAAATCTTTAAGCATATGTTTTCGATATATTGCAACAACAAAATTAGAAAGAATTGTTGATAAAATTGCAGCATAAATACCTATGAAATGAATTAATCCCAAATGAATTACTAAATTTAATATTGCTCCTATAATTGTTGACTTTCCAATCGTTTTACTTTCTTTAAAAGCCGTGAACAATGTTCCATAAAAACCAGCCATATTTCCATAATATAAAGCAATAACTAAAAGAGGAATATAATTATAAGCTTCAACATAGTCCTTTTTAATAAATATATTAAAAATGAATGGCAATATCGAAATAATCAATAGTGATATTGCAATAAAAGCATTATGAGCAATCGAATATATTTCACTATAATATTCATCATGATTATCTTTTTTAACTGCAATAGCGACATTCTCTCTAAAAGCCATAAAAAAGAAACTAGATAAATTATTCATAATATTAGGAAATTTATTTGCCATAGCATAAATACCATTAATACCACTACCTAATATTGATACAACAATAATGCGATCAGATATGTTAATAATGTACCAACTAATATTATTAGGTACTAAAGGAAAAGAATACTTTAACATCTCTTTTAATTTTGGTTTACTAAATGATTGAGTTTTAATATATTTATATACCTTTAATTTAAATAACACAAAAAGACAAGTGATGATATTAGCAAAAATAGTTGAGTATAATAATCCATATACTCCCCATTTAAAAACTGCAATAAATAAAATATTTAATCCAATGGTTAAAATACTCAAAATAAAATTCGATAATGAATATATTTTAATCTGTGATAATCCACGTGATACACCATTGGTTAATTTCATCAATATTGAGGAAATCATGTATAATATAAAAACAAAAGCATATTGATATTTTAATAAACTTAAAACAGTAAATCCTAATCCACACCAAATAATTGTAGATATTATTGCATAAATAACCGCTGTACTAATTACTTTTATTTTTCCTTCCATCTTTTCTTCATCTACTAAAAATCTAAACATAGATTCTTCTAGTAAAATAGTAATTAACGGTATAACAAAGATACAAATAGTAACTAATAAATCATATGTACCATATTCACTAGTTGTTAATATCGATGTATATAAAGGCAATAAAAAATAAGATAATACTTGTGTACTAAACTTACCAATTGCAATAATCAATGTATTCTTAAATAAGTCTCTTTTCATTTCATCACCATATTCATGTCTAATTATATCATATTTTTGTACTAAAAAAAATTAATTCTTTAAATTAATTGACAAAAATGGTAAAATATATTTAATGAAGCAAGTGAGGTAAATATGAAAGAACAAAAATTTATTCCTATTCTTTTAGGTAGTGATCGAAATGTATATGGATTAGCCATTGGTTTTTATGAACAATATCATATAAAAAGTATTGCAGTTTGTAAAAAGAAATACAATGAAACAAGATATTCAAAATTAATTAAGTTTTATAAAAATGAAAATAACGATAAAAAAGAAGTTTTCTTTGAAACTCTAAGACAAATTAAAGAAAAATATCCCCAAGCTAAACTAATTATTTTAGCATGTAGTGATGTTTATACTAGATTAGTTATTGAAAATAAAGAAGAATTAGAAAAAGATTTCATTGTTCCATATATTAATAAAGATTTAATGGAAAAACTAATTATTAAAGAAAATTTCTATAAAACTTGTGAAAAGTATCATCTAAATTATCCTAAAACGGTTATATGCAATAAGGATAATTATCAAGATATTAAGATTGATTTTGAATATCCTATCATTGTTAAACCTAGTGATAGTGTAAATTATTGGAAGTCATCATTTGAAGGAAAAAAGAAGATATTTGTACTACATAATGAAGATGAATTTAAAAAAGTATTAAATAATATTTATTCATCATCGTACGATAAAGATCTTATTATCCAAGAATATATTCCAGGTGATGATACATCATTAAGAGTACTAAATGCTTATGTTAATTCAAAACACAAAGTAACATTTATGGCTCTAGGAAACATTATCCTTGAAGATAAAGCTCCTGATTCATATGGTGATTATGATGCAATTATACCAACTTATGATGAAAAACTATTTGATAAAATCAAAGGATTCTTGGAAGAAATAAAGTATACAGGATTTGCTAATTTTGATTTAAAATATAATAAAGAAAAAGATATATATACTTTATTTGAAATAAATATTCGCCAAGGAAGAAGTCATTCTTTTGTAACATTGGGTGGTATGAATATCACTAAATATTTAGTTGATGATGTAATATATCATAAAGATACCGAAATTGAATATCTAAATAATAAATATTTATGGACATTAGTTCCTAAAAAAATATTACTCACATATGTCAAAAATGAAGAAATATTAAAGGATATAAAAGAATTCTATAAAAACAAGAAAGTTAAAAACGTATTATATTATAAGAAAGATTTATGTCTTATTAGATTTTTAATTTTAAAACGGAGAGATTATTATAGCTTTAAAAAATATCAAAAGTATTATAAGTAGGCGAAGAATATGGATACAACAATCGGTATATTAGGAAATGATTTTGATATAACAACACAATTTGTAGAAAACATAATTACTAATACTAAAGCATCACAAGATCAAAATCATATAAAAATGAATATTATCATTAACAATTATCTATTAAATAAAAATATAAATGAAATAAATGATATTCTAGAAAAAATTAAAGAAAGTAATATTGATTATTTAGTATTAACAGTTAATGATAGAAGACTATATGAATTAATTGAAAAGAAAAAAATAAAGATAATTAATAAAACCTTTGATATTAATGATTATAATTTAATTAAAAAAGTTATTAATATCTGTGGAAAGGAAATGCAAGAATGAAAATCGGTATTATAGGCGGCTTAGGACCATTAGCAACAGTAAAATTCATGGAAATTCTAAATAAACTACTTGATAATGATAAAGAGATGCAATTTGTTGTTATTAATGATCCAACAACCCCAGACAGAACAAATTATATATTGGATAATAATAAACCTAATCCTATTCATTCTATTATCGAAATAATAAGGAAAATCGAAATATTTAACTGTGATTTAATTGTTATGCCATGTAATACTGCTTCTTATTTTTATAAAGAAATAATGGCTAATACTAAAATACCTTTTATTAATATTGTCGAAGAAACAGTTAATTATTTAAAGGATATAAACATTAAAAAAGTGGGATTACTTGCAACAGAAGGAACAATAAAAAGTGATATATATAAGCATTTTTTAGAAGAAAAATGTATTGATTTGGTTTTACCTAACAAAAATGAACAAAAAGTAATATCCTCTATTATATATGATGGAATTAAAGCTGGTAAAAAAATAAACATGAATGAATTTAATACAATAATTCATATTTTACAAAATAAAGGATGTGAAAAGATTATTCTAGGGTGTACAGAATTATCTGCCTTAAGAATGATTTATAATCTAGATAATGAAGTATTAATTGATGCAATGGAAATACTTGCACAAAAAACTTTATCATATAAAAAGAATTAATTATTTCAATATAACTAATTCTTTTTTCTTATCTATTTTTAATTACTAATCGTGGATTGTCTTTAATATTAATATCAAGATGTTGATTTTCACCAAGATATTCCTCTAATACATCTCGACATGATGTTGAAAGAATACGGTGTTTACCATTTTCTTCTAATTCTTTTAAAGTAACATTAAAGCCACCTTCAATATTCAAATAATGATATTTTTGAAGTGCTAAAGTAAACATATCTTTATCTTTTATTTCTCGATTGTGATATGTAAATTCGTTAATTTTCTTCGTTTTTCGATCATATTCTAAATACAATCCTTCGGATAATTGATAAAACTCGGTATGATCTCCATCAAAGGCTTCTTCTCTTAACATAAACTTTAACATGCTTTTTAGTTGTTTTCCAGTAACATAAACCATATGAATAGAATCATCAAAAGGGAAAATCTCCATTAAATCCTGCAATGTTACAACCGGGCCTAATTTTGGATTCCTAATAGAACCTGAGCCTAATAACATGATATCAACGCCTAGACTATTTTTTAAAATATCCGCAAACAAATCACCTAATTCTGTTTCCCTATACCTATCAGGGTGCGTTAATTCTCTTTTGAATCTCGTTATAACTCTACCATATTTTTTATCTGTTTCTCCCTTATAACTATTAATTAGTTCCTCAAGTCTTTCATCTCTTGGACATGTTCGATCATTAATTGGTATACATTGCCATACCCAACTTTTTGTACAATTATTTTTCGTATCAATGACTAAATCAAAACGACCTATTTGATCAGTTCCAACACCAGCTTGAACAATTAAAATATTATTAACTATTTCTGGTTTATCGATATATGTATGAGAGTGTCCTCCTATTATTACATCAACTCCCCAAGCAGGATCAAGCATTTCTGCAAGTTTTTTATCCTCCTCAAAACCAATATGCGTTAATAAAACAGTATAATCAATATCAATAGCATTATAAGTATTACAAATATGACCAACCTCTTTCGCTGCTTCGCTAATATCAACGAATGTTCCTATTAATCCTTCATTTTTAGCATTAGCAAGTACCTCTTGTGTAACAATACCAATAAAAAGTATTTTCATACCATCAATTTCAATAATCTTAAATGGTTTAAATAATCTGGACATATTCGTCTTAATATATAGATTAGAATTAATAATTGGAAATCTTGCGCATTTCTCTAAAAACAAAAGATGGGCAATACCATAATCCGTTTCATGATTACCAATAGTAACGATATCTGGAGATAT
>CACZNM010000062.1 GCA_902782535.1 uncultured Erysipelotrichaceae bacterium
TAATATTAGAAAAATGTAATGAATTAAAAACACCAGTTATATTAGGTGTTAGTGAAGGTGCAATTCGTTATATGGGAGGATATCGTGTGGTATCTAGTCTTGTAAGAAGTTTAATAATGGATTTAAATATTCTTGTTGATGTGTGCCTTCACTTGGATCATGGAAGTAATTTTGATAGTTGCAAGGAAGCAGTTGATAGTGGATTTACTTCCGTAATGATAGATGCCTCTAAATTACCATTAGATGAAAATATTGAAGTGACGAAAAAAGTAGTATCTTATGCTCATAAGAAAGACGTTACGGTAGAAGCAGAGTTAGGTCACGTAGGAGGAATGGAAGATGACGTTAAAGCTAGTATTCTTCTTGCTGATTATGATGAATGTCTTCGTTTCGTTAATGAAACAGGAATAGATTCCTTTGCGCCTTCTATTGGTACTGTTCATGGAATATATAAAGGAGAACTTAATATAGATTTTGACTTAATTAGTCGATTAAGGAATAATTTATCTGTTCCTTTAGTTATGCATGGAGGAAGTGGGTTAGATAAAAGTATTTTAATTCATGCGATAAAAAGTGGTATTACGAAAATTAACGTTAATTCTGACTTACAATATGTATGGTGTGAAGCAGTAAAAGAATTTATTAAAGAAAATCCAGATGTATATGATCCTAGAAAAATAATTTATAGTGGAAAGGAAGCTATGAATAAATTTATTGAGGATAAGATTAACATTTTAAATAATGCAAAATAAAATATAATGAGGTGAATTGTGAAAATCTTAGAAGTAGATGGAAATTATCCTTTAACAGGTACTGTTAGAATTGGTGGTGCGAAAAATAGTGCAGTTGCCCTTATTCCAGCCTGTATTTTATCAGATAATAAAACAACTTTAACTAATGTTCCAGATATTACAGATATTTATGTATTAAAGGATATTTTAGAGTATCTTGATGTAAAGGTAAGTGAAGCTAGTGGAAGTTTAGTAATTGATCCAGCCCTTATGATTAATAAGGAAATACCTGATGACTTATCTAATAGACTTCGTGCATCATACTATTTTATGGCGAGTCTTCTTGCAAAATATAAACATGTTCGCATGCATTTTCCAGGAGGATGTCAGATAGGAAGTCGTCCAATCGATCAAACTTTGAAAGTTTTTGAAAAATTAGGAGCAACGATTGAGGAAAAAGATTGCGTTTTTGATATCCAAGCTAAGGAGCTTATTGGTAATGAAATAACGCTTGATATGCCAAGTGTAGGTGCAACTGTGAACGGAATTATTGTTGCAACATTGGCTAAAGGAGATACAATTATTCATAATGCGGCAAGAGAGCCTGAAATTGTTGATCTTGCAGAGATGTTAAACAAAATGGGAGCTAAAATAACGGGAGCAGGTAATAGTACTGTTAAAATAACCGGAGTAGAAAAACTTGATGGATGCTTTCATAATGTTATACCAGATAGAATAGAAGCTGGGACATATATTATATTAGGAGCATTGATGGGTAATTATTTGTGTGTCGAAAATATTATTACCGAACATCTTAAATCATTACTTGATAAAATGGTTGATATGGGATGTGATTTGGAAATCAATGCGGATAGTGTTATTGTTAATGCCAATGATAATATAGTGGCAACTGATGTTAAAACAGCGGGATATCCAGGTTTTCCTACGGATTTGCAACAACCATTTGTTACTCTTTTAATTGGAGCTAAAGGAAAAAGTACAGTTACCGAAAATATCTATGAAAACCGTTTTATGAATATTCCTTATTTAAATAAAATGGGTGCTAATATATCGATAAAAGAGCGTACTTTATCTATTCTTGGTGGCAATGTATTACATGGTGAAGAAGTAGAAGCTACCGATTTAAGAGCAGGAGCATCGCTTTTATTAGCAGCATTAAAAGCTAAAGGTCATACAACGATAAAAAATGTTGATTATATTTTACGTGGATATGAAGATTTGATTGAGAAATTAACTAGTATAGGTGCTAAAATAGAACTAAAAGAAATATAATTTACTATATTTCTTTTTTTGGTGATAAAATGAAAAAAATTATATATATAATATTGACTATTATAGCGGTTTTTTCCATATATATAGATAATAATATAAAAAAGTATAATTACATATCTCTAAGAACTAAAATTGATAGTAATCGAAATTATGATGCATATATCAAAGAATATTTGATAAAGAATAATAAGTTATATCATTTTAATAACTATTTTTATAATAAATCTATCTCTGGTTTAATTAAAGATATTCAAAATAATCGAACAATAAGAATAAACGAAGAAGATTACTATTTAAAAAAAGTATTACGTGAAAGTGATATAGTTATTATTAATGTTGGTATGGAAAAAATAATTAATAACTATGATAAATATGATATGAATAAAAATTATCGTTTAGTTAATGAAATATGTATAGAAATAGAAAACTTAGTAAAAGAAATAAGAAAATATGCTAAAGGCGATATTTTATTAATTGGTTTTTATAATCCTACCAATTATTATGATAGTAAAACTGATGAATTGTTTTATAATACGGATATAAAACTAAATAATATCATGGAAAAATATTCATCAATATATATTGATTTATATGATAAGATAAAAGGTAATAAATATAAAGATATAAATAAACCTTATTTATTAAATTCATATGGAGAAAGGATGATATCTGATATAATTGAGTATTACCTTGAGTAATTAAGCAATATGTGCTATTATATATGGCAAGGAGGAAGTGTGAAAAAATATATTTATTTATTAATAATAGGTATAATAGTTATAACAGGATGTAATAATGATAAGTTATTTCCTGATATTATAGAAGAAAAAGAATTAGTGTGTACAAAGGATATTACTACCTCAGATATACCAATGTTACAAACAGTTAATATAAAGTTTATGAACAATAAGATTGAAACGATGAATACTAATATTTTAGTTACATTATCAAATGTTTATAAATCATCAATAGATACTTTCGTTAAATCATTTGAAAAAACTTATGCTGATCAATATAAGGATAATAGCCATATTCAAGTTGATGTTTCCAAAAAGAGTGAGTCAGAGATATTTATTAATATTGAGATAGATTATAAAAATATGACTAATGAAGAGAAAGTAAGTTCGAAGTTAACGGGAAGTGAAGATTATTCAGTAAACAAGATGCAATTTGAAAGTAAAGGTTATACTTGTAAATAAAAGACTTGATTTTATTATATATTTTTGCTATACTATCCTAGTAATTTTATTACTATGATTAAATTCATGGCGAAAGGAGAATTAAATAATGGCAAAAGAAACTAAGAAAGTAGAATATGTTGATTGTACTGTTACATGTGCTTGTGGAGAAACTTTTAAGACTAAATCAACAAAAAGTGAATTAAATGTTGAAATATGTTCTAAATGTCATCCATTTTTTACTGGAAGACAAGCTCGTGGTTCTAAAACAGGACGTGTTGATAAGTTCAATAAGAAATATGGTTTTGAAAATTAGTTAGATTTCTAACTATTTTTTTTAATTAAAATATGATATATTTATTTAGAGGTGGATAATGAAATTAGGTTTTGCTAGTGATCATCGTGGTTATAAATTAAAAAAGAGTTTGATAAATTATTATAAAGAAAAAGGCTATAATATTATTGATTGTGGAACAAATAGTGAAGATTCATGTGATTATCCTGATTATGCTTTTAAATTAGGGAATTTGATTAATAATCAAGAGGTTGATTATGGAATTGCTATTTGTGGTACAGGTATAGGAATTAGTATTGCTTTAAATAAAATTAAAGGTGTTTATTGTGCGAAAGTAAATGATGTTACTGAAGCAATACATACAAGAAGTGATAATAATACTAATTGTATAGCTTTTGGTGAAAAAACAAATATTGATGATGCTATTGATATCGTTAATGCTTTTATTTGTACAGAGTATTCTAATTTAGAAAAACATAATAGAAGAAATAAAAAAGTCAAAGATATTGAAAAAGGAAAATATCATGCTTAAATTTTTAGTTTATGTTTTATCGGCTATTTTAGTTATATGGTCCATGGATGGAGTGAATATTAATGGTATCTTTAAAAAGGGAAAGATTATGCAAGCCAGAGTTTTTTATATGATTATCGCTCTTGTATTAACTTATTTACTCGCTAATTTTATTTATGATTTTGTTTATATGAAACTTTTTTAGTATAAAAAGTTTTTTTTTGTAAATAATTTAAATGAGGTGGAAAATGAAAAAACAAAGAAATTCACTTTTAATACCAACACTTTATTTAATTGTAGTATTTTCTATTACTGCAGGACTTTATTTTGCAAAGAAAGCTTATGATAGTGCAATAGAAGAGGATTATTTTGATAATATTTCTTATGTATCTAATACTATTTTAGGAAGAACAATACCTATTATTAATGTTCCAGATACAATAACTAATCCATATCCCGATAGTGAAATGGAAATAGCGAGATATTATTATAATATGGCTGATGATGATGAAAAGAAAGCAAAATCAATTGTCTATTATAATGGAACGTATATGCCTAATACTGGTGTTGATTACGTAAAAAAAGATATTTTTGATGTATCAAGTGTGTATGATGGAACAGTAATTGAAGTAGAAGATGTTGAAATGCTTGGCAAAACTGTTAAAATAAGACATAATGGAGAGGTAATAAGTGTATATCAAGGAATTAATGATGTTGTAGTTTCCAAAGGTGATATGGTATTTCAAGGGCAAAAGATAGGAACAAGTGGTACAAGTAAAATAAATGAAAGTTTAGGGAATCATTTACATTTTGAAATTTATAAAAACGGAGAAGCAATTGATCCACTTTTATGTATAGGGAAAAAAATAGGTGATATTTAATCATCTTTTTTAATAAAATTAAATGGTGGAATATGGAAGATATTAAAAGAATGATGATGGAGTGTCGATATATATTATCTTTAAATAAAACATATTACGATATATCAAATATTTTAAATATTGATGAAGAGATGGTATATAATGATTTAAACTATAGATTAAAAAAGTATGATAAAAAATTATATAATCGAGTGAAAGAAAAATTACGAAAAGTATCATAAATATTTATTAATGGTTCATAATAATATTGGTGAAGAATATGAAGGATATAGGGATTGATTTAGGAACAGCAAATGTATTAATATACGTTAAAGGTGAAGGAATAGTATTAAATGAACCTAGTGTTGTTGCTATTGATAATAATACAAGAAAACCATTAGCTTTTGGGAATGATGCTTATTTAATGATTGGTAAAACTCCTGGAAAATATACTGCTATAAAACCTATGAAAGATGGTGTTATCGCTGATTTTGATATTACTTTAATGATGCTTAATTATTTTATTAATAAAGTAAAAGGATTTGGCTTTAGAAAACCTAAAATTATTATATGCTGCCCTGCTGATACAACGAAAGTCGAAAAAAATGCTATTTTAGAAGCTGCTGAAAAATTAGGTGCTAAAAAGGTCTTTTTGGAAGAAGAACCTAAAGTAGCGGCTATAGGAAGTGGACTTGATATTAGTAAACCTGTTGGTAATATGATTATTGATATTGGTGGAGGAACAACGGATATCGCTATCTTATCTCTTGGGGATATTGTTTTATCTAAATCATTAACTATTGCAGGTAATTCGTTTGATAATGATATAAAAAATTATATCAAAAATAAACGTAAATTATTAATTGGAGAAAGCACGGCTGAAAAAATTAAACAAGAAATTGGATCAGTTATACTATGTGATAAAGAAAAAAAGAAAACATATAAAGTAAAGGGAAGAGATTTAGTAACAGGTCTTCCTAAAATAGTGAATATTAATAGTGATGAAATATATCAAGCTCTTAAAAATGATATTGAAAAAATTATTAATGCTACGAAAGCAGTTTTAGAAGAAACTCCTCCAGAGTTATCTGCCGATATTATGGAAAATGGTATTACGCTAACTGGTGGAGGGTCACTTATTGATGGTATGGAAGAATTGTTTACTAAAGAACTTGAAGTAGTAACACATCTTTCTTCTAATCCATTAACTTCTGTTGTAGAAGGAACAGGTATACTTTTAAATAATCTTCATATGTTAGAAAGATAGAATCTTTCTTTTTTTTTGATATAAAATAATTTAAAATATTGTCATATAGCAAAGAAAAATGTATAATTAAAGTAGGAAAGGAGTTTTTATGAATAGAGTAGAGATTAAAAATGATGCAAAAGCAAAAATAAAAGGTAATTTATGGAATATTATTTGGCCAGTACTTCTTATTAGCGTAATAGAAGGAACACTTATATCATTATTCGCTGGTAATGCGTTTAATAGTATTGATTTTAGTGATCTTGAGAATATTAAAATTCCAACTTCTTATTCTGCAATAATGAGTGTTGTATCTATTCTTGCTGGTATTGTAATGGCTGGATATACTAAATACATCCTTAATTTTGCAAGAACAGGAAAATTTGATTCTAATGATATTCTTAATACCGTTAAAGAAAAATGGTTAAACATCTTAATCGCTAATATTTTAGTTAGTATAATTGTTGGTGTATGTAGCATATTATTAGTTATTCCTGGAATTATTATGGCATTTGCCTATGCAGTTGTAACGTATTTAGTAATTGATACTGATACTAAAGGTAGTGATGCCTTATCAAAATCTCGTCAAATGATGAAGGGATACAAGATGGATTATTTTGTATTTAATTTAAGTTTCATTGGATGGTATCTTCTTGTACCACTAACTTTTGGATTAATATTAATTTGGTTATATCCATATGTTACAGTTGCACAAGCCCTTTATTATGATCGATTAAAAACATTAAAAGGAATAAAATAAGAAGACTGCCTTTTGGCAGTTTTTCTTTACATAAATTATAGAAAAAATTATCTATTAATGTTACAATAAGTAAGAGGTAGTTTATGAGAGAAAATATTGAGTATAGTTTATTAATTGTTGGAGTATGTATGATTATCGTAGCATTTATTATTCCCATTGTAAAAAGAATTGCAATTCATATTAATGCTTTAGATATTCCAGATGCCAGAAAAGTACATAAAAGTCCTATACCACGATTAGGTGGTCTTGGAATATATATGGGCTTTTTATTAGGATATATGATATTTGGTAAAAACACTATTCAAATGAATTCTATTTTAATTGGTAGTTTTATTATCGTTTTAACAGGTATGATTGATGATATTAAGCCTATTAGTGCTAAAGCTAAATTATTTGGTCAAATTATAGCAAGTGGAGTTATTGTCTTTTATGGAAATATTCTTTTAAATAATTTAACTATTTGGGGTTTAAATATTGAATTTGGTATACTTGCGTATCCTATTACTATTTTATTTATTGTTGCATGTACAAATATTATCAATTTGATTGATGGTCTTGATGGTTTATCAGGTGGTGTTTCTAGTATCTTTTATTTATCAACTATTATAATATGTTTCTTTCAAAATCGTTTTTGGGAATTGGAACTATTGCTTGCACTCATTATGTTAGGTAGTACATTAGGATTCTTAATACATAATTTTTACCCTGCTAAAATTTTTGCAGGAGACTCTGGTGCTTTATTTATGGGATTTACCATCGCTATTCTTTCTCTTCTAGGATTTAAAACAACTGCGATAACATCAATTTTTATTCCTCTTATGATTCTAGCGGTTCCAATACTTGATACTTTTTTCGCTATTGTAAGAAGACTTTTGC
Organism: uncultured Erysipelotrichaceae bacterium; assembly: GCA_902782535.1. Lineage (GTDB taxonomy): Bacteria > Bacillota_I > Bacilli_A > RF39 > UBA660 > RUG12783. The sequence goes on from CACZNM010000062.1 coordinate 7,751, forward strand.
ATCATCAAAAAATAAGTGCTCCCGATAAACAACATTTACATCATCAATTATTGAAAATGAATTTTTCACATCGTAATACTGTTTTAATTATCTATGCAATAAATATACTATTTGCAACAGCCTCTATTCTTTATACTTTAAATGATACAAAAGATATATTTATTGGTCGTATAATATATGGAATATTAATTGTAATTACTTTGATTTTTGTTTTTAAAACAGATATTATTAGAGAAAATAAACATCATCAAAAAGATAAAAAAAATACTTAACATGTAAGTGACAAATTAAAAAATATTTTATAAAAACAATTGCCATTATTTTCCATTTTTGATATCATTAACTGGTGCGTATAAGCTAGGTAACTCGAAATAAATATAATGAAAGAAAGAGAGAGAAAAAGCGTGGTAAGAGGTAGAGTTAAATGGTTTAATAATGAAAAGGGATATGGTTTTATTGAGTACACAGATAAGGATGATATATTCGTTCATTATTCTGCAATAAATCAAGATGGCTATAAAACTTTAACAGAAGGACAGTATGTGGAATTTAATCTTCTAGATACTTCTAAAGGATATCAAGCCACAAATGTATCAGTAGTAAATGATGAAATTATTGTGTAGTAAATTAAAACTACTAACATATTTTTAATAAAAGATGTGTTAGTAGTTTTATTATGTCAAATAATTGTAATATAACTTTTAATTAATGGAATTTTTAAAAAATATATGATATATTAAAATTGTAAGAGGTATTATAAAAATAAATATGTTTTTAAAAAAGGAGGAGATATTTATGGAAATACTTATAAGAGGTAAAAGCGTTGAAATAACTGATGCAATGAAGAATTATGTAAAGGAGAAACTTGGAAAACTTGATAAGTATATAGTTGATCAAAAAGCTAAAGCAACAGTTTTAGTAAAAATAAGATCTTATACTCAAAAAGTAGAAGTTACTATACCACTTAAAACTCTTATTTTAAGAGCAGAAGAAGAACAAGAAGATTTCTATGCTGCTGTTGATTTAATAATTAATAAATTAGAAAGACAGATAAGGAAGAATAAAGCTAAATTACAAAGTAGAAATAAAGCTAAATCAAAAGAATTTAATTTGGATGATTTAATACCTATCGAAGATGATAGTGAAGTTGTAAAAAGAAAAAAAATTGAGGTTAAACCAATGAGTAGTGAAGAAGCTATTCTACAAATGGAATTATTAGGTCATGATTTTTATGTCTATCGTGATAGTGAAACAAATGCTGTTAATGTTGTTTATAAAAGAAAAGAAAAGGGTTATGGTGTTATCGAAAGCGAGTAATATATGAATGATAAAATAGAAGAAAAAGGGATACTTAAAGCGAAAGAATATAGTAATTATGAATTTGTCTTTGAAAAAGAAAATGGTGAGAAAGTTAACTGTGAATTATTATTTAATTTTTATTTAAAAGATAAAGATAAAAATTATATGATATTTACCGATAATACTTATGATGAAAACAATAACTTAATGGTATATTCATATTATACAAGTAGTAGTGATGATACTTTAATACCAGTTACTGATAATAGTGAATATAATATGGTAAATGAAGTATATAAAACTGTCCTAGAAAAGGTGAAATAATATGAGTGAAGATAGAGTTGAAGATATAGTAGAGGATAAAATAGAAGATAAAGTCTTTGTTAGTAAAATTAATACTGATAGATTAAAGAAAATTGATAAAGGTTCAAGACTTAGTAGAAGGAGTTTAGGAAGAGGGAAGATTTTATTAACTATTGATAAAATATTAGCATCTGCTGCTGCGATTTTTGAAATAATAAGAGAATTACCAGGTTTTGAATATTTAAAAGCGATTGAAATAGGTAGATTAACAACATGGTTTAATACAAGAGTGGGTCTTATGACGGCAGAGGATCCCAATAATGTTTATTCTGTAATGGAAGCGATTGATAAATCAAAAGATGGAATCGGGATGCTTTTCTCAGCAATCGTAGAATTTGTTATTCAACATCCAACGGTTACTGTATTAGGAGTTACTACTTGCCTAACTATTCTCTCATTACCTTTTAAGGCTCTTGTTAGAGCAATTAGAGAAATGAAAGAAAAAAAAGAAGCTAAGAAAAAAGAAGGAAAATAAATAGATATTTTTCTTGATAAAAGCTGTAAAAGACTAGAAAATAGTCTTTTTTTTTGATAAAATATATATTTAAGGAGATATGTATGAATATAATAAAAAAGTTATTTGATCATGAATATAAAGAAATGCAAAGATTTAAAAAGCTTGCAGATAAAATCGTAGAATTAGAAGAAGAATATAGTAAAAAAAGTGATGAAGAATTAAAGAAGAATACCGAAATATTTAAAGAAAGATTATCTAATGGAGAAACTCTTGATGATCTTTTAGTAGAAGCATATGCTACGGCTCGTGAGGTTGCTTGGCGAAAACTAGGAGAAAAAGCTTTCTATGTTCAGTTATTAGGTGCTATTGCCATTCATTATGGTAATATTGCAGAACTTCGTACAGGTGAAGGTAAAACCCTTGTAACAATATTCCCAGCTTATCTTAATTCTTTAGAAGGAAAAGGTGTTCATGTTATTACAGTTAATGAATATCTAACTGTTCGTAATGCTGAGTGGATGGGACCTATTTATGAAGGATTAGGCGTTTCTGTTGGTATTAATAGGCGTGATTTATCGCCACAAGAGAAACAAGAACAATATAATTGTGATATTTTATATACTACAAATAATGAATTAGGATTTGATTATCTACGTGATAATATGGTTATAAGACGTGAGAATAGAGTACAAAGAGGACTTAATTATGCCATAATCGATGAGGCTGATTCCATTTTAATTGATGAAGCAAGAACGCCTTTAATTATTTCTGGTGGTCAACTTAAAAGTGCTAATCTTTATCAAGATGCTGATCATTTCGCTAAATCACTTAAAAACGAAGTAGAATATAATTATGATGAAAAAACAAAAAATGTTACTTTAACGGATGATGGTGTATCAAAAGCCGAAAGTTATTTTAAATTAAAAAATCTTTATAGTTTAGAGAATAATGAATTAGTTCATTATATTAATCAAGCTTTAAAGGCTAATTATGGAATGAAAAAAGATGTTGATTATGTTGTTCAGGAAGGTGAAGTATTAATTGTTGATCCATTTACTGGACGTATTATGAAGGGAAGACAATGGAGTGATGGATTACATCAAGCTGTTGAAGCTAAAGAGGGCGTAAAAATTAATGAAGAAACCAAAACGGTTGCTACGATTACTTTCCAGAATTTATTTAGAATGTATAATAAACTTTCTGGTATGACAGGTACTGCTAAAACGGAAGAAGAAGAGTTTAGAAATATCTATAATATGTATGTTATTGTAATACCTACTAATCGTCCTATTGCACGTATTGATTATACTGATTTACTTTATCCAAGTTTAAAGGGAAAATATAAAGCTATTGTTGATGCAATAGAAAAAATACATAAAACTGGACAACCAATACTAGTAGGTACTGTTGCTATTGAAAATAGTGAATTAATTAGTTCAATGCTAGAAAAAAAAGGAATTAAGCATGAAGTATTAAATGCTAAAAATCATGCTAGAGAAGCCGAGATAATCTCCCATGCAGGAGAAAAAGGTGCGGTTACAATTGCAACAAATATGGCAGGACGTGGAACGGATATTAAATTAACAGATGAAACAAAAGCTTTAGGTGGCTTATATGTTATTGGTACCGAACGTCATGAATCACGAAGAATTGATAATCAGTTAAGAGGACGTAGTGGTCGTCAAGGTGATCCAGGAGCAAGTCAATTTTATGTATCAATGGAAGATGACTTGATGGTACGATTTGGAACCGATCGAATTAAAAATATGTTACAAGCAATAGGTTTTTCGGATACTCAAGCTATACGTAATAAAACATTTACTAGATCACTTAGTAGTGCACAAGCTAAGGTTGAAGGTAATAACTTTGATATAAGAAAACAACTTTTAGAGTATGATGATGTTATGAATCAACAAAGAGAAGATATCTATAGAAGAAGAAATGAAATATTAGATAACGATTCTATTCATGATACGGTATTAAATACCTTTTATAATCATATTTCTGATATAGTAGAGAGTCATATGCCACCAGAAGATTATTTAACAGAAAATGATTTATCAGATATTGTTAATTATGCAAATCAAAATTTATTAAGGAAACATATAGCTTATACTGATATTAAAGATAAAGAAAAAGATCAAGTAATACAATTTATTTATGATAAAACAGTTAATGAATATGAAGAAAAAATTGCTAAATTACCACAGGAAGTTAAAGATGAGTTCGAAAAAGCCATTAGTTTAAATGTAATTGACAAATATTGGACAGAGAATATTAATGCCCTAGCCCATCTTCGTGAAGCAGTCATGATGCGTGGTTATGGTGGACAAGATCCATTACGTGCTTATTCAGTAGATGGAGCAAATATGTATGATAATATGCTTGTTAATATTGATAAAGATATTACGTTATTCTTATTAAAAGCTGAAGTAAAACAAAATACTGAAAGAAAAGAAGTAGTAAAAAATAAATTAACAAATGATTCTGATGATACAGCAGTTAAGAAACAAGCAAAGAGTACTAAGGTAGGAAGAAATGATCCATGTCCATGTGGCAGTGGCAAGAAATATAAACAATGTTGTGGTAAGTAAGAAAAGCCCATAAAATAAAGGCTTTTTTGATGCCTAAAAATAAAAAAATATTTTAGATACCTTTTTGGATACCTTCCGCTGAGTATCTAAAAGGTATCTAGATACCCAAAAATGGGGTAAAAATAAAAAAATTTTGTACGATTAAAAACCGCAGTATTTCCTTTATTTATAAGGACTTTCGGATATTTAATCAAGAAAAAAAGATAAAATTGTGTTCAGTGCCAAAATGACATTGGTAAATGAGTTTAAAGCATATAATTTTAAATAAAAATAAGAGATATTATGGTATAATATTTTTAGGAGGTTTTTATGAAAAAATATGATACTTTAAAATACTATAATCAAAATGCTGAAAAATATTGTGAGCAAACTAAAAATGGAGATATGACAGAAGCTTACA
>CACZNM010000063.1 GCA_902782535.1 uncultured Erysipelotrichaceae bacterium
ATTTTTCAACCAGAAATTCGTGGTGTTTTGGAACAGCTTGGAAGAAGCCAATTATTAGGTCGTCATAAAATTTTGACAGTTGATGAAAGAGAGAAATTAGTGTATGAAATAATTAATGCTATTGACTATTTTAGAAAAGAGAAAATGGGAGCGTTAATTGTTATTGAACGTGATGTTAGTTTACTTGATTACATTAATAAAGCTAAACCATTATATGCTGATTTATCATCTGAATTATTGATATCTATATTCTTCCCTAATAATCCTTTACATGATGGAGCGGTTATTATTCAAGGAAATAGAATTAGTTGTGCAGGAGCGGTATTTCCAACTAGTAATAGTATAAGTTTGAATAAAAGACTTGGTACACGACATCGTGCAGCACTTGGTATAGCAGAAGAAAGCGATGCAATCAGTGTTATAGTAAGTGAAGAAACAGGAAGAGTATCTATTGCCGTTAAAGGGGAATTATTCTACAATTTAACGATTGATGATGCTCGTATGATGTTAATTGATGAATTAAGACCAAAACAAGATGCCGGTGAAGAAGAGGAAGATGATTATGAAGAAATTAATTAAGAAGATATGCCTATTAATTGGTAAAATAATTCTCTTCTTTGATAAGATACTTATTACTCCTATAATGAAATTTGTATTAAAGATTACAGATTTGTTTAAGAATAATGGTAAAAAAGTTGAGAATTTTCTAACAACTAAGAAAGCATTGTTGATTGTATCGTTATTAATTGCTTTTTTAGCTTTCTATAAATTAGATAAAGATTCTAGTATCATGATGAATAATTATGCTGAGAGACTTTATGGTGAACCCGTTACGGCTATTTATAATGAAGAAGCTTATGTCGTTGAAGGTCTTCCTAAGACAGCAGATGTTGTCATAATTGGGAATAAATCTAATATTTATCTTGCAAAACAGTATCCAACAAAGGGAATTAGTATTGATTTAAGAGAATTATCAGTAGGAACACATAAAGTACAACTTAAATATAGTCAATCATTTAGTTTTGTTGATTATACTATTGACCCTAGTTATGTAACAGTTGTTATTTATGATAAAGTATCAGGAACAAGGGAAGTTGATTATGAAATACTTCACCGTGAAAGTCTTGATAGTAAATTAGATATTACGAATGTTACTTTAAGTAAAAGCGAAATAACTATTAAAGGAAATGAAAAAACACTTAGTAGAGTTGGTTATGTTAAAGCGATGATTGATTTAAATAATTTAGTTAATCCAACAGCAGGAACGGTAAGTCTTAAAAACTGTAATTTAGTAGCATATGATGATAGTGGTAAAGTTGTTGATGTTGAAATATTACCTAATACAGTAGATGCAGAAGTAGTTTTATCTTCATCAAGCAAGACTGTACCAATTAAAGTAATGCCTGAAGATGGAACTTCTCCTGCTTTAGGTTATGCCATTGAAGCTTTGACACCAAGTTCTAATTCTATTGAAATATTTGGTAATGAAGATGTTATTGAGAAAATAGAATATATTCCTGTTTATGTTGATGTAAATGGAGTAAGTGAAAATAAAACATTTACGGTTAATATTAAAAAACCAAATGGTGTACGTGATTTAAGTATTAAAACAATTAATGTTAACTTAACTGTTACTAAGGAAAATCAAGTAGAAGTACCGGATATTAGAATAATCCATGAGAATTTGGAAAATGGTTTAACTGTTATGACTATGAATGAAAACGATGTTAAAACGTCAGTTATTGTTAAAGGTAGTGAGGAATCGCTTAAGAATCTTGATTCAAGTAAGATTTATGCCACAATTGATTTAGCTGATTATAAATCACCAGGTGAATATGAAGTAGAAGTTAAGGTAACAGGAGAAGATGTAAAACTTCGCTATGAACCAAAGACAACAAAAGTTAAAGTAATTATAAATAAAAAATAAGGATTGATTAGTTTCAATCCTTTTCTTCATCATTTAATATTTTGAATTCTTCGTTTTCTAATTCATCTTGAAATTCTTTATCTTTATATCTAAATAATTTAGCAATAATTAAAGCAGGAAATTTATGACAAAGATGATTATAGATTATTAAATTATCATTATAATATTTTTTAGCACCGTTAAGAGCTATATTAATACTACTTAATTCCTTATTAATATTAATTACTGCTTCTTTTTTCATTAGCTTTTCATTATTATCTAGATAGCCATTAATAAGGTTATTAAAATCATTAACTTTTTGATTTAAACTATTAATTGATAGCTTAGCATTAATGTTTCGATATTCTTCTAGATAATCGTTTATTTGAATATCTTCTTTCAATATATCAACATATCTTACAAGTATCGCATGCTTTTGATTTAAATAATTAGATATACTTTTTTCACCTTTATTTAGTTTAATTATTAACCATTGAAATTTATTATAATTTATTATGAATATTATTGTTATTACACTTATTAATGCTATTAATAAGCATATTATAATTATCGTGTTCATATCATCACCAACCATTTTAATTATATAGAAAAATAAAAGATTATTCAAGAATTTTAATGATTTAATATTAACTTATAATAAAATATTGTTAAATACACTATGTATTTTTCAATGTTTATTTTTTTTCTTCATTTCCTCAAATATTTTACTAAATGAGCTTCCATTATATGTTGTTGTTTCATCATATATGGCATCATCAAGGGTTGTATTCATTCGATCTATTGTCTTTGGATCATTATCATCACTAAATTTACATCCTCTTATATCTACTTCTGTAAAATCTTTAAATGGACTTATATATATTCCTTCCATATTACAATTTCTTAAACTCTTTTTATAGACTAATTGTGGATTTA